>NZ_JBFUEI010000002.1:0-456309 GCF_056404275.1 Pedococcus sp. P2_D9
GCTAGCTGTACTGACCCGAGACGTTGGTTGAGTGGGTGTGATCCGCTGATCTGATCAGTGGCGCGGGGAGGGCCTCCCGCGGTGGAGTGGAACTGCCTAGGTATCCGCTCACAAAACAGGAGGCCCTCGTGTCCCACGCTAACGCTGCCCTGACCCCTCGTGTCCGGCTCAAGGTCGCCAAGTTGGTGGTCGACCGCCACGTCCCGATCAGCGAGGTCGCGGCCCGGTTCCAATGCTCATGGCCAACGGTCAAGCGGTGGGCCGACCGGTATGCCGCGGGCGAGCCGATGAGCGACCGGTCCTCGCGACCGCACGTGATGCCGGCCAAGACGTGCCCGGCGGTCACGAAACGGATCGTGGCGTTGCGGCTGCGTAAGCGGCTCGGGCCGGTGCAGCTGGCCGCGTTGACCGGGGTGGCGCCCTCGACCGCGCACCGGGTCCTGACCCGGTGCCGGCTCAACCGGCTGGCCCATGTGGACCGGGCCACCGGTGAACCGGTCCGCCGCTACGAACACCCCTACCCCGGGGCGATGATCCACGTCGACGTCAAGAAACTCGGCAACATCCCCGACGGCGGCGGGTGGCGGTTCGTCGGCAAACCCCAAGGTTCCCGGAACCGGGCCGCGACCCCGGACAAGCCCAAGAACACCCAGCACAATCCCAAGCTCGGCCACGCGTTCGTCCACACCGTGATCGACGACCACTCCAGGGTCGGCTACGCCGAGGTCCACGACGACGAGACCGCCGCTACCGCGGTCGCGGTCCTGCGCCGGGCAGTGGCCTGGTTCGCCGAACGCGGCGTCAGCATCCAGCGCGTCTTGTCCGACAACGGATCCGCCTACCGATCCTTCGCCTGGGCCGACGCCTGCGGCGAGCTGGGCATCAAGGTCAGCAAGACCCGCCCCTACCGCCCACAGACCAACGGCAAGATCGAGCGCTTCCACCGCACCCTGGCCGACGGGTGGGGCTACGCCCGCTGCTACGAATCCGAAGCCGAGCGACGAGCCGCCCTGTCAGCATGGATCCACGAGTACAACCACCACCGACCCCACACCGCCTGCGGGAACAAGCCACCCATCACCCGCTTGACCAACCTGTCCGGTCAGTACAGCTAGCAAAGGTTGCTCGCAGGCGCTCAGGTTGCACCATGTCCGCGAACAAGTTTCCTGTGCTGGGTCGTGCTCCGACAGCTGGTTGTCCACAGGGACCTCAGAGCGCCTTGGCGATTTCTGGCACGCTCGCGACATGGACCTGCACGACCTCGCGGAGCACGACCTCGTGTCCGCCGCCGCCGCTGCGTCGATCGGAGTGGACCCCTCTGGTTTGCACCGACTGGTGAAGGCCGGCGCCATCCGCCGCGTTATTCGAGGCTGGTATGCCGTGCGCGCACCCGGTCAGGAACGGGCGCCGTGGGAGGGTGCGGACGCCTTCGAACAGGCTCGGCTCCAACATCGCCTGCTTGCCATCGCACTGCTGAAATCGTTCGAGGGACGGGTGGTAGCCAGTCACCAGTCCGCCCTGGTCCTGCATGGGATACCGCTGTGGCAGGCGGACCTCGGCACGGCCCATGTCAGTCGGACAAGAACGAACCACACCCGGCACCGTCGATCGGCGGTCATCCACCCCCAGATCGTCCAGGCGCCCGTGACGACGACGGAAGGCTTCCAGACCGTCCCCTTGGCGCAGGCCGTGGTGCAGGTTGGGCTCTACCCCACCGACGACCACGCCCGCCGGGCGCCGATGGACAGCCTCATCGCGGCTGATTTCGCACTGCACCATGAGCTTGTCACCGAAGAAGCCCTCGCAACGGCGATCGCCCAGCATGCCCACCACCCCGGGATCCCCACGGTGCGGGCGCTGCTCGCCAAGGCTGACCACCGCCACGAATCCCCCGGGGAGACCAGGTTGGCCCACACGATGCGTCTGATCGGCTATCGGTTCACTCCACAGGCACCCCTACCGGGTGGTCGCGGATACCGCGGTGACTTCCTCCTGGACGAGGATCCTGTCGTCGTGGAGTTCGATGGGTTGGGCAAGTACGCGCTGGCCACACCGACCGCCGCTGAGGGCAGCGCCGCCGCCCACCGTCAGAACCTCGCCGCAGAGAAGCGTCGCGAGGAGGACGTCCTTCGTAGGTCGGCCCACGAGTTCGTCCGGTTCACCTGGTCAGAGGTCGACAACCTCCCCCTCGTCCGGGAGCGAATCGACGCAGCCGTGGCGCGCGCAAGGCTGCGCCGCCCGGCCTGACGTGAGCACGCGGCATACCAGGGAGCTCGGCAACGCCCTATCCCGGCGCGTCCCAGCACAGGGAAGTCAATGGTGGACGGGTTGCAACCTGTCCACCATCACCCAACCTTTGCTAGCAAAGGTTGCTGCAGAAGCAGGGAGGGTCAGCGGCCGCCCATGGCGACGTAGTCGCGCTCGGTCGCACCGGTGTAGATCTGGCGCGGGCGGCCGATCTTGGTCTGCGGGTCCTCGATCATCTCGCGCCACTGGGCGATCCAGCCCGGGAGGCGGCCGAGGGCGAACAGCACGGTGAACATGCGCTCGGGGAAGCCCATCGACTTGTAGATCAGGCCGGTGTAGAAGTCGACGTTCGGGTAGAGCTTGCGCTCCACGAAGTAGTCGTCCTCCAGGGCCCGCTGCTCGAGCTGGAGCGCGATGTCGAGCAGGGGGTCGGAGACGCCGTCCTTGGTGAGGATCTTGTCGGCGGTCTTCTTGATGATGGCGGCGCGCGGGTCGTAGTTCTTGTAGACCCGGTGGCCGAAGCCCATCAGCTTGACCCCGTCCTCCTTGTTCTTGACCTTCTTGACGAAGGTGTCGACGTTGCCACCGTCCTGGTGGATCGTGTTGAGCATCTCCAGGACCGCCTGGTTGGCCCCACCGTGCAGCGGGCCGAACAGCGCGTTGATGCCGGCCGAGACCGAGGCGAAGAGGTTGGCGTTCGACGAGCCGACGAGACGGACGGTCGACGTGGAGCAGTTCTGCTCGTGGTCGGCGTGCAGGATCAGGAGCAGGTCGAGGGCCTTGACCATGTCCTCGTCCATGTCGTACGGCTCGGCCGGGAAGCCGAACGTCATGCGCAGGAAGTTCTCGGGCAGCGACAGCGAGTTGTCGGGGTAGAGGAACGGCTGGCCGACCGACTTCTTGTAGGCGTAGGCCGCGATGGTCGGCAGCTTGGCCAGCAGGCGGACCGTCGAGATCTCGACCTGCTCCTTGTCGAACGGGTCGAGGCTGTCCTGGTAGAACGTCGACAGCGCGGACACGGCGGACGACAGCACCGGCATCGGGTGGGCGTCGCGCGGGAAGCCGCCGAAGAACGCCTTGAGGTCCTCGTGCAGCAGCGTGTGGCGCCGGATCTTCTGGTCGAAGTCGTCGAGCTGGGTCTGGCTCGGCAGCTCGCCGTAGATCAGGAGGTACGACACCTCGAGGAAGCTCGACTTCTCGGCAAGCTGCTCGATCGGGTAGCCGCGGTAGCGCAGGATGCCCTCGTCACCGTCGATGTAGGTGATCGCGCTGCTGCACGACGCGGTGTTGACGAACCCGGAGTCCAGGGTGACGTTGCCCGTCACCTTCATCAGCTTGGAGACGTCGTAGCCGTCGTTGCCCTCGGCTGCCTTGACCAGCGGGAGCTCGAGGGTCTTGCCCCCGGCCGTCAGGGTGGCGCCAGCGGTTGCGTCTGTCATCCGAAATCCATCCTCCACGTCGTGCGGGCGCCCCGATCTGGTGTGCGTGCCGGGCGCTTCTCGCGCACTGCGACGCTACCCCAACTCACGGGGCTGTCGGGAATCGGCCCGGCTACCTGGCGAGACGCTCGGCGGCCGCGGCGATGCGTTCGTCGGTGGCGGTGAGGGCGATGCGCACGTGCTCGCGGCCAGCGGCGCCATAGAAGCTGCCAGGAGCCGCCAGTATGCCGCGGGCGGCCAGCGCGCCGATGGTCACCCAGGCGTCCTCGCCCCGAGTCGCCCACAGGTAGAGGCCGGCGTCGGAGTGCTCCACCCGCAGGCCGAAGGCCTCGACGGCGGCACGGAGGGTGGTGCGCCGCGCGGCATACCGGGCCTTCTGCTCGGCGACGTGGGCGTCGTCGCCGAGGGCGACCGTGAGGGCCTGCTGCACCGGCCACGGCACGATCATCCCGGCGTGCTTGCGCACCTCGAGCAGTCGGCGAACCAACGTCACGTCGCCGGCCACGAAGGCTGCTCGGTAGCCCGCGAGGTTGGACTGCTTGCTCAGCGAGTAGACCGCCAGCAGTCCCTCGTGGCTGTCACCGCAGACCCGCGGGTCGAGGATGCTCGGCGTCGTGGGGACGTCGGGGTCGCGCTCGGAATCGGGCCGCCAGTCGAGCTCGGCGTAGCACTCGTCACTGGCCACGACCACACCGTGCTGGCGAGCCCAGGCGACGACCTTGGCCAAGTGCGACACACCCAGGACGCGACCGGTCGGGTTGCTGGGACTGTTGAGCCACAACAGCTTCGGCGTCGTGGCGGGGGTCAGCGGTCCCAGCGCGGCGAGTCCGTCGACCACCTGGGGTCGCGCCCCGGCCAGCCGAGCACCGACGTCGTAGGTCGGGTAGGCCACGCCCGGGAAGCCCACGATGTCACCGGCACCCAGGCCCAGCAGGGTCGGCAACCAGGCCACCAGCTCCTTGGAGCCGATGGTCGGCAGGACCCCGTCCGGGTCGACGCCAGGCACGCCGCGACGTCGGGCGAACCACGCCGCCACCGCCTCGCGCAGCGCGGGCGTGCCGTAGGTCTGCGGGTAGCCCGGCGCGTCGGAGGCGGCACGCAGCGCCTCCTGGACGACGGCGGGTGTCGGGTCCACGGGCGTGCCGACGGACAGGTCCACCAAGCCACCGGCCGGTCCCCCAACAGCGAGACTCGCCCGCTCCTTGTACGGAGCGAGCGAGTCCCAGGGAAAGTCAGGCAGGGCGCGCAGGCCCTCGCCGCCGATCACCCGTCGATCACTCGTCGTGGGACTGCGGCGGCAGGTCGGCGATCAGCGGGTGGTCCTTGGGGATCAGGCCGAGCTTGGCCGCACCGCCGGGGCTGCCGAGGTCGTCGAAGAACTCGACGTTGGCCTTGTAGTAGTCGGCCCACTGCTCGGGGGTGTCGTCCTCGTAGTAGATCGCCTCGACCGGGCAGACCGGCTCGCAGGCACCGCAGTCGACGCACTCGTCGGGGTGGATGTAGAGCGACCGCTCACCTTCGTAGATGCAGTCGACCGGACATTCCTCGATGCAGGCCTTGTCCTTGAGGTCCACACAAGGCTGGGCGATCACGTACGTCATGGCGCACATACTATGCGGCCCATGTCGACCGACGTCAGCAACCTCCCCCTCGGGTCCCGAGTCGTGGTCAGGTGGCGACTGGAGAACCCCGACGCGGCCACCGGAGCGACCCTCACCGACAGCGTCGGCACCCTCGTCGGACGCGATGCCGACACCGTGTCGGTCGAGACCTCGCGCGGCCCCGTCACCATCGCGGTGGACCGGATCACCGCGGCCAAGGAGGTCCCTCCGAAACCCTCGCGCCGCGGCGCAGCGCACCTCGCCCTGTCGATCGAGGACCTCCAGCGCGTGATGACCCCCTCCTGGGGTGCCGTCGAACGGGGCACCCTGGGGGACTGGGTGCTCCGCGCCTCCGCCGGCTACACCCAGCGCGGCAACTCCGTGGTGCCCGTCGGCAGCCCCGGCAAGCCCCTCGAGGACGCCGTCAGCGAGGTCGAGGCCTGGTATGCCGCGCGCGGCCTCCCAGCGAAGTTCGCCCTCGCGGGGCCGCAGGGCTTCGACCCCGCAGGCGACCCGTTGGGCGCGCTGCTCGTCGCCCGGGGCTATGCCGCGGGGAGCCGCACCCTGAACCTGACGGCAGCCCGCGAGACCATCGCGGCCGCCGACCCCGGGGGTCCGAGCCTGACCCTCAGCGACGAGCTCACGCCGGAGTGGCTGGAGGCCTACCGGCGCACCCGGGCCACGGTGCCCGGCGCCACCGAGACGGTGCTGCGCGACAGCCCCCGGGTCGTCTTCGCCAGCATCGCTCCCGGTGGCGGGCTCTCGCAGCAGCTGGGCCTGCGTGCGCCCGGCGCGGCAGGCACCACGCCGATCGCGTTGGCACGACTGGGGATCGGCGCCGGTTGGGCGGGGCTGGGCGCGGTCTGGACGGACCCGGCATACCGGGGACGCGGCCTGGCCGCGCACCTCACCGCCGCCCTGGCCGCCTTCCTGCGCCACGAGGACGTCGCCCTGATCCACCTCCAGGTGGAGCACGACAACGACACCGCCATCCGGCTCTACCGACGGCTCGGCTTCGACGTGCACTCGTCCTACGTCTACCTCACGCAGCAGTGACCGCAGCCGAAACCGGCTGGCGCACAGGTGGCCCCGGCCGACAGAGTCGTCGCATGACCTCCCGCATCTCGCACACGACCGTCGACTCAGCCAACGCCCACGACCAGTCCGTCTGGTGGGGCCGCCTCCTCGGGTTCTCGGAGGACCCGCGCGACCCCAACCTCCCCGGTCACGAGGAGTGCATGATCTTCTCCCCCGACGGGCGCCAACGGGTGCTGTTCATCGAGGTGCCCGAGGGCAAGACCGTCAAGAACCGGATCCACTTCGACCTCTGGCCGACCGACCGGACGATGAACGAGGAGGTCGAACGGCTGCTCGCCGACGGAGCCACGCTGGTCGACGACCTGCGCGACCACCACGGTCCGGGCACGGGCTGGGTCACCCTGGCCGACCCCGAGGGCAACGAGTTCTGCGTGCTGCGCAGCGAGTCCGAGCGTCCCGACCCCTATGCCCACCTCGTGAGCTGACCTCAGCCGCCGAGACGTCAGCCGTCGAGACGTCAGCCGGCGCTGGGGTGCGTGCAGGTGACCTTGTCCTCGGGGATGTAGTGCGTCGAGAAGCTGGACGTCTTCACCGTCTTGCCGCCCTTCTTGAAGACCCGCGTGACCGTCACGTCGAAGCCGGTGCTCGCCGACTGCGTGACGCAGCCCGGCCGGTCGTCGACGATGGTCTTGGGCTGCACGACGTTGCGGCGCGGGCCCTTCACGGACTCGATGTCCCAGACCTTCGTGCCGTGGAAGGTCACGGTGATGGAGCTCGAGGACACCGAGGCCTGGATGAGGATCCCGTAGCCGGTGTCGTTGGTCCACTTCTGGTCCACGTCCGGCCAGGAGACCGTCGCCTCGCGGCCCTCGGGGTAGCGCGAGATGTAGAAGCTGTGCGGCAGGTACTGGTCGATCCGCACACCGGAGAAGAAGGCAGCGTTGAACGTCGTCGTGGACACCTGCGAGACGCCGCCGCCGTAGTCCTTCTTCAGCCGGCCGTCCTCGATGACGGGGGCCGACATGTACCCCTTGGCCGCCGTGCGCTGGCCCAGCGTGGCGTTGAGGCTGAACTGCTCGCCGGGACCGACGTAGGTGCCGTTCAGGGTGCGCGCCGCGATCGTGATGTTGTTGGTGCGCGGCGGGTTGTAGGGGAAGTTGGTCGTGAAGGTCGAGACCACCTCACGCGGCTTGATCTTCTCGGCCTCCGCAGTCGTCAGCTTGGGCTGCACGACCGTCGTGACGACCGTTGCGGTCCGGGCCGGGTCGGTCATGGCCGGGACGAAGGCCGCGACCACAGACTTCTCCTCGAGGGTCGCCCCAGCAGCGGCAGGGACCACGACGACCTTGGTGCCCTTGAAGGTGATCTTGGCGTCTCTGGGCTTCGCCTCGAGACCGGCGGCCGCGGCAGCCTTGCGCACTGCCGCAACGAGCTTCGCGTTGTCGACCACCGGTGCGAGCTTGCCCGTGGGGTCGGCCTGCATCGAGATGCTGGGCGCGTAGGCAGCGGGCGCGACGGCGAAAGACTTGGCGCCGACCTTGACCGTCACGGGGCCCGACATGGCTGGGTTGGCGAACTCGGCCACGGCCCGGTCGACCTCCTCGGCCGACACCGCGGGGGCAACCTGGTGCAGGCGGGGAGCGATCCCTGACGTGGTCGGCCATCGCGCAACGATCTCGTCGGCGGTCTCGGCGACCGAGAGCGTGGCGCCAGTCTCGGGCTTGACGACGGCGACCTTCCCACCCGGGAACGTGATGGCAGCCTGCACGACGGGGGTGTCCAGGGTCGCCTCGGCCCCCTTCACCGCCGCCTCGAGCCGAGGCCGGTCCACAGTGGTTCGCAGCTTCTCGTCCGAGCCGCCCGTGAGCTTGTCCCAGAGGTCCGCCGGCTGGGCGCTGAAGCCGGAAAGCCCGTCGACCGTGCCGGCGTAGTCGATGGCGAGCCCGGCAGACCTGGGGTCGATCTCGAAGGTCTTGTCACCGGCCTTGAGGGTCAGCTTGGCGGACTCCTTGGCCCCCAGGGCCCGGCGCAGCGTGCTCTCGGCCGAGTGGGGCGACATGCCGCCCACGGGCACGCCCGCGACCGTCGAGTTGGCGGGGATGTGCCGGCCGAGGAACCAGGCCATGCCCAGGTAGGCGGCCAGCAGGACCGCCACGGCGACCCCGAGACGCAGCGCCGATGAACCGCTGTCCTTCACGGGTGGACTCCCATCACTTCAGCGCCTGGTAGCGGCTGCGGTAGTACACCAGCGCATCTGCGGGGTGCTCGTTGCTCGACAGCGACACTACTTCGCCCAGGACGACGCTGTGGTCTCCCGCCGGGTGCACGGCCGTGGTGCGCAGCTCGATGGTGGCGAGCGCGTCACTCAGCAGCGCGACGCCGGTGGCCGGACCTCGACCGTGCGCGATCCGGTCGAGCTGGCCGTGCAGCGGTCGCCCCTGCGTGGACAACCAGTCCGCCACGGGCCGCTGCGCCGCCCCCAGCACGCTGACTCCCCAGACCCCCGAGTCGATGATCGCGTCGTGGAACCGCGCATCCACCTCGACGCACACGAGCAGGAGCATCGGGTCCATCGACACCGAGGTGAGGGCGTTGGCGGTCATCGCGTGGTCGTGTCCCCCGCTGAAGGTCGTCAGGACGGCGACCCCCGTGGCGAACCGCCCCATGGCCAGCCGGAACTGGTCGGGGTCGACCGGGCCCACGCCCAGCGGCAGCGCGGAGTCCCCCGCAGCGTCCAGCGGGCTCATCGCGGCCCATCCAGCGGCCCAGCGAGAAGCCCAGCGAGAAGCCCGGTATGCCGCGTGGTCGCCCCCGCGGCGCCTGCCGCCTCGTCGTACGCCCCGGCTGTCGCCAGCCGTCCGGTGACCGGGTCGAGCAGCGCGAAACCCTCTCGCCCGGGGATCCGGGCGGCGATGTCGTTCGACAGGGCGTACACGTCTCCCGTGTCGGCCACGGTGACCTGCGTGACGTGGTGCCGCAGGGCGTCTGCCTGCACGGGCACCAAGGCGGGGTCGACCACCTCGTGGGTCACCAGGGCGTCGGCCACGACCGACGGCGGGTACTCCCCGTCGGGGTCGGGCAGCGACCAGCCGGTCCCGACGGGCGGGTGCTCGGCCAGCCACTCGCGGTCCTCACGGGCCCATGAGGCCGGCGTCAGCACGGCATACAAGGGCGGTCGTTCGTCCTCGGGCAGGGCACGGAGGGCCGCGCAGGTGACCCGATGGGTCTGGATGTGGTCGGGGTGGCCGTAGCCGCCCTGCTCGTCGTAGGTGACGACGACGACCGGCCCGACCCGGCGCACGACGCCGGCGACCAGGTCGGCGGCCTCGCCGAGGTCGGCGTTGACGAACGCGCGAGGGTTGGCGGCGCTGGGCGTGCCGGCCATGCCGGAGTCGCGGTAACGCGACAGTGCGCCCGTCTCGGCGTCCTCCCCCAGCACCTCGTGGGTGACCCCGAGCGTCTCCATGGCGGCCCGCAGCTCGGCGAGGCGATGGGGCCCGAGCGCGTCTTCGTGCGCCGCATCCAGGTGCTGGAGCCCGGGCGGGATCACCTCACCCTCCTCGCCCAGCGTGCACGTCAGCACGTGCACGGGGTGACCGGCCCGCACGTAGTGGGCCATCGTGAGGCCAGCCGTCAGCGTCTCGTCGTCGGGGTGGGCGTGGACGAATAGCAGCGGCTGGGCGGGGACGGTCACGGCGCTATTTCACACCCACCGTGGCGAGGTCGACGAACCCGCCCAGCGCCTCGTTGGCGCCCAGGCCGGTCACCGAGCTGCCGGCGACGTAGAGCGCCTTGCGCTGCGCGAGGGCGATGAAGGCGCCGCGCTCGGCCAACGACGCGTCCAGGGCTGCCCACGCCGTCGCCTGGCTGCTGAGGTCGTGCAGGGCCCCGATGCGGGTGATCTCCTGGTTGACCGCCGGGTCGGAGAAGCCGCCGAAGTCGCGGCCGTTGCCGTTCTTGGTCACGTTGATCCGGCTGTCGAACAGGGGCGGGATCACCGTGGAGGCGGAGGGCCATGCGGGCGCCCAGTTGGCCCAGAACACATCGGTCTGGTCAGTGCGTCCGGGAGCCGACACCTCGGCGAAGTAGTCCTTGGCGATCGGCTGGAGCTGGATGGCAAAACCCGCCTCCTCCCACCCGTTCACGAGGGCGGCCAGTGCCTTGTCGGACGTGGGGGTCGACCGGTAGGCGACGCGGACCTTCACCGGCAGGGTGAGTCCCGACTCCTGCAGCGCCGCCCGGGCCCGCGCGGCGTCACCGGACGGACCTGACCCGACCGGGTCGACGTCGCTGTGTCCGGGCAGGGAGGGACCGATGAGCGTGTGGGCCGCGCTGGCTGCGCTCGCGCCGCCCAGAGCCGTGACGTACCCCTCGCGGTTCGTCGCGAGGGCAAAGGCCTGGCGCACCTTGGCGTTGCGCATCACGCCCTTGACCTGGTTGGGGGCCAGGTAGTCCACGAACTGTGCCGAAGGGTTCACCGACCGGGCCGAGAGGGCTGCGTCGGAGAGGATGTGCTGCTGCATCGCCGGGGGCGCCGAGTCGAGGGTCAGCGACTGTCGGTTTGCCTCGTCGTCGTTGACCACCCGTTGCACCGCGGTCTGCGACTCCGTGCCCTCGACGTAGTCGATGGACGTCGGCCGCCCTTGGCGAATGGGGTCAGATCCCTTGTCCCACTTGGGGTTTCGCACGAAGGTGCCGCCGGAGCTCGGGTCCCAGGGCGTCTTGAGCTGGTAGGGGCCGTTGGAGAACACGGCATAGGTGCCGTCCTTGCCCTTGTCCTGCGACTGCTTGAAGGGGGCGAAGACGGGCAGTGCGACGACCTGGTTGAAGTCGGCCATCGGCGTGCTCAGCCGGTAGGTGACGGTCGAGCCGTCGCAGGACACCGCCTTGTCGAAGGCCGCCTGCCCCTTGGGGTCCTTGGCATCGGGACCGGAGTAGCTGGAGGACCCGTCCGCCTTGCGGGGGATGTCGAGGTAGGCCAGCGGGTAGTTCAGGCCCTCGGAGGCAAACGGCTCCGCGAAGGACCGGGAGGCGCCATAGCGCAGGTCCTCGCACGTGACCGGCGACCCGTCCTGCCAGGACGCACCGCTGCGGAGGGTGAAGGACCAGGTCTTCAGCGTGGAGTCGACCGTGCCCGCCGTGGTGGCGAGGTCACCCTCGACAGTGCGCTGGTGGGCTGCGTCGGCACCCGCCGGGAACGCCGTCAGGGTGCGCACGAAGACCCTGCCCGCGAAGGCGATGTCCTGCGCCGTCGACATGCGCTGCGGGTCCCAGGTCGCGACCGGTCCCAGGCTCAGGACGGACAACCGGCCCGCCTCGGCGGCACCGCCGCCGCCATCGGACCCGACTCCCGTGCAGCCGGACACCCCGAGGGCGGCAACGGCCACCCCCACGGCGAGGGCCTGAACCCTGCGGACGCGTTGCCCGAGGATGCCGCCCCGGAGGGCGGCCGTCCTCGGGATCCGCTGTGCCTGCATCGCTCCCAGCACGCGCTCAGGCGTTGCGGGCCCGAGCCGCGCTGCGCGCGCGCACGGTCTGGTCGAGCTCCACCTTGCGGATGCGGACCGCCTCGGGTGTGACCTCGACGCACTCGTCCTCGCGGCAGAACTCGAGCGACTGCTCGAGGCTCAGCTTGCGCGGGGGCACGATCTTCTCGAAGTTGTCCGAGGAGGAGGCGCGCACGTTGGTGAGCTTCTTCTCCTTGGTGATGTTGACGTCCATGTCGTCGGCGCGGGAGTTCTCGCCGATGATCATGCCCTCGTAGACCTCGGTGGTCGGGTCGACGAACAGGGTGCCGCGCTCCTGCAGGTTGACCATGGCGTAGGCCGTCACGACGCCGGTGCGGTCGGAGACGAGCGAGCCGCTGGTGCGGGTCGTGATGGTGCCGAACCACGGCTCGTAGTCCTCGAACACGTGGTGGGCGATGCCCGTGCCGCGGGTCTCGGTGAGGAAGAGCGTGCGGAAGCCGATGAGGCCGCGCGACGGCACCAGGAACTCCATCCGGACCCAGCCGGTGCCGTGGTTGGTCATCTGCTCCATGCGCCCCTTGCGGGTGGCCAGGATCTGGGTGATGGCGCCGAGGAACTCCTCGGGCGTGTCGATGGTGAGGCGCTCGACCGGCTCGTGGGTCTTGCCGTCGACCTCGCGGGTGACCACCTGCGGCTTGCCGACGGTCAGCTCGTAGCCCTCGCGGCGCATCTGCTCGACGAGGATCGCCAGAGCCAGCTCACCACGGCCCTGCACCTCCCAGGCGTCGGGGCGCTCGGTGGGGAGCACGCGCAACGAGACGTTGCCGACGAGCTCCTTGTCGAGGCGGTCCTTGACCATGCGGGCGGTGACCTTGGAGCCACGGACCCGACCGACCATCGGGCTGGTGTTGGTGCCGATGGTCATGGAGATCGCGGGCTCGTCGACCGTGATGACGGGCAGCGGGATGGGGTTCTCGGCGTCGGCGAGGGTCTCGCCGATCATGATCTCGGGGATGCCCGCGATGGCAATGATGTCGCCGGGACCGGCCGACTCGGCAGGCTTGCGCTCGAGGGCCTCGGTCATCAGCAGCTCGGTGATCTTGACCCGCTCGACGGTGCCGTCGACCTTGCACCAAGCCACGAACTGACCCTTGCGGATCGTGCCGTTGTGGACGCGCAGGAGAGCCAGACGGCCGAGGAAGTTGGAGGCGTCGAGGTTGGTGACGTGGGCCTGCAGCGGCGCCTCGTCGTCGTAGACCGGGGCGGGGATCGTCGACAGGATCGTCTCGAACAGCGCCTCGAGGTCCTCGGCGTCCGGCAGGCCGCCGTTCTCGGGGCGGTTCATGGACGCGCGGCCGTTCTTGGCCGAGGCGTAGACGATGGGGAACTCGATCTGGTGCTCGTCGGCGTCGAGGTCCATGAACAGCTCGTAGACCTCGTCCACGACCTCCGCGATGCGGCTGTCGGGACGGTCGACCTTGTTGATGCACAGGACGACGGGCATCTTGGCCGCGAGCGCCTTGCGCAGCACGAACCGGGTCTGCGGGAGCGGCCCCTCGGACGCGTCCACGAGGAGGACGACACCGTCGACCATGCTGAGGCCGCGCTCGACCTCGCCACCGAAGTCGGCGTGACCCGGGGTGTCGATGATGTTGATGGTGGCACCGTCGGGCAGACCGGCCTCTGCGGCTGCCTTGCCGGCGTAGTGGATCGCGGTGTTCTTGGCGAGGATCGTGATGCCCTTCTCGCGCTCCAGGTCACCGGAGTCCATCGCCCGCTCGTCGACGTGCTGGTGCTCGCCGAAGGCACCGGCCTGCCAGAGCATCTTGTCGACCAGAGTGGTCTTTCCGTGGTCAACGTGGGCAACGATGGCGACATTGCGGATGTCATCGCGGGTCTTCATAGGCATGAGCACCATTGTCTCAGGCTTTTGAGCACGCGCTGACCATGCGCGCCTGCGCGCGTGAGCACGCCCACACCGCCACCACGGGTGGTGAGGTATGCCGCACGGGGCCACGCGGCATACCTCACCTTTATCGGGTCTAGGGGTTTGGGGCGACTTCACCCCGGAACCGTTTCGGGGTGAAGGCAGCCTTTGTCCCTAGACCCGATAAAGGCGGGGCGCGATCGCGTCGACGATCGGCAGGTCTGCGGGCAGCCACGAGACGTCGTGGAGCTCTTCCCGGCGCAGCCAGCGCAGCTGGTCATGGTCCTCGATCGGAGCCGCGACACCGGCGGTCACACGAGCCAGCCACACCGTCATGGCGAACGCCTCGCCGAGGGGCCAGCGGCCGTCCTGGAGCGGGCCCGGCACCTGCGCGCCCAGCTCCACCTCCACGCCGAGCTCTTCGCGAACCTCGCGGTGCAGCGCCTCCTCCTGGGTTTCCCCCGGGTCGACCTTGCCGCCGGGGAACTCCCAGCCGCCCGCGAGCGCCGGTGGCTCCGTCCGTCGGGCAGCCAGCAACACCGTGGGGTGCAGGAGGTCGTCGACGATGGCCGCGCCGACCACTGCCGCCACGCGAGCCCCCTCCGGCTGGGTCGTCATGCGTCCCACTGTGCCAGTTTTGTCCCTGCTCGCCGCGGACTCGGGATTTCGTGGACCGGCGGTGGCGGTCCGGAGGATCTCCGTCGCCGCGTCACGATTCGGCATCAGGTTGTTGTGAGGGACCCACGCGAGCCGGATGATGGGCGCCGAAGGGCTCAGCGCGTTCCGTCCCACAGTCGGGTTGTCCGACGCTACGCTGCCCGACGAACAGGCAGGGACACGGTCGTCAACAATGGAGGTGTGCGCCACCCATGAGTGCTCCCCTAGAGCTCGAGCCGGGCGCCACGACAGCGACGCCCGAGAGCGTGCTGGAGGGTGCCGGCAAGATCGAGGGGCGCTCGCTGGGCCAGATCGCGTGGGGTCGCCTCAAGCGCGACAAGCTTGCGCTGGCCGGTGGGCTCGTCGTCCTGGCCCTCATCGTGATCGCGGTGTGCGCGCCCCTGATCGTCGGCCTGCTGGGCCACCCCCCGAACGAGTTCCACCAGAAGCTCATCAACCCCGACACGCAGGTGCCGATCGGCAAGTACGGCGGCGCCTCCGCGGACTACCCCTTCGGCCTGGAGCCGGTCAACGGCCGTGACCTGTTCAGCCGCGTCCTCTACGGCTCGCAGATCTCGCTGCTGATCGCCTTCCTGGCGACCCTGGTCTCGGTGGTCATCGGCACCGCGCTCGGTGCCATCGCCGGGTTTGCCGGGGGGATCGTCGACACGATCATCAGCCGCGTCATGGACATCTTCCTCGCGTTCCCCATCCTGTTGTTCGCGCTGGCCCTCGCCGGCGTGATCCCGGACCGCGCGTTCGGCCTCAGGGGCGATGCGCTGCGGATCTCCGTCATCGTCTTCATCATCGGCTTCTTCAACTGGCCCTACGTCGGCCGCATCATCCGCGGACAGACCCTGTCGTTGCGCGAGCGCGAGTTCGTCGATGCGGCACGCAGCCTCGGCGCACGGTCGCCGCGTGTGCTCGTCAAGGAGCTGCTCCCCAACCTCGTCGCGCCGATCCTCGTCTACTCGACGCTGCTCATCCCGACGAACATCCTCTTCGAGGCAGCACTGTCCTACCTGGGGGTCGGCGTCCAGCCGCCGCGCGCCACCTGGGGCGGCATGCTCTCCGACGCCGCCCAGTGGTACCAGGTGGACGCCTGGTTCCTGCTGCCTCCCGGCCTGGCCATCTTCGTGACGGTGCTGGCCTTCAATCTGTTCGGGGACGGCCTTCGTGACGCCCTCGACCCACGGGCGCGGTAGAACCCACCGCACCACGCAGTTCCCTCCTACACCGAACAAGGAGCGCAACCACACATGAAGAACAAACGCATTCTGGCGATCGCCTCGGCATCTGCCCTTGCCCTGGGGTTGTCCGCGTGTGCCGACAACTCGGGTGGCTCGGGCAGCTCCGGCAGCTCGAGCAGCGGAGCCGACGCCAAGCCGGCTGCCAACGCCGCGGTTGGCAAGATCTTCCGGCCCTCCGACACCAAGGGCGGCACGCTCCGTTTCGGTATGGCGGGTGACTGGGACTCGGTCGACCCCGGAGACACGTACTACGGACTCTCCTGGAACTTCCTGCGCAACTACGCGCGCACCCTGGTCGTGTTCAAGTCGGCACCCGGTTCGGGTGGCACCGAGCTCGTTCCGGACCTCGCGACGTCCTTGGGCAAGGCGAGCGACGGCAACAAGACCTGGACCTACACCCTGCGTGACGGGCTGAAGTACGAGGACGGCTCCGCGATCACGTCCAAGGACGTCAAGTACGCCGTGGCGCGCCAGCTCGACAAGGACACGTTCCCGAACGGGCCGACCTACTTCAACGACTTCCTCGCGGACGTCCCGGCGGGGTACTCGGTCTACAAGGATAAGAACCTCGACAACCTGAAGGCCATCGACACCCCGGACGACAAGACCATCGTCTTCCACCTGAAGACGGCCTTCTCCGGGTTCGACTACTTCGCCCAGCTCCCGGCCACCTCGCCGGTCCCCGTGGCGAAGGACACCGGTACCAAGTACCGCGAGCACGTCATCTCGACGGGTCCGTACAAGTTCACGACCTACCAGTTCGGCAAGCGGTACGAGCTCGACCGCAACCCGAACTACGACCCCAAGACCGACCCGGAGTCCGGCCGCAAGGCTCTTCCGGACAAGCTCACGGTCGAGCTCGGTCTCAACGCGCCCGACATCGACAACCGCCTCGAGGCGGGTGACCTCGACGTCGACATCGCCGGTACCGGAGTCCAGGCCGCGTCGCAGGGCAAGATCCTCGCGAACGCCGACCTCAAGGCGAAGACCGACAACGCCGCCGCCGCGCGCACCTGGTTCACCGTCATCAACAGTGACGTCGCACCGTTCGACAACGTGGACTGCCGCAAGGCGGTCGAGCTGGCCTACGACAAGACCGGTTACCAGCGCGCCTACGGTGGCGCCACGGGTGGCGACATCGCGACCAGCCTGATGCCGCCGGTCGTCCCGGGTCACGTCGACTTCGACCTCTACAACTTCAAGTCGAAGCCTGAAGGCGATGTCGAAGGCGCCAAGGCCGCGCTCGCCAAGTGCGGTCAGCCGAACGGCTTCGAGACCACCGTCTCGTACCGTGCCGAGCGCCCGAAGGAGAAGGCAACGGCCGAGTCGCTCCAGCAGTCGCTGGCCAAGGTCGGCATCAAGCTGAACATCAAGCCGTTCCCGACCTCGGACTACACCAAGCTCTACGCCGGCAAGCCCGACTACGCCAAGAAGAACAAGCTCGGCCTGATCATCTACGGGTGGGGCGCTGACTGGCCGGACGGCTTCGGCTTCCTGAGCCAGATCATCGACAGCCGGGTCATCCGTCCGTCGGGTAACACCAACCTCGGTATCAAGATCCCCGCCGTCGACGCACTGATCGACAAGGCTCTCGCCGAGAACGACAAGACCGCGCGCGAGAAGATCTGGGGCGACGCCGACAAGCTCGTCATGGACAACGCCGCAGTCATCCCGGGCGTCTGGTCGAAGGGTCTGCTCTTCCGCCCCGACAACCTGACGAACATCTTCGTCAACGACGGGTTCAACCAGTACGACTACACGGCGATGGGTACGTCCAAGAAGTAGCAGCTCCACTCCCACCCACCAACGCCACCCAAGAAAGTAGGTGGGGCGTCGACACGGTGGCGGTCAGCCGGCCAGGCTGGCTGACCGCCACCGCGTCTAGCCACTCACAGTGCTGACCTACATCATCCGGCGAGTCTTCGGCGCGGCGATCCTGCTCTTCATCGTGAGCGCGGTCGTGTTCTGCATCTTCTTCCTCGTCCCCCGTATCGGCGGCGCCACCGCCGATGACCTCGCCTCCCGCTACGTCGGCAAGAGTGCCGGCCAGGAGCAGATCCACGCCGCTGCCCTGCGCCTCGGCTTCACCGACCCCCTCTGGGAGCAGTACGGACGGTTCGCCAAGGGCATCGTCGCAGGGGCCGACTACAGCACGGGCGCGGGTGTGGACCACTGCCCCGCACCCTGTCTCGGGTACTCCTTCGTCAGCCAGAACCCTGTGCTGCCCGATCTGCTCGACCGGCTACCGGTCACCCTCTCCCTCGCGTCCGGCGCGGCCTTCCTGTGGCTCCTCGGCGGGGTGGCGACGGGTGTCGTCTCGGCGCTACGCCGAGGCACCGCCCTTGACCGGTCGATGATGGGCGTCGCCCTCGCCGGCGTCTCCCTCCCCATCTTCTTCACCGGACTGCTCAGCCTGAGCGTCTTCAGCTATGCCCTCGGCATCACTGCGCCCGGCGGCGCGAACCCGATGGACGCGAGCAACCCCCTCGACTGGGCCTACCGCCTGCTCCTCCCGTGGATCACCCTGGCCTTCCTGTATGCCGCCGCATACGCGCGGCTCACCAGGGCGGGCATGCTCGAGACCATGAACGAGGACTACATCCGCACCGCCCGGGCCAAGGGGCTCGGCGAGCGCGACGTCGTCATCAAGCACGGCCTCCGGGCGGCCCTCACCCCGATCCTGACCATCTTCGGCCTCGACCTCGGTCTGCTTCTCGGCGGCGCGATCCTCACCGAGACGACCTTCTCCCTGCCGGGCATCGGGCAGTACGCAGTGCAGGCCGTGACCAACAACGACCTGCCCAAGGTGCTCGGCGTGACCCTGATCGGCGCCTTCTTCATCATCCTGGCGAACCTGGTCGTGGACCTCCTGTATGCCGTCATCGACCCGAGAGTGCGAGCCTCATGACCCAGACCACCGACCGCACGGCAAGCCGCCCGGACACGGTGGGCATCGGCGGTATGGGCGCGCCGGCCAAGGATGCGTTCCTGTCCGTGCGCGACCTGCGCGTCCACTTCCCCACCGACGACGGAGTGGTCAAGTCCGTCGACGGGCTGTCCTTCGACCTTGCCCGCGGGAAGACGCTCGGCATCGTGGGCGAGTCAGGCTCCGGCAAGAGCGTGACGAGCATGTCCATCATGGGCCTGCACAAGCCGGGAACCGTCAACATGTCCGGGTCCATCCTGCTCGACGGCGAGGAGCTCGTCGGCGCCACGCCCAACCAGATCCGGGCGCTGCGGGGCAAGAAGATGGCGATGATCTTCCAGGACCCGCTGTCGGCGATGCACCCGTTCTACACGGTGGGCCACCAAATCATCGAGGCCTACCGGGTCCACAACGACGTCCCGAAGGCGACCGCCCGCAAGCACGCGATCGACCTGCTCAAGCGCGTCGGTATCCCCCAGCCCAGCTCGCGGGTGGACGACTATCCCCACCAGTTCTCCGGTGGGATGCGGCAGCGCGCCATGATCGCGATGGCCCTCTCGTGCGACCCAGACCTGCTCATCGCCGACGAGCCGACGACCGCACTCGACGTCACGGTCCAGGCGCAGATCCTCGACCTCGTCCGCGACCTCCAGAGTGAGTTCAACTCGGCGGTCATCATCATCACCCACGACCTGGGGGTCGTGGCCGAGCTGGCCGACGACATCATGGTGATGTATGCCGGCCGGTCCGTGGAGTACTCCTCCTCCGAGGAGATCTTCGAGCGACCGCAGCACCCCTACACCTGGGGCCTCCTCGGGTCGATGCCACGGCTGGACCGCGAACGCACCGAGCGCCTGCTCCCAATCAAGGGCACTCCGCCCAGCCTGATCAACGTTCCCTCGGGCTGCCCCTTCCACCCACGGTGTGCCTTCGGGGACCGCACCAACGGCCTGGCCACGAGTGAGCGCCCGGCGTTTCGCGAAACCCTTCCTGGCCACTACGTTGCGTGCCACCTCGACGACGGGGAGCGTGGCCGGATCTGGGAGACGGAGATCCTCCCGAAGCTGTGATCCCGTCACCGCCGCCCGACGAACCCATCGCTGACCCCACCCACCTGGGAGCCACATCGTGAACACAACGTCCGACACCACCGAGGCCACGCCGTCGCGGCCCGCGACGAGCGGTGATGCGCTGCTGTCGGTCACCAACCTGACCAAGCACTTCCCCATCAGGCGCGGGCTCCTGCAGCGTCAGGTCGGGGCCGTGCAGGCAGTCGACGGTCTCACCTTCGACGTCGCCAGGGGCGAGACGCTCTCGCTGGTCGGCGAGTCCGGTTGCGGCAAGACCACGACGGGTCGGATGCTCACCCGGCTGATCGAGCCCACGGACGGCAAGATCGTGTTCGACGGCCGGGACATCACGCACCTGTCGACAGGGAAGATGCGGCCGCTGCGCCGTGACGTCCAGATCATCTTCCAGGACCCCTACGGCTCGCTGAACCCACGGCACACGGTCGGCACCATCGTGGGCGCCCCCTTCCAGCTCCAGAGGGTCAAGCCCAAGCAGGGCACCAAGAAGGCGGTGCAGGAGCTGCTGGAGCTGGTGGGGCTCAACCCCGAGCACTACAACCGCTACCCGCACGAGTTCTCCGGCGGCCAGCGGCAGCGCATCGGCATCGCCCGCTCGCTCGCCCTGCGGCCCAAGCTGATCGTCGCCGACGAGCCGGTGTCGGCCCTCGACGTCTCGATCCAGGCCCAGGTCATCAACCTGCTGGAGGACCTCCAGAACGAGCTCGGCCTGACCTACGTGGTTATCGCCCACGACCTGTCGGTCGTGCGGCACATGTCCGACCGCGTCGCCGTCATGTACCTCGGCAAGATCGTCGAGCTGGCCGACCGTGACGACCTCTACACGCGCCCCATGCACCCCTACACGACCGCACTGCTGTCGGCCGTGCCGATCCCGGACACCAGCCGCCGGACCAAGCGCGAGAGGATCCGCCTCCAGGGCGACGTCCCGAGCCCGATCAACCCGCCGCCGGCCTGCCGCTTCCACACACGCTGCTGGAAGGCCCAGGAGATCTGCAGCACGCAGGAACCACCCCTGGTCGACCTCGCCCCGCGGCACCAGGTCGCCTGCCACTTCCCCGAGAACGTCTCACCGGCAGCCCCCGCAGCCGGCGGGTGAGGTGAGGCTCGGCTTCGGTGACAGGTGCGGACTTCCTTGCCAGAGTAGGAGGCATGAGCCGACTGCTGACTGACGAGGAGATCGGGCGCCAGCTGGGCGACCTGCCAGGGTGGACCCGCGACGGTGACGAGATCTCGGCGAGCTACGAGGCGCCGGACTTCCCCACGGCGATCCGACTGGTTGACGAGGTCGCGATCGAAGCCGAGGGCATGGACCACCACCCAGACATCGACATCCGTTGGCGCACAGTCAAGTTCGTGCTGTCGACCCACTCCGAGGGCGGACTCACCCAGCTGGACGTCGAGCTCGCCCACCGCGTGGCCCAGGCATCGGCACGGCTGGGGGCGACCAGCGGTGGCTGAGGCCGTGGCCGCCGAGCTCGAGCCGCACGAGGGTGAGGAGCACAGCCATGGCATCGGGGCCCGCCTGAACTGGCTGCGCGCCGGCGTGCTCGGAGCCAACGACGGCATCGTCTCCACGGCAGGCATCGTGATCGGTGTCGCTGCCGCCACTGTCGAGCGCTCGACCATCGCGACGGCCGGGATCGCAGGGCTGGCCGCTGGCGCGATGAGCATGGCCGCGGGCGAGTACGTCTCGGTCAGCACCCAACGTGACACGGAGCAGGCCTTGCTGGACAAGGAGCGCGGCGAGCTGCGGGACATGCCCGAGGAGGAGCTCGAGGAGCTCACCCAGATCTACCAGGACAAGGGGCTCACGCCCGGCCTCGCCGCCGAGGTGGCGCGCCAGCTCACCGCCCACGACGCGCTGGGCGCTCACGCCGAGGCCGAGCTGGGCATCGACCCGGAGGAGCTGACCAACCCCTGGCACGCCGCCTTCGCGTCGATGGTGTCGTTCACCCTCGGCGCCCTGCTGCCCCTCGTAGCGATCCTGCTGCCACCGATCGGCGCCCGCGTCTGGGTGACCGCGGTGGCCGTCGTGACCGCCTTGGCCCTCACCGGGTGGGGAAGCGCCAGGCTCGGCGAGGCGCCTCCGCGACCCGCGGTGCTGCGCAACGTTGCCGGTGGCGTCCTGGCGATGCTGGTCACCTACGGCATCGGCGCCCTCGTCGGCACCCAGGTCTGAGTCGCCCACACTGGCGCGACACCCGGCCTTCGAGCTGCGGCGGAGGCCGAACACCCGGCGGCGAGCAGCTCGCACGGGTGAGCACGCGGCACACGTGAGCACACGGCATACCTGCGGGGAATCCCCTCGATGAGTCTGGACAGGTGGCGAGGCTCGCTGTTGAATGCGGGTCGTCGCCCACCGGGGCGACACGACCGCAGGGAGTCCGCATGAAGCTTCGCCGCGCACTGGCCGTCTTCGGCATCACCACCGCCATGGTCGGGGGCACGACCCTCGCCGCATCAGCCATCACCGGGGGCGACCTCGACGGCAGCGCCCACCCGAACGTGGGCATGATCGCGTTCTACGACGGGACCGGACGGTTCCGCTGCAGCGCCACCCTCGTCTCACCGACGGTGCTGGTCACCGCCGCGCACTGCACCGACGGGACCGTCGGCAAGACCCTTGTCACGTTCAAGTCCGTCGTGGCAGAGGCGCCGCCGTCGCCGCTTCCCATCGCAGCCGACACTGCCGCGGGCTACACCTCCGCGGAGCTCGCGGCCGCGGGCTACCTCAGCGGCACTGCGCACACCCACCCGGGCTACTCGAACTTCACCGACCTCAGGAACTGGAACGATGTCGGGGTCATCGTGCTCGACGCCCCAGTGACCGGAATCGTGCCAGCCACCATCGCCCCGACGAACTACCTCGACAAGTACACGCCCAACGTGCTGAACAAGACGCTGTTCACGGCGGTCGGCTACGGCACCGAGGCGCGTCAGGCCGCCAGCGGTCCGCAGAAGCCGACGCCGATGTCCTACCCGATCGTGCGTCGGGTCACCGACGAGGTGGGCCAGAAGCTCACGCCGCAGGTCCTGCAGGTCAACGGCAACGAGAACGACCCGCGTGGTGGCGGTGGCACCTGCTTCGGTGACTCCGGAGGCCCGTCGTTCAACGGTGGCTACCAGGTGACGGTGACGAGCTACGGCTACACGAACAACTGCCGCTACCTCGGTGGCCTCCAGCGGATTGACATCCCCGTCGTCCAGACCTGGCTGCTCACCGAGTTCGGAGTGAGCCACGCCGGCTGATCCCGCACCTTTTTCGCCGAAGCGGCGGCGCCCCACGAGGGCGTCGTCGCTTCGGCGTCTACACATCGTGCTTGCCGGTGGCGACGGCTCCGACGACGGCATCGGCGACGGCGGCGACCTTGACCTGGGCGGGGGCGTGGGTGGCGCCGACTGCCCTGCCCGTCCCCGTGAGGGGGATGGACAGCCCGGCCAGGACGAGGGCGGTGGCTGCGAGGCGATGGCTGCGCTGACGGAAGGACACCGGACGCACGGCGGCTGACGTGAGGGGCACGGGACGGAGGGTGGCGGCTGCGGTGGTCATGGCTCCACCCTCGGTGGTCGGGCTCCGGCCCCGGTATGCCGCCGCTGTGGGGTTGCTGTGGACCTCACCCGGGCGGTCTGGCGGGCAGACGGGACTCCGGCGTCAGTCGCCGAGCCGGTCGGCAAGCCGGTCGCCGAACTGGTCCGGGGGCGCACCACGGAGCTGCTCGAACGTCGGCCCGGCGCCGGTCAGTGCCTCGATCAGGCCGGCGAGGGGGGTGGGCAGCGCAGCCATGTCCAGCGTCGCCGCCATCGCGGCCGCCATGAGCTCCTTGCGTCCGGATGCCGCACCGGCGAACCGGTGCACCTGTTCGTGGAAGCTCCCGGACACCCAGGCGGGCTGCTGGGTGAGCATGGCGAACCGCTGCGTGAGGCCGAGGTCGTCCAGCAGGGTGCGGAGACCGTGCTCGCCCAGGTCTCTCATCAGCTCGTCCTCGAGATCGCGGTCGCAGACCTGGAAGCCCCACCACGGGAGCTCGTCCACGGTCGCGACGGCACACCCGACTCGTCGAAGCGCGCGGACGAAGAAGCGCGCCTCGGGGGCGTCGCACATGCCCAGCACGCGCGGGCTGTCGGCGGCTTCGGCCGCGGCCAGCAGATGCCGCCGGATGTTGGTGGCCCCGTGCATGTCGACCAGCTGGATGCCCTCGTCCGCGAGGCTGACCCCCGAGCGCTCGGCCACCACCCGCACGGCCGCCGCGTCGCTGGCGCCCTCGAGCAGGACCCACACGCGACACCCCACGGGCACCGAGACGGTCATGGACCCAATCTGCCAGAGTCCCCACGTCGGGTGGCGTCCGGTGGTGACGTCACCGTTCGCAGACGATCCCGTCGTGGTCGCGGTCCTGGTACCAGCCGTACTCGGGGTCGATGCCGCTGCGGTAGGGGCCGTAGCCTGCCGCGTTGGCCTCGCGGCAGGTGCCGAACCTGGGGTCGGTGCCGCCGGAGGTGGAGGGCTCGGGGGTGGTGGTCCGGCTGGGTGTCGGGGCAGCCTGCTCGCGGCCACCGCCGAGCGGGATGGCCCCAGCCTTGGGCAGTGGCTGCCCGGGACAGGCCGTGAGCACCCGCACCATGGCGTCCCGCTCCGCGGTGGTCACCGTCAGTCCGTAGCGGTGCTTCACCGCGATCTGGCGGGCCACGTAGGCGCAGCGGGTGGCCTTGCGCGGCGGCAGCCAGGTGGCGGCGTCTCCGTCACCCTTGCGCAGGTTCGTGGGCCCGTCGACGGCGAGCAGGTTGAGCGGGTCGTTGGCGAAGGCTGTCCGCCGGGTCAGCGACCACTGCTGGGCGCCCTTCTGCCAGGCGTCCGACAGGGCGACGACGTGGTCGATCTGGACGGCGTTCGAGGTGCCCTGCCCGCGGACGAAGCTGATCGTGGAGCTGGTGTAGGGGTCGTTCAGCGTGCCCATGAGGACGAGGCAGCCGTGGGTGCCGGCCTTGAGGGTGAAGCGCTCGAGGTCGCGGCGAAGGATGTCGTTGCGGGTGTCGCAGCCGTTGCGGTCGACATCGGCCCAGGCCTGGCCGAAGCGGGCACGGTCGTAGCCGGTCCTGGGCGCTCGTCCCTTGATGACCAGCGTGGCCAGCGTGGTGACCGCGGTGCCGGGTCGGACGGTCCTGCTCGGCGTGGGCGTGGCCTGCGGGGTGGCCCTCGGGGTGGGGTCCGTCGGGAGGAGGCCTGCGGCGGGCGTCTGCGCCGTTGGCGGCTCGGTGCTCGAGGTCGCTGACGACGAGGAGGCGGCGACGGCGACGGTCGGCGTTGCGGACGCAGACGCCGGCCCCGCTGAGGTGTCGGGGCTCAGCGAGTCGGCAACCGCCGGGCCGCAGGCCGACACGACAAGCGCCGTCAAGAGTGCACCGGCAGCGGTGGGCCAGTGGAGGTCAGGACGGCGGATCATGAGGCGGGACAGGCACTTTCGCTCGGCGAGGTGGCAATGCCGCAACGCTAGGCGGGGCCGACATCCTCGTGGACCGAACGGGACAATCCTGCCCAAACAGACGATCCAAACCTGACCGGACTCGCGACGGCGACGCCCGCGCAGCCCCTACTTCAGCAGGCTGACCCCGCGCGCGATGACGAGGACCGACAGCATGAGGGCGGAGACCGACTCGAGTGCCATCAACATCTTGGCGCGCGGCGACAGCGGCATGGTGTCCGTCGGGCTGAACGCCGAGGAGTTCGTCACCGAGACGTACAGGTAGTCGACGAACCCCGGCACCCACCCCGACTTGGCCGCCGAGCGGGCGGCCACCTCGTAGATCGCGTCGTGGTCCTCGTCCTGCGGGAAGCGGAAGTCCGCCACCGGAAGGCCCGGCCGTGCGGTCTGCGTGCGCTTGACCGGACCGCCGCGGTCCAGCTCCCAGTAGGCGAGCGCGAAGACCAGGACGTTGGTCAGCCACACCTGACCAGCGGCGAGCAGCAGTCCGGGTCCATCCTCGGCGGTTCCGCCCACCAGGGCTCGCACGAGCAGGACCAGGGAACCGGCGTTCGTCGCGGCGATGAGCAGCACCAACGCGATCGAGACCCTGCGCAGCCAGCGGTTGTCACGGGTCATCCGGCGCGGGTTGGCGGCCACGAGCGGGATGAACAGCACCGCTTCGAGCACGGGCACGGCAAGGCGCGGGCCGAGCACCAGTCCCGCAGGCAAGGCTGCGTAGAGGCTGATGGCCACGAGGACCGCCAGGGCTGCGGGAAGGCGGACCTCGCCCGGGTGCTGCTTGCGGTGGATCTGGGTGCTCACACGCTTGGTCTAGTGCCCCAAGTGACGAGGATCCGGCTGCCACACCGGAGACGACCGACGATTTACTCGGGCCTGACCTGCAGGTTTGCTGTTCACCCTGCAGCTCTTCGCCTTCGGCCGGCTCTGGACCAACCAGCTCAAGGTCCTCGAGGTGTGAGTCAGGCGGGTGGGTCCTCGGCATCCAGCGCCTTGCGGGCACCGCGTTCGGCCGCGGCCTGGATCTCGGCGTCGGTGAGCTGGTTGCTCTGTGCCGCAGCAAGGGCCTTGATGATCTCGAGTCCGGACGCCGCATCGCGGGCAGCGGCCTGCGCCGCGTTGCGGCCTGCGAGGGACCACTGCATGGCGAACTTGAGCGCGGAGCGCACGCTGACGGTCGGGTTGTCCGGGAACATCGGCGACGGGACGGTGTCGAAGTCCATCAGCTCCTCTGGGGTCGTGTCGACCTCGACTGCCAAGATGCCAGCCGCGTCCGCAGGCGGGATCAGCTGTCGGTCGAGCATCCGCTTGAGCAGCGCCAAGCCACCACACTGCTCGGAGACCGCCGTGGCACTGAAGTTGCCGTCCGACACGAACTTGCCGCGGGTGTAGTGGTTGGTGAAGCTCCAGAGGTACGGCGAGAGGACCTCGGGATGAAAGTCGCGATAGCCGAAGCCGTTGTACTCCTCGAGCTTGAAGAGCAACACGGGGACCGTCCAGGTACCGACCTCATGGAAACCGTGGCCCCTCAGGGCATCCTCGGCGCTCTCCTCCCAGGTGAAGGGAGGGTTGCCATGAGTCGGTCGGCCCGGTGGAAACTGGACCGTCCGGGCGGTCAGCGGATCTCCGTTGTGCAGGTGGCCGTTGAAGCTCTGGCCCGACTCGAGGCTGTGGATGGCCGCCACGACGTACCAAGGGGTTCCGACCTTGTTGGCGACAGCTTCATAGCGGCTCTGGTTCGCGACCGCCCGGTCGGCGACCGCGTCGATCGTGGCCACCCGTGCAGCGCGGACGGTGCAGGACGCGAAGAGCTCGTTGTACTCCTCACGGAGCGCATCAGACAGGGCCATTGCCCTCCTCCACCGCCTTGCGGGCACCGCGTTCGGCCGCGGCCTCGATCTCGGCCTCGGTGAGCTGGTTGCTCTGTGCCGCAGCAAGGGCCTTGATGATCTCGAGTCCCGACGCCGCATCGCGGGCAGCGGCCTGCGCGGCGTTGCGGCCCGCGAGGGACCACTGCATGGCGAACTTGAGCGCGGAGCGCACGCTGACGGTCGGGTTGTCCGGGAACATCGGCGACGGGACCGTGTCGAAGTCCATCAGCTCTTCGGGTTTCACGTCATCCTCCTGTGCTGCGATAAACATGGCGTCTGCTGCCGCGAAAATGGCGGCTTGGTCGATGTCGCCGGGGTCCCAGTGGTCGTTGCCGGGCACCTGGCAGTGGCCGAACCACCCGGCCCTGCTGTAGTTGGCCCACGTCCGCGGCACGGGGTCGAACTGCGTCTTCGAGAGTCGGCCGTTCCACTGGTCCGGAACTCCCCAGGAGTGGATCGCGCGCATCATGGCCCGGTAGCCGGGTCCTGGCTTCCACTCGTCCGTGAAGACCGCGTGTTGCGTCGTGACGCCGTGGGCGTCGGTGATCGGGCCCGGCCAGGCGATGAACTCGATCTGGATGTTGACGAGCCCGGACCCGTTGGTGCGACGCTTCACGGTCAAGTCAGGGTTGAGCTCGTTCGACAGCGCCCGCGCAGACCGGTCGAGCGGGAAGTACTGACCCAGCCGGTCCGTGACGGGGTCGTAGAGGAAGTGCGGCTCGGCTCTCTTCTCGGTGAGCACGTCATGCATGTCGTCGAAGAGCGCGGTTCCGTCGGGGTTCAACCCCGAGGGGCAGACGGTGACATGGGCAGTGACCTTGGGGTTGCCGCCTTCCATGACGCCGGAAGATCCCGAAGGTATGAGATCTTCGGCCTCCGGCACCCGCCGCTCACCGTTCACGGTGGACACCAGTCGGTGGGCGGCCGACCATGCACCCGCGCAAGCCCGCGTGGCCGTTCCCGCCACCTGAGCCCAGTGCGGTGCGGTTGCACAGGCGTGAACTGCGTTTGCCCACGCTTCGACTCTCCATGCCCGGGTGAGCCTTGTCATCGCGCGTTTGGCGTATTTTGCGTGAGGGACGTCGCCACCACGGTGACTGTGCTCGCGACCGAGCGCCGGGGGTCAGCTCAGCGACGGACCTGCACAGATGCGCTACACGTTGAAGCGGAACTCCACTACGTCGCCGTCGGACATGACGTAGTCCTTGCCCTCGATGCGCACCTTGCCGGCAGCCTTGGCCGCGGCCATGGAGCCAGTGGCGTCCAGGTCCTCGAACGAGACGATCTCGGCCTTGATGAAGCCGCGCTGGAAGTCCGTGTGGATGACCCCTGCGGCCTGAGGCGCCGTCCAGCCCTGCCCGATCGTCCAGGCGCGGGACTCCTTCGGACCGGCCGTCAGGTAGGTCTGCAGGCCGAGGGTGTGGAACCCGGTGCGAGCCAGCTGCGTGAGCCCGGACTCCTCCGCGCCGAAGGACTCCAGCATCTCCATGGCCTCGTCGGGCTCCATCTCCATGAGGTCGACCTCGAGCTTGGCGTTGAGGAACACCGAGTCCGCCGGTCCCACGAGCTCACGCAGCGAGGCGTGCAGCTCGGCATCGGCCAGCTGGTCCTCGTCGAGGTTGAAGACGTAGATGAACGGCTTGGTCGTGAGCAGGCCCAGGCTCCGCGCCTCGGCGAGGTCGACACCGGCAGCCGCGCCCGCGGCATACAGCGTGTTGCCCTCCTCGAGCACCTTCTGGGCGAGCACGGCGTTGTCGAACGACGCCTTCTTCTCCTTCTGGATCCGCGACTCCTTCTCGAGGCGCGGCACGGCCTTCTCGAGGGTCTGCAGGTCGGCGAGGATCAGCTCGGTGTGGATGGTCTCGATGTCGGACGCGGGCGAGACCTTGCCGTCGACGTGGACGACGTCGCCGTCCTCGAACGCGCGGACCACCTGGCAGATGGCGTCGGCCTCGCGGATGTTGGCGAGGAACTTGTTGCCCAGCCCCTCACCCTCCGAGGCGCCGCGCACGATCCCCGCGATGTCGACGAACGACACCGTCGCAGGCAGGATCCGCTCGGAGCTGAAGATCTCGGCCAGCCGTTGCAGTCGCGCGTCGGGCAGGGGGACGACCCCGACGTTCGGCTCGATGGTCGCGAACGGGTAGTTCGCGGCGAGCACGTTGTTCTTGGTCAGGGCGTTGAACATCGTGGACTTGCCGACGTTGGGCAGTCCGACGATTCCGATAGTGAGGGCCACGAGGCCGAGAGTCTACCGGCGCCCCGCACGCCGACCGACCACGCAAGGGCAGGGGTATGCCGGTCAGCCGGCCTTCGGGGGCGTCGCCCGGGCGAGCTGGCGCGAGAGTGCCACCAGCCGACCCTCGCTGTCCCAGACCTCCGCGTCCTCCTCGAGGAAGCCTCCAGCCAGCGTCCGGTTCGTCAGGCTGACCCTGAGCCACCCCGGAGCTGGCCGCGCGCGCACGTGGGCGGTCAGCTCGAGCGTCGGGGTCCAACCCGGCAGCCCGAGCTCGAACGCCACCGGAGGAAGCGCATCGACGGCCAGGAGCAGCAGCATTGGGTCCGGCTCGCGGCCGTCGGCCATGCGCAGCCAGCCCCGGATCACGCCGTTGCCCGACGGCTGGCCGACGGCCCAGCCCGTGGTGGCTGGGTCGAGCCGCATGTCGAGGCGTTCGAGCAGTGACGCGTGCTTGAGGAAGTCGGGCGGCGCCTGCGCGGCGGAGACACACTGGTCCGGCGGAGGCAGCTCCGGTGGCTGGGCTGACGTCGTGAGGTCGCCGTCGACGGACTCCAGGTCGCCATAGGTCGCGAGGAACCGGACCCGCTCGACCTCGCCCCCCGAGCCGTCGTCCTGGAGCAGGGACGCCTGGCCGGTCGACACCGCACGTCCGCGACGCACGATCGAGGTGCGCACCGTCGCCGGGCCCGGGACACCGGGTGTCAGGTAGTAGGCGCTGATCGCCAGGGGGTCCGGGTGCGCGGGGCGGTCGCCGTCCGCTGTCCCGAGCTCAGCGGCCAGGGCGCGGCCGGCGATGGCGAGCAGCACCCCGCCGTTGACTCCCCCACCGATCCGCCAGCCCTCGCCGAGGGCGGCGTCGTAGGCCCCAGGCTCCCCCACCCGTGCCGAAACCGCTGTCCCTGTGTCGAACTCGCTGGCCCCGTTGACCATTCGCTGCTCCCATCCGTGCGCCGCGCGGCATACCTGACGTCACTGGAGGGTATGCCGCGCAGCCGCCCGTCAGGGCGTGGCCGTGGCCTCCGCCACGTCCGCAGGGGCCGCTGACGCAGTCGGCGAGGGTTCGGACGAGGGGGCCGTCGGGTTCGTGCTGTCCGTCGGGCTCGTCGAGCCCTCCGGGCCAGTGGACGTGCTCGACGACGACGGGCTGCCGGTCGACCCCGTGGGTCCGGCGGTCGGGGACACCGTGCCGGCCGGGCCTCCTGACGGCGAGGTGGCGGACGAGGTGCCCGTCGAGGGCGCGGTCGGACTCGACGGGTTGCTCCCGGCCGGGGCAACCCAGGCCGGGTCCTGCTGGACGATCGCCAGGATCTGTCGCTCGTACTCAGTGAGCCGATCCTGAAGCTCGCTGAGCGGGACGCCCCTGATGGACTCTCCGAAGGCCGCGATCTCCTTCCACAGCTCGCCGAGGTCGGCGCTGCTCTGCTCGGTGAGCGGACCGGAGAGGGTCACCACGAGCTGCGTCGCGAGCGCCGCGGTGACGCACTGGACACAGCTGTAGTTGACGGCAGCCGCGACGTTCTCCGGCACGACGACGTGGGCATTCCCGAGGACGAGGACGACCTGGAAGGCCACGGCCACCGTCTGGCACCCCGCGCAGGACGCCAGGGCGTAGGCCTCGTTGGTGTTGGCCACCGTGTCGCGGTCCGCCCAGACGAGGGCGAAGGCCACGTCGTAGAGCGTGGACCCGTCTGTGGTGTTCACGGCCATGGCCTGGTTGCCGCCCTCACCGGGCGGCAACGGTCGGTTGAACGGGAAGACCCAGGTCGGCGGCTCCTCGCCGGCCTGGGCCTGACCGCTCCGCGGCACCATGACCACGGCCAGCTCCGGTTCCTCGGCCGTCGGCAGGGCGGCCCCCTGCGGCCAGACCGCTTGCCCGGCACCCTCTCGACCTTCCTGCAGCGTGGCGGGCACTCCCGACCGAAGCGTGCTCGAGACCGCGTCGGCCAACGTTCCCCGCTCGTAGGCCTGGACGGGCCGGTAGGTGCCCGGCTGCGGCCACCAGGACCAGGCGAGCCCGGCCACCACTGCCAGCGCGACCACGCCGGCGAGGGCACGCCGCACCGGACGTTCCTCCGTGGCCCGCCACGTGCCCGCGACGACCTGCCGCACGACCCGGGTGACGATGAAGACAACACCGAGGACGGGCAGGGCGATGGCGACGATGGACAGCGCCCGCACCAGCACGGCGAGCAGGTCGCCGTCTCCGAGCTGGGTCTCCAGCCGCGCCCACTGCCGACCGACGGACGCCCACGCGGTCCCCGCCACCCGAGGGAAGCTCAGGACCATCATCACGAGGGAGAACAGCAGCAGCGGCACGACGACGACCACCCACAGGGTGACGACCGCCCGGGCCCACGGCTTGAGCACCGTGGCCTCCGGGTCGTTCCAGTGCCGGGGAAGCAGGCCCACAAGGGTGGGCTTGATCCGGTGGTAGAGGTCGGGCACCCCTGTGAGGTCGGCCAGGACGTGGTAGCCGTCGAAGCGCACGAGCGGCGCCAGCTGGCGCACCATCTGGAGCACCTGCGTCGCGATGATCAGGAGGATGGCATCCCATCCGGTGGCCCACCACACACCGAACATCGCGACCGCGACGATCGCGTTGAAGTAGAGGCCGCCGAGATCGGTGCGGACCCGCCCAGCGCGACCCAGGCGATAGCTGTCGGTCACGTCGGTGTAGAACGCCGGCCAGACGAGGTACAGGCCAGTGCCCATCGCCCCCGGTGTGGCCCCGCCGTAGCGGGCTGCTGCGGCATGCCCGAACTCGTGGAAGCCAGCGGAGACGACGGTCAGGGCGAAGACCGCCAGCAGCAGGGCCGGCTGGTCGAAGGCCTGATGGGTGGCCGACGCGAGTCCCTTGTGGAGCAGCACCCAGCCGCACACCGCGAAGAAGGCGACCACGAGGACCACCACGACGACGGGCGCGAAGAGCAGGGCGAACGGCGCGGTGACTCGCCTGGTCGCCTCCGGGTCCGAGACGACGTACTTGAACCGCAGCGCGAGCAACGGGTTCGAGCGGCGCACCTCCGGGTCCGAGCCGTCGACCTTCGTGAGGAGCCCGAGGGTGCGCAGCTTGCTGTCACACAGCGTCTCGACGTCCGCGGCGGAGACCTGACGACCGACGGCCTCTCCCACTGCCTCGGCCACCTCTGCCAGCGACCGGCGGCCGTCCACCTGCTCCAGCACGGCGTAGAGCAGCGGAGTGAGCTGGATCGTCTGGCCGTCGCCGCGGCGCACGAGAGCGGGCGCGACGCGGTAGCCAGACCCGGGCACCGCGCCGAGGAGCTGCACTCCGTCCGCACGCACCGGCACCGCACCCCCATCGGAGAGTGGGGGTGCGGTACCTGCGCGGGTCTGGTCTGGGGCAGGTGCCGGTGCAGCGGGGGCCCCTCGGCCCTCGAAAGGTGTCACGTCAGGAAGACTCCGCGCCGACTACTGGGAGATGTCCGACGACTGGTCGGTCGTCGCGTTCGCGTCGGCGTCGATGTGCTGCACGATGATCGCGTCCTGCTGGGCGAGCGCCGCGGCGTCGGAGTCGATCGACCCGATGTTGGCGGCGACCGCGGCGTCGATGGGCGCAGCGACGTTGGCGTTGGCGGCCACGGCCCCGGCGATCGGGGCAGCGAGGTCGAGGTCGGCGGCGAGGTCGACGTCGACGTTGAGCAGGTCGCCGTCGAGCGCACCGTCGCTGGTGACAGGAGCCGCCGCGTCCGTGGCTCCGCTCGCCGGCGTGGTCGGGTCGACGGGCGCGTCAGCCGCTGCGGCGTCCGGTGCCGCCTGGTCGATGGTCGAGTCCTGACCAGCGTCCGCCACGGCCTCGCCGGTGATGCCCTGGTCGATGACGACACCCTGGTCGGCGAGCGCCTGGGCCTCGGAGCCCACGGAGAGGACGTTCGCGCCCACCGCGGCGTCGATCGGCGCCGCCACGTTGGCGTTGGCGGCGACCGCCAGGTCGATGGGGGCCGCGGCGTCGAGGCCGATGTCGAGGTCGGCGTTCAGGTCCAGGAGGCTGATGACCTCCTTGTCGGGCAGGGCGGTGGCGCCCTCGGCGGCCAGGTCGTCCGCGGTCAGCGGCGGCATGCTCGAGTCAGTCATGGTGCACTCCGTGTTCGACGGTTTCCCCGGCCCGATGACCCTGTGAGGCTATCGGGCACAGTCCCTCAATGCACATCGAAGAGCCCTCTGACCTGCGGCGATGCCACGGAGACGGCCCTCCCAGGACTCCCCCGGGCCGCCGCAGCGGCGGCTGCCGCGCGGCATACGCAGCGGCGGCTGCCGAGCGGCATACGTGGTCGACCTCACCTCACAGGGCCGGGAGTCCGTCCTCGAGGTATGCCGTGGGGCCCGCATGGACGGCGAGGAAGGCGAGCAGGCGCTGGTTGTAGGGCGCGACACGTTCCTCCCACTCCTCTTCGCCCGCGAAGTGCAGCGAACGAATCTCCCGGCGTTCCAACGTGGTGCGGGCGATGAGGTCGTCAGGTGCGACCCCGAGGTCGAAGACGAAGACCGTCGCGTCGGTCCAGCCGCGCCACGGCGGCAGCCAGTTGACCGCGAGCAGTCCCTTGACCTCCACGTCGATGGCGAGCTCCTCCTTGACCTCGCGCACCACGCACTGCGCCGGCGACTCCGATGGGTCGACCACACCGCCCGGCAGGTCCCACTCGGCCTTGTAGGTCAGCTCGCACAGCAGGACCCGGCCCTCGGAGTCCCGGAGCACCCCCTGGGCGATGGCGCGCTTGGTCGGGAGTGAGGAGTTGAGCAGCGCGATGAAGCCGTCGCGACTGTCGGGTGCGGCGTCCGTGCGCAGCCGGGCCAGGACCATGGTGTCGCGGCGGTCGCCCGGGCCGGAGAGTGCACCGCGCGCGACCCCCTCCTTGCGCAGACCGGCCCGAAGCGCAGCGCGCACGCCTGCTCGGTCGGCATCGTCGACCCGCGCCTCGATCCGCTGCACATCGAGGGTTTCGAAGGTCCAGGAGACGGCGAGGCGAAGGGAGCGTTCGACGATCCCCACCTCGCGGTACTCCGCGACGACCGCCCAGATCAGGTCGGCGTCCCCCGAACCGTCCTCGATCACCTCGATGCGCCCCACCTGCTCGCCCTCCCACACGACCGCGAAGGCGTGGTCACCAAGGCCACCGTCGTCCTCGATGACACGCAGGCTGAGGTCGTCTCCGTCCGTCAGGTGTGGGGTGGGCACCCGGCCAGCCTAGACACGGCTGTCGGCGCCAGGTGGGAAGGTCGGCGCATGGAACTCGTGGGCATCCTCATCCTCGGCCTGGTCGTCGGCGCGGCGGCCGGGTGGTGGGTCGCGCGCACCTCCGGCGCCGCCGCCCTCGCGTCGGCGCGCACCGAGTCCGACCTGCTGCGCGAGCGCGTGGTCGACCTCGAGGCGGCCGTCTCCGACGACGCGCAGACAGCAGCGGCACTGCTCCCCCTGCGCGACGCCCTGGCCCGGGTCGAGCAGCAGGTCGGCACCCTGGAGCGCGACCGCACCAGCCAGTTCGCCGCCCTCGAGACCACGATCGCCGCCGTCCGCGAGACCACCACCGCCCTCGGCCGCCAGACGCAGTCACTGGCCGGTTCGCTCAACTCCTCGACGGTCCGCGGTGCATGGGGAGAGGTGCAGCTGCGCCGGGTCCTCGAGCACGCGGGGCTGCTCGCGAGGTGCGACTTCGACGAGCAGGTGTGCCGCGTGAGCCGGCACCAGCGTCAGGTGCGCCCCGACGTGGTGGTGCGGCTGCCCGGGGACAAGTACCTCGTCATCGACTCCAAGGCGCCGATGGGCGCGTTCCTGTCGGCCCAGGCGGAGGACCTGTCGGCGAGTGAGCGCGCAACCTTCCTACGAGCCCACGCGGCGTCCCTGAAGTCGCACGTCACGGCCCTGGCCGCCAAGGACTACTGGACCGCCTTCGAGAACTCGCCCGAGATGGTCGTCTGCTTCGTGCCCAGCGACGCGATGCTCGCCGCCGCCCTGTCGGCCGACCCTGCCCTGCACGAGGACGCCATGGCCCGACGGGTCGTGCTGGTCGGCCCCGGGTCGTTGCTCGCCCTGCTGCGCACCGTCGCCTTCACCTGGCAGCAGGACGCCCTCACGGCCCACGCGCGGGAGGTGATGACCCTGGGCCGCGACCTCTACGACCGGCTGGGCACCCTGGGAAGCCACACCATGAAGATGGGCACCGCGCTGCAGAGGTCCGTCGAGGCCTACAACCAGATGGTCGGGGCGCTGGAGTCGCGCGTCCTCGTCTCGGCACGCAGGATGCACGAGGCAGGTATCGTCGAGCAGCCGCTGCCCAGCCCCCAGGCGCTCGAGGCGGGGCCCCGGGTCCTCACGGCGATGGAGCTCATCGAGGCGGCCACCGCCGACGCGGAGCGTCCTCAGCTCGCCTTCGACGACCTCGACGCCGCCCCGAGGTGGACCGGCAGGGAGTCCACCGCATAGACGATCGACTTGTCGCGGAACGCCAGGGTCTCCGGCTTCACCGTCAGGGCCAGCTCCGGGAACCGGCGAAGCAGCCTGGGGAACGCGATCCGCAGCTCCAGGCGAGCCAGCTCGGCGCCGACGCAACGGTGGAAGCCATAGCCGAACGCCACGTGGGGCGACGGTGGCCGGTTCGGGTCGAAGGTGCCGAGGTCAGGCCCGACCCGGTGGTCCCGGTCCGCCCGGCTGAGGGCGGCGATCACGACGTCACCCTTGTGGATCCGCTTGCCGAAGAGGTCGAGGTCCTCCTTGGCGAACCGGGGGAAGGCGATCTGGACGACGCTGAGGTAGCGCAGCATCTCCTCCACCACCCGGTCGATCGCGCTGTCTTCGTCGCGGACCAGCTCGAAGTGCTTTCGGTCCTGCAGCAGGACCAGTGCGCCGAGTGCCAGCATGCTGGCCGTCGTCTCGTAGCCGCCCGTGAAGACACCGTCTGCCAGACCGGCAACCTCCTCGTCGCCGACCTCGTCGCCCACTGCGGCGAGGATCCGGCCCAGCAGACCGTCGCCCGGGTCAGCCCGCTGCTTGCGGGTGGCGTCGAGGAGGAACACCTGGCTCTGCGAGATGGCACCGAAGGCGCCCGCGCCGCCGGCCGTCACGTCGAACCTGGCGTGGCTGAGGGTCATGAACCGCGCGCGGTCCTCGGCCGGCAGTCCGAGCAGCTCACAGATCACGAGGAACGGGATCGGGAACGCGAACCGCTCGACGAGGTCGACGACCGGGGCGCCGGCCTCCATCTGGTCGAGCTGCTCGTCGACGATCGCCTCGATGCGAGGCGTCAGCCGGTTGATCCGGCGCATGGTGAACTCAGGGGTGAGCAGGGTCCGCAACCGGGTGTGCTCGGGTGGGTCGGTGAACCCGAGCCCACCGACACTCGCCCCGGCCGCACCGACGTAGGGCCGGATGTCGTTGCTGAACCGTCGCTGGTCGGCCAGCACGGCCTTGACCTCTTCCTGGCCCGACACGAGCCAGATGTTCATGCCGAACATGTGCGCCAGCCGGTGCACGGGGTCCGGGGCCGAGGAGCCGATGCGGTGGACGGGGTCCAGCCCCGACCGTCGCAACGGTCGCAGGAGCCGGCGTGGGACGGCCTCCAGGCTCGTGAGGTCGACGGGCCCGCCACCCGTGGCCCGGGCGACGAGCCGCTGCGTCAGCCGCGTTCGCGCACTCGTCAGGCCGATCATGGCTCAGACGGTACCCGCGCCGGGTCCATCTCGTGGTCACCATCGTGCTGGACAGCGCGCGTCGTGACCGACCTCTCGCTGCCCGGTCGTTCCTCGTGCGCCACCTGGGACGCGACCAAGCCCTTGGTCAGCTCGACATCAGTGGAGCGAGCCGGCCTCTTCGAACGCCGCGTCGTGGCGCATCTTGTCGCTCAGGCCGCGGGCCTTGAGGTCGCGCCGGATCTCGTTGGGCAGCGAGAACAGCAGGCTCTCCTCGGCTGCGACCACCGGCGCGACATCGGCGTAGCCGCGCTCCGCCAGGTAGGTCAGCACGTCACGGACGAGCAGCTCGGGGACGGAGGCGCCGGACGTGACACCCACGGTGGCCACGCCCTCGAGCCACGTCTCGTCGATCTCGTCGGCGTAGTCCACGAGGTGCCCCGCCTTGGAGCCGTGCTCCAGGGCGACCTCGACGAGGCGCACGGAGTTCGAGGAGTTGCGGGAGCCCACGACGATCATCAGGTCGCAGTCGGGAGCCATCTGCTTGACGGCGAGCTGGCGGTTCTGGGTGGCGTAGCAGATGTCGTCGCTGGGCGGGTCCTGCAGCGAGGGGAAGCGCTCCCGCAGCCGGCGCACCGTCTCCATGGTCTCGTCGACCGACAGGGTGGTCTGCGACAGCCAGACGACCTTGTCGGGGTCGCGGACGGTCACGTTGGCCACGTCATCGGGCCCGTCGACGAGCGTGATGTGCTCGGGCGCCTCACCCGAGGTGCCGACCACCTCCTCGTGCCCCTCGTGGCCGATGAGCAGGATGTCGAAGTCGTCGCTGGCGAACCGCACCGCCTCGCGGTGCACCTTGGTCACCAAGGGGCAGGTCGCGTCGATGGTCTTGAGGTTGAGGGCCTTGGCCTCCTCGTGGACCACCGGGGCGACGCCGTGCGCCGAGAAGATGACCGTGGCGCCCTCGGGCACCTCGTCGGTCTCTTCCACGAAGATCGCGCCGCGCTTCTCCAGTGTCGTGACCACGTGCTTGTTGTGCACGATCTCCTTGCGCACGTACACGGGCGGGCCGTACAGCTCGAGGGCCTTCTCCACGGTCACGACGGCCCGGTCGACGCCGGCGCAGTACCCCCGCGGGGCCGCGAGCAGCACGCGCTTGGTGGGTCGTTCCGTGGCGTCAGTCATGGGTCCATCGTAGGTTGCCTCCGCACGGCACCCCAATCGCCGGTGAGGGTACGCGGCGTGGTCACCACGCGGCATACCCGAAGGATTGTCGGTGGCCACGTCCTAGAGTGAGCGGCGTGAGCGGCCCAGAACAGCGACCGGCGCTGCCCGAGAAGGCCGCAGACACCTCGGCCGAGTCGCCGTGGCCGGTGCGCCTGCTGAGCATGCGCATCGCCGAGTACGTCGAGAAGATGTCGGTCCTCTGGGTCGAGGGCCAGGTCGTCCAGCTCACCCGCCGACCGGGCCAGCGCACCGCCTACCTCACCCTGCGCGACCCCGACGTCGACATGTCGCTGTCGGTCGCGATCCAGGTCAACGCCCTCGACGCGATGCCGACCCCGCTGACCCAGGGCGCCCGTGTCGTGCTCCAGGCCAAGCCGGTGTTCTGGACCCAGCGCGGCTCGCTCATGCTCGACGCCCGCCAGATCCGGCCCGTCGGGGTGGGCGAGCTCCTCGCGCGCGTCGAGCACCTCAAGCGAACCCTCGCCTCGGAGGGACTGTTCGACGCCGACCGCAAACGCCCGCTGCCGTTCCTGCCACGCACCGTCGGCCTCATCTGCGGCCGGGCCGGTGCCGCCGAGAAGGACGTCGTCGAGAACGCGCGCCGGCGCTGGCCGACGGTCCGGTTCGCGATCCGCGAGGTCGCCGTCCAGGGTGGTTCGGCGGTGCAGGAGGTGATGGCGGCCCTGCAGGAGCTCGACGCCGACCCCGAGGTGGACGTCATCGTCATCGCCCGCGGCGGCGGGTCGGTCGAGGACCTCCTGCCGTTCAGCAACGAGGCCCTGGTCCGCGCCGTCGCCGCGGCCCGCACGCCGGTGGTCTCGGCGATCGGCCACGACGTCGACACCCCCCTGCTCGACCACGTCGCGGACTGGCGCGCCTCGACACCGACCGACGCGGGCAAGCGGGTGGTACCCGATGCGCAGGCCGAACGCCATGGCGTACGCCACTCCCGCGACCGCGGACGACGCGCACTGCACGCGCGAATCGCCAGCGAGCGCAGGCACCTCATCGCCCTGCGCTCCCGCCCCGTGATGGCACGGCCCGCCGCGATGATCGACGCCCGCCGCCAGGAGCTGGACGCACTCACCGACCGCGCGCACCGCCGCGTGCTCGCGTCCGTGCACCGCGCCACCGACCAGATCGCCCACCTCCGAGCCCAGGTGCGGACCCTGTCGCCGTTGTCCACACTCGAGCGCGGGTATGCCGTGGTGCAGCACCGCGACGGACGCGTGGTCATGGACCAGGCCGACGTGACGGTCAACGAGGTGCTGCGGGTTCGGGTGGCTCGTGGTGACTTCGCGGCGAGCGTCGTCGGGCTCCCGGACTCCTCCGGTTAGGCTCCTTCACCATGGCCAAGGGAGCAGACAAGGCGACGGCGGCCGCCGTCGAGAGCGACGGCACCGTCGGGAGCGACGGTGCCGTCGAGACGGACAGTGCCCTCGAGACGGACAGTGCCTTCGACGACGTGGCGGAGCTGTCCTACGAGCAGGCGCGCGACGAGCTCATCGACGTGGTCGCCCAGCTCGAGGGTGGACAGCTCGGGCTCGAGGAGAGCATGCGCCTGTGGCAGCGCGGTGAGGCACTGGCAGCGCACTGCAGCACCTGGCTCGACGGAGCGGAAGCCGCCCTCACCCAGGACGACGCCGAACAGCCCGGCCGGTCCGGCTGACCCGTCGCGGGCGCGGCGTCAGCCGGTCGCGACCGGCCGCAGCGTCTCGGCGAAGGCCGTCAGCTCTTCGAACGTGCCGGTGCCCGTGACGATCGTGGTGAGCTCGGTGGGGGTCTGCGCCCGGTGGACCAGGCTGTTCTGCAGCTTGCCGCTGCGCACGTAGGTGCCCCACGTCTTGCCGGCGGCCTGCACCTCACCGGTCTTGGTGGCCCGGTTGGTCTGGGCGGAGACCCACTCGTCGGTCGCGTCCTTGGTCTGCTCGATCGCGATGTAGTTGCCCGTCGGCGACTGGTAGCCCGCGTGCCAGGTCATCAGGCCGCCCGTGGAACGCACGTAGCGCACGCTGGTCGCCTTCCAGCCGTCGGGCAGCGCCTCGGGCCGGTCGATCGGCCAGCCGCTCTCCCTGGCGACCTCGACGGAGGCTCCAGCGACGTCGACCGGAGGCTGCGACACGCTGTTGACCCGGGGCACGATGGCGATGAGCGCCGCCACGATCACGCCGATGACCACCAGGGACCGGACCATGTTGGCCGCGGAGCCGTTGGCATAGGAACTACGGGGTGCGGGCGCGCTCACACCCCCATCGTCCATGACGCGCACCGCTCGGCGCCAACCGCCCCCGCCACCGATAGGCTGCACGCGCTCACCCGTCGCCGTGTGAAGGATCGATGCATGTCCGAGCAGCACCTCCCCTCGTCCCTGCGCGTGGGTGTCGAGGCACCTGACCGCAACCTCGCCCTCGAGCTGGTGCGGGTGACCGAGGCAGCCGCCATGGCCGGTGGCCGCTGGGTCGGCCGCGGCGACAAGAACGGCGCCGACGGCGCCGCCGTCGAGGCCATGCGCGCGCTCATCAGCACGGTGTCGATGAAGGGCGTCGTGGTCATCGGCGAGGGCGAGAAGGACGACGCCCCCATGCTCTACAACGGCGAGGAGGTCGGCGACGGCGTCGGTCCCGAGTGCGACGTCGCCGTCGACCCGATCGACGGCACGACGCTCACGGCCAAGGGCCAGTCCAACGCCGTCTCGGTGCTCGCCGTGTCGGAGCGCGGGTCGATGTACGACCCCAGCGCCGTCTTCTACATGGACAAGCTCGTCACCGGTCCGGAGGCCGCCGACGTCGTCGACATCCGCCTCCCGGTCGCCGAGAACATCAAGCGGATCGCCAAGGCCAAGAAGGAGACCGTCGAAGACGTCACGGTGGTCATGCTCGACCGCCCCCGCCACCAGCAGCTCGCCGCGGACGTGCGCGACGCCGGGGCACGGCTGCGCTTCATCTCCGACGGCGACGTGGCCGGCGCGATCATGGCGGCCCGCGACGACACCGGCATCGACCTCCTCCTCGGCATCGGCGGGACGCCCGAGGGGATCATCACGGCCTGTGCGATCAAGTGCCTCGGCGGCGTCATCCAGGGCCGGCTGTGGCCGCAGGACGACGACGAGCGCCAGCGCGCCGTCGACGCGGGGCACGACCTCGACCGGGTGCTGTCGACCGACGACCTGGTCACCGGCGAGAACTGCTTCTTCGTGGCCACCGGCATCACCGACGGCGAGCTGCTCAAGGGGGTTCGCTACCGCGCGGGCGGGGTGACGACCCACTCCCTGGTGATGCGCTCCAAGTCCGGAACCATCCGGCTCATCGAGAGCCACCACCAGCTCGCCAAGCTGCGCGCCTACTCGTCCATCGACTTCGACCACGCCCGCGGGGCCTCGTCGTGACCCGCCCCCGCGTCCTCGTGGTGGGCGAGGCCCTCATCGACATCGTGATCGACCCGGACGGCGAGTTGGTGGAACACGTCGGAGGCAGCCCTGCCAACGTCGCGGTAGGCCTGGCCCGGCTCGACCACCCCGTCGACCTCGCCACGTCGCTGGGCCACGACCCGCGCGGGGAGCGCATCGCCGGGCACCTGGCCCGCCACGGCGTGACCGTGCTCCCCACGAGCCGCGGGGACGACCCCACGTCCACGGCCGTGGCTCGGCTCGACGCGTCGGGTGCCGCCACCTACGTGTTCGACCTGCACTGGAACCTCCCGCCCATCCAGCCCGCCGACGGCACTGGCCACCTGCACACCGGTTCGATCGGGGCCGTCCTGGCGCCCGGCGCCACCAGCGTGCTCGAGGGCCTGCGGACCATGCGTGAGCTGGGCACCGTCTCCTACGACCCCAACATCCGCCCGGGGATCATGGGCGACCTCGACGACGTGCGCGAGCAGGTCGAGGGCATCATCGCCCTCGCCGACGTGGTCAAGGCCAGCGAGGACGACCTCGAGCTGCTGTATGCCGGGCAGGCACCCTCCGAGGTGATGGCCCACTGGGGCGAGCTCGGTGCCTCGCTCTGCGTCGTCACGCGCGGCGAGCACGGCGTCGTCTTCCGCGTGACGGGGACCGGAGAGGAGGGCAGCGCCGCAACCGCAGCCGAACGGGTCGTCGACACCGTCGGGGCCGGCGACTCCTTCATGGCCGGGCTCATCTCCGGCCTGCTCGCCTCCGGCCTGCTGGGCGACCCGGGTGCGCGCGAGCGCCTCCGCAGCGCGACACTGGAGGACGTCCGACCGGCCGTCGCCCGTGGCACAGCCACCAGCGGGGTCACGGTCGGGAAGGCCGGGGCCTACGCCCCCGCCCTCGACGAGCTGTAGACCAAGGAGAACATCCCCAACCATGCCCGAGAACGACTTCGACTACGCGGACCTGCTGCCGATCGGCCCGGACGAGACCGAGTACCGCCTGGTCACCACAGAAGGCGTCTCCACCGTCGAGGGACCCGGCGGACGCACGTTCCTGCAGGTCGAGCCCGAGGCGCTGCGGACGCTCACCGAGACGGCCATGCACGACATCGCGCACTACCTGCGCCCCGCGCACCTGGCCCAGCTGCGTCGCATCATCGACGACCCGGACGCGAGCAACAACGACAAGTTCGTGGCGCTGGACCTCCTCAAGAACGCCAACATCGCCGCCGGCGGTGTCCTGCCCATGTGCCAGGACACCGGCACGGCGATCGTGATGGGCAAGCGCGGCCAGCACGTGCTCACGGCGGGCACCGACGAGCGCGCCATCGCCGGCGGGGTCTACGACGCCTACACCCGCCTCAACCTCCGCTACTCGCAGATGGCGCCCATCACCACGTGGGAGGAGAAGAACACCGGCTCCAACCTCCCCGCCCAGATCGAGCTCTACGCCGACACCGCCGAGGGGCACGAGACGGCATACAAGTTCCTGTTCATGGCCAAGGGCGGTGGCAGCGCCAACAAGTCGTTCCTCTACCAGGAGACCAAGGCGGTCCTGAACCCCGAGCGCATGCTCGCCTTCCTCGACGAGAAGCTGCGCAGCCTCGGCACCTCCGCGTGCCCGCCGTACCACCTGGCCATCGTCATCGGCGGCACGAGTGCCGAGTTCGCCCTCAAGACAGCCAAGTACGCGTCGGCCAAGTACCTCGACGAGCTGCCCAGGGAGGGGTCCATCGCGGCGCACGGGTTCCGCGACACCGAGCTCGAGGAGCAAGTCCTCGAGCTGACCCGCAACTTCGGCATCGGCGCCCAGTTCGGCGGCAAGTACTTCTGCCACGACGTCCGGGTCGTCCGGCTCCCGCGCCACGGCGCGTCGCTCCCCATCGCCATCGCCGTCTCCTGCTCGGCCGACCGCCAGGCGCTGGGCAAGATCACCCCCGAGGGTGTCTTCATCGAGGTCCTGGAGCGCGACCCCGCGCGGTTCCTGCCCGAGACGACCGAGGAGCACCTCGAGGACGAGGGCGACGACGTCGTGCGCATCGACCTCAACCGGCCGATGGACGAGATCCGCGAGGAGCTCACGAAATACCCTGTCAAGACACGACTTTCGCTCTCCGGTCCGCTGGTCGTGGCCCGCGACATCGCGCACGCCAAGATCAAGGAGCGGCTCGACGCCGGCGACGGCATGCCTCAGTACCTCAAGGACCACGCCGTCTACTACGCCGGCCCGGCGAAGACGCCGGAGGGCTATGCGAGCGGCTCGTTCGGCCCGACGACAGCCGGTCGGATGGACTCCTACGTCGACCAGTTCCAGGCTGCCGGCGGCTCGATGGTGATGCTGGCCAAGGGCAACCGCTCCAAGCAGGTCACCGATGCGTGCGACACGCACGGGGGCTTCTACCTCGGTTCGATCGGCGGTCCGGCCGCCCGGCTCGCCCAGGACTGCATCAAGTCGGTCGAGGTGCTGGAGTACCCCGAGCTCGGCATGGAGGCCGTCTGGAAGATCGAGGTCGAGGACTTCCCCGCCTTCATCGTCGTCGACGACAAGGGCAACGACTTCTTCGCGTCCACCATCAAGCCGATGGCCATGTCCATCCCCAAGCGACCGGGACTCCTGTGAACGAAACTCCTGCCCCCCAAGGATTCGACGACCTCCTCGCCGCGAACGAGGCGTTCGCCGCCCGCTTCACGCTCGGCGGCTTCGACGGCATCGCGCACCGCGGCGTCGCCGTGGTCACCTGCATGGACTCGCGCATCGACCCGCTGCGGATGCTCGGCCTGTCCCCGGGCGACGCCAAGATCTTCCGCAACCCCGGTGGGCGCATCACGGCCAACGCCCTCGAGGCGCTGGTCCTCGGCGTGCACCTGCTCGGGGTCGAGCGCATCCTCATCGTCCCCCACACCCGGTGCGCGATGGCCAGCAACACCGAGGCCGAGCTGCGCGAGCGCGTCGGTGCCTCGGCCGGTCAGGACGCCTCGTGGCAGGGGTTCCACGTCATCGACGACCAGCGGGAAGCGCTGCTCGCCGACGTGCGCGCCGTCCGGTCGCACCCCCTCATCGGCGACCAGGTCGCCGTGGGCGGCTTCATGTACGACGTCGACACCGGCCTGCTGTCGCGGCTGGTCTGACCGCACTCAGGCGAGGGCGACCGTGACGTCGATGTTGCCGCGGGTGGCCTTGGAGTAGGGGCAGCGCTCGTGGGCGGCGTCGACAAGCTGCTGGGCGGTGCCGCGGTCGAGGCCCGGCACGTCCGCGACGAGGGCGACCGCGAGACCCACACCCGTGTCGGTCTTCCCGAGCGTCACGGTGGCGGTGACGGTCGAGTCCGAGGTGTCCAGACCCATCGCCGTGGCCACCGAGTTGAGGGCGTTGCCGAAACAGGCGGCGAAGCCGGAGGCAAAGAGCGTCTCGGGGTTGGCCTTGGGGTTGGCCTTGCTGCCGGGCTTGCCCAGCTTGAGGTGGACGACTCCGTCCTCGCTCGTGACGTGGCCGGCCCTGCCGCCCTGGGCGGTGGCCGCGATGGAGTAGAGCGGTTCGGTGAGTGACTCGTGGGGCATGGCGCTCGCCTTCGGTGGGGTGACGGGTGGTGACATCCTCGGCTCACCAACCGGTCGTGACAACCGCTGGCCGGCCATGGGCATTCCGGCGCGCCGATCATGGTCGTTCCGCCACGGGTCCGTCCCGGCCGGTTCTACGCTGGGCGCATGCCGACGCCGCTGCGCTATCTCGTGATCGGCGGCGGGATCATCGGGCTCGCCGTCGCGGAGCGGCTGTGCCGAGAGCACCCTGACGCCCACGTCACGCTGGTCGAGAAGGAGTACCGCTGGGCGGCCCACCAGACCGGGCGCAACAGTGGGGTGATCCACTCGGGGCTCTACTACGCGCCCGGCTCGAAGAAGGCTCTGATGTGCCGAGCCGGCGCCGCATCGATGGTTGCCTTCGCGGAGGAGGAGGCCATCCCCCACGAGATCTGCGGCAAGCTCGTCGTGGCCACGCGCGAGGACGAGCTGCCGGGTCTGGCGCGCCTGCAGGAGCGCGGCCTCGCCAACGGTCTGGTCGTCAACAGGCTGACCGGGGAACAGGCCAGGGAGAACGAACCGCACGTCAGCGCGCTCGCCGCCCTCCACGTTCCCGCGACGGGGATCATCGACTACGGCGCCGTGTGCGAGGCCCTCGTGCGGCGCCTCGAACGGGCAGGCGCCACCCTCATACTGGGGGCCGAGGTCCTCGGTGCCGTCCGCTCGGCGGCCACGACCATCGTGCGCACCACGGCGGGCGACATCGCGGCGGACCTCGTCGTGGCCTGCGCCGGTCTGCACTGCGACGAGGTCGCGCGCCGCCTGGGCCACCAGCCCTCGGCCCGCATCGTGCCGTTCCGCGGCGAGTACTTCGAGCTGACGCCCGAAGCGACACCGCTCGTGCGAAACCTCATCTACCCCGTACCCGACCCGGACTTCCCGTTCCTCGGCGTGCACCTCACCCGGGGCATCGGTGGGCACATCCACGCCGGGCCGAACGCCGTGCTCGCGTTCGCCAGAGAGGGGTACGACTGGCGCACCGTCAAGCTGCGTGAGCTGCGCGACACCCTGACCTACCCGGGCTTCTGGCGGCTCGCCGCCCGCAACTACCGCGCCGGCTCCGCGGAGATCGTGCGGTCCCTGTCCCGCCACCGGTTCGCCGACAGCCTGCGCCGCCTCGTCCCCGACGTGCGCGACGAACACCTGGTGCCGGCCCCGGCAGGGGTCCGCGCCCAGGCCATGAAGCGCGACGGCTCGCTGGTCGACGACTTCCTGATCGAGCGTTCCGGCTCGGTCGTGCACGTCCTCAACGCCCCGTCGCCGGCCGCGACCAGCTCCTTCGAGATCGCCCGGCACATCGTCGGCCTCCTCGACGAGTCCGCTTAAGCCAGCAACGCTTTTCGAGCAGATATGCCGGGTGGGGACCATCCGGCACGCCTCGCCTCGCGGCGCGCGGTGTGGCGTCAGAGGGAGAGTCGGGCCTTGACGACCTCGACGAGACGGTCGGCCACTGCCTGGGCCTGCTGCTGCTCGCCGGCTTCGACCATGACACGGACGACAGGCTCGGTGCCGGACTTGCGCAGCAGCACCCGACCGGTGCCGGCGAGCGCCACCTCCTCGGCCTTGACGGCCTGCTGGAGCTCCTCGTCGGACTCGACGCGAGACTTGTCGACGTCCTTGACGTTGATCAGGACCTGAGGCAGGCGGCGCATCACGGTGGCCAGCTCGGAGAGCGGCCGACCGGTCTCGGCCACGCGAGCAGCCAGCATCAGGCCGGTGAGGACACCGTCGCCCGTGGTGCCGTGGTCGAGGAAGATGACGTGGCCGCTCTGTTCGCCACCCAGGGAGTACGACGACGCCCGCATGTCCTCCAGGACGTAGCGGTCGCCCACCGCGGTCTGCCGCATCGCGATCCCCTCGCGCTCCATGGCCTGGAGCAGACCCAGGTTGCTCATCACCGTGGCGACCAGCGTGTCCTTGGCGAGGGCTCCCCGCGACTTCAGGGACACCGCGAGGATGGCCATGATCTGGTCGCCATCGACCTCGACGCCGTTCGCGTCCACGGCGAGGCAGCGGTCGGCGTCCCCGTCGTGGGCGATGCCGAGGTGCGCACCGCGGCGGAGCACGGCGGCCTTGAGGTGGTCGAGGTGGGTCGAGCCGTATCCGTCGTTGATGTTGAGGCCGTCGGGCTCGGTGCCGATCTCGAACACCTCGGCGCCGGCCAGCCGGAACACCTCGGGCGAGACCGAGCTCGCCRCTCCGTGGGCACCGTCGATGACGACCTTGATGCCGTCGAGCCGGTTGGGCAACACCGTGAGGAGGTGGGAGATGTAGCGGGTGTGCCCGTCGGGCATCGTCACGACCCGACCCACGTCGGCGCCGGTGGGGCGGTCCCACTCCTGGTCCAGCCGGGCGGCGATCTCGTCCTCGATCTGGTCGTCGAGCTTGTGACCACCTGCGGCGAAGAACTTGATGCCGTTGTCGGGCATGGCGTTGTGCGACGCCGACAGCATCACGCCGAAGTCGGCATGGGTGTCCCCGGTGAGGAACGCGATGGCGGGCGTCGGCAGCACGTTCGCGTGGTAGACGTCGACCCCGGCCGAGGCCAGGCCCGCGATCACGGCGGCAGAGAGGAACTCACCCGAGGCGCGGGGATCCCGGCCGACCACGGCCTTGGGGCGGCGACCGGCGCGGCGGGCGTCGTCACCGAGGACGTGCGCTGCCGCCACGCTGAGCCGCAGCGCGAGCTCGGCCGTGATGTCGACGTTCGCGAGGCCGCGAACACCATCGGTACCGAAGAGTCGTGCCGTTGTGGGCATGGAGGGGAGCCTTTCCGACGATCAGGGTGCGCACCCGGCATACCTCGTCGGCCTGGCCCGGGCACACGGACGCAACTGGAGCGAACCTACTCCTGACAACGCCGCAGGCGGCACCCGAACTGTCGGGTGCCGCCTGGGGCGGTGCTGCTGGCAGGAGCCAGGATCAGCGCTTGGAGTACTGCGGAGCCTTGCGGGCCTTCTTGAGACCAGCCTTCTTGCGCTCCGGGACGCGGGCGTCACGGGTGAGGAAGCCGGCCTTCTTGAGCGCCGGACGGTTCAGCTCCTCGTCGATCCCGTTGAGCGAGCGGGCCACGCCGAGGCGGACCGCGCCGGCCTGGCCGGAGGGGCCACCACCGTGGACGCGCACGAGCACGTCGTAGGCACCGTCGAGCTCGAGCAGCGTGAGCGGCTCGTTGACGATCTGCTGGTGGACCTTGTTGGGGAAGTACGCCTCGAGCGTGCGGCCGTTGATCTTCCACTCGCCGGTGCCGGGGACGATGCGCACGCGGGCGATGGCCTGCTTGCGTCGACCGGTCGCGGCGCCGGGCGCCGTGGCGCTCGCGCGACGGGTGGGCTCGTCGGAGACGGGGCCCTCGGACTCGGAGGTGTACTCGGTCAGCTCGACCTCGTCACCCTCGACAGGGGTCTCAGTGTTGATATCAGTCACAAGAAATCCTTACTGGGAGACCTGGGTGATCTCGAACGGGACGGGCTTCTGGGCGCTGTGCGGGTGCTCGGAGCCGGCGTAGACCTTGAGGTGGGTCAGCTGCTCACGACCGAGCGTGGTGTGCGGGAGCATGCCGCGGACGGCCTTCTCCACGGCCTTGGCCGGGCTCTTGGCGAGCAGCTCGGTGTAGGAGGTGCTCTTGAGGCCGCCCGGGAAGCCGGAGTGGCGGTAGGCCTTCTTCTGCTCGAGCTTGGCGCCGGTGAGGGCGACCTTCTCGGCGTTGATGATGATGACGAAGTCGCCACCGTCAACGTGCGGGGCGAACGTGGTCTTGTGCTTGCCGCGCAAGAGGATCGCGGTCTGGCTCGCCAGGCGACCCAGGACGATGTCCGTGGCGTCGATGACGTGCCAGGTGCGAGTGACCTCGGCCGGCTTCGGGGTGAAGGTGCGCAAAGTTCTGAACCTTTACATCGGTCATGTCTGGGAAATGCGGTGGTCATGAGGAACTGCGATGGTTCGGTATGCCGTGTGCGCCCGAGGCGCACGGACCGCTGGGCGGTCCGGGGTGTCGCCTTTCGAGGGCGCACGGCACAACAGTGCTCAAGTTTACGGGCAACGCGCTGTGCACCCAAATCGCCTCTGACAGCCCGGGAAACAGCCCCTGACCTGCGGCGATACCCATGCACATTTTTGTTGCACACTACTTGTGCAAACGAACTATGCAAAGGTATTGTGCACGCATGGCCCCCTCCACCACGAAGATCGGCGACCTGACCGGCCTGCGGCTCGACGCCGCCGCGCTCAAGGTCCTCGCCCACCCCCTGCGGTCACGACTGCTGAGCGCACTGCGCATCGACGGCCCGGCGACCGCCACCGACCTCGCCACCCGGCTCTCGACCAACTCGGGGGCGACGTCCTACCACCTGCGCAAGCTCGAGTCGGTGGGCCTGGTCTCGGACACCGGCGAGGGTGAGGGCAAGCGACGGCTCTGGCAGGCGGCCACCGACTTCCACACCTGGGAGGCGAGCGACTTCGCCGGCGACGAGGACTCCGAGACGGCGCTCAACTGGCTGGTGCGCGACTACGCCCGCCACTTCGCCCAGCAGTTCGAGCGCTGGCTCGATGTCCAGGAGACCTGGCCCCTCGAGTGGCGGGACGCGGCGGGGATGAGCGACAACTTCGTCGTCGCCACCCCCGAGCAGGTGGAGCAGCTGAAGGTCGAGCTCGACGAGCTCCTCCTCAAGTACCGCCGCGTGGGGCAGGGCAACCCGAAAGCACGGCGGCTGGCCGTCTACAGCGCCATCTACCCGCTGGACCTCGACCGGGTCCCGACCGGCAAGGACATGTCGTGACCACCCTCTCCCCCACAGCCGCCAAGCGGGTCTTCCTGATCCTCAGCACGACCCGGTGGCTCCCCGTCGGTTTCGTGGTCGGCATCTTCACCCTCGTCGCCCGCGAGCGCGGCCTCACCATCCAGCAGATCACGCTCTACATGACCGCGCAGGGGATCATGGTCTTCCTGCTCGAGCTGCCGACGAGCGGCTTCGCCGATGCGCTCGGCAGGCGTCCGCTCCTGCTGGTCGCCGGGGTGGTCAACATCGGCGCCGGCGTGGCCTTTCTCTTCGCCCAGTCCTTCTGGCAGTTCGCCCTGTCGGCCGGCCTGATGGGGGTCTACCGGGCGCTGGACTCCGGGCCCCTCGAGGCCTGGTACGTCGACACGGTTCACGAGCGCGAACCAGGGGCCGACGTCCACCGCGCCATGTCTGCTCAGGGCGTGCTGGTCGGGATCGGCATGGGTGGCGGTGCACTCGTGTCGGGTGCCTTGGTCGCCTGGCACCCGTTCCGCGACTCGAGCGCGCTGCTCCTGCCGATCCAGGTCTTCGTGGCCTTGTGCGTCGTGCACCTGGTCGCCACCGTCGTGCTGCTGCTCGAGACCCCGCGCAGCGACAGCAAGATGCGGGCCCGGCTGGCCGACTCGGTCCGTGAGACGCCCGTGGTGGTGCGCGACGGCGTCCTCCTGGTGACCCGCAACCGCGTGTTGGCCGGGCTGGTCACGGTCGAGCTCTTCTGGGTCATCGGGATGATGGCCTACGAAACGCTGATGCCCCTGCGCCTGTCCGACCTCCTCGGCTCGGAGGCCAGGGCCGGAGCGTGGATGGGCCCGGCGGCGGCGGGAGGCTGGGCGTTGTTCTCGGTCGGGTCCTGGCTCGGCGGGCGCGCAGCCGACCGCTTCGGGCTGGTGCAGGCCGCCGTGCTCGGTCGCGTGCTCAACGGCCTGGGCGTCGTGGCGATGGGTCTGGTCCTGGGGCCTGCCGCCCTCATCGCGGCCTACCTCGTGACCTACTCGCTGCACGGGGCTGCCAGTCCCGCGTACATGGGCCTGATGCACCGCGAGGCGAGCGCGAAGAACCGAGCGACGATCCTGTCCCTGGGCTCCCTCGTCATGCAGGCGGGCGGCGCTGTCGCGGGTCCCCTGCTCGGCCTCCTGGCTGCGCGCACGTCGATCGCCACGGCGATGGTCGTCGCGGGGGCCATCAGCACCCTGGGCTTCGTCTGCTTCCTCCCGGCCTGGCGCCGGCGGCCCGCCCAGCCGGTCGAGGGGCGCGACGTGGAGGAGCGCGAGGTGGAGGGGCGCGACGTGGAGGAGCTCGAGGTGGGACAGCGCGAGGTCGAGGACGCCGCCACCACCCAGTGAGCCGGCAGGGTCGCCAGCACGGGAGAGGATGGGGCATGCGCAGGTTCCTGCTCGGTCTCCTCACCGGACTGCTGGCCGCTGCCCTCCTCCTCGGGGCAGGGGTTGCGGCCCTGGTGCTGTCCGTCCCTCACGACGACCCGCCACCGAGCCCGCCGCCGGTGGCGATCCCCGGCGCACCCACGCGGCTCGGACAGGGACAGACCTGGCTGTCGACAGTCGCCCTCGACAGCGCCGCCGTCCTCACGGCTGACGGCCCGCTCACCGACGTGCGCGCGACAGGGCGCGAGGTGAGCCTCACCGAGCGGGGCCTCACCGCGGGCAGCCTGACCATCGACGCCGTCCTCCCCTTCGCGTCCGCCGGCGCGCAGGTGGGCGACGGCGTGGTGCTGTATGCCGCGGGGTCGGGCCACGCGGGCCTGCGCCGGACCGTGACGTTGCTGGGTCGCGACGTACCGGTGACCGCGACGGGCACCGTGCGCGCCGAGGACGGCCTGCTCGTGATCGAGCCGGAGACGGTGGACCTGGGCGGCCCGGACCTCCTCAACACCGCGGCCTCGGCTGCCGTGCGCCGCCTCGTGACCGTGCGTCAGCAGGTCGAGGGACTGCCCCAGGGCATGCGCCTGACCAGCGTCGAGGTGGTCGCGGGAGGCTTCCGCGTGCACCTCGAAGGCCGTCGCATCGCGTTGGTCAGCTAGCCCCTCACTCGCTCGTCACCGTCGTGAGGTGCGACACCGAGTCGAAGCTGAAGGTCGTCGTCGCGCCGGCAGCAGGCACGGTCAGGGCGATGTTGCCCGGACCACCGCCGTCCCCGTAGCTCTCGGCGAACGACAGCCCGTAGGCCACCTTGAACTCGTAGTCGCCGGCGGGGATCAGCTTCGTGGACCACGTGAAGACACCGTCACCGTCCTTGTCCTGCAACCACGGTCGCATGCAGGAGGGCTGCCAGTCGGCGGAGCAGCCGAGCTCGGACTGGAAGGTGCCCGGCGCCGTGACGATCAGCCCCTGTTCGTCGGACGTCGCCCAGTGGGTCGTGGGGTCGTAGTAGAAGGTCACCTTGCCGTCGTCGGTGTCGTAGGAGATGTTCGCGCCGTCGCGAATCCCCTTGTCGCCGTAGTTCTCCGCCCAGCCGCCATCGAGAGCGGCCTTGTAGGAGTAGGACCCTGCGGGGAGGGTGAAGGCCTTCTTCCAGATGCCGTCGTTGGGGTCGAACGCCAGCATGGCCTGGGTGCACGCAGGCATCCAGTCCTCCGAGCAACCCATCTCGGAGTTGTGCGTGCCGGCCACCGTGACGCTGGTCGGCTGCGTGGGAGGCCGGTCACCGTTGTCGATCACCGGCTGGGGCGGGTTCGCGACCACAGCCCAGGTGGAGTCGGCGGCGACCCGGCCAGCGGCGTCCTTGGTGACGGCCCGGTACTCGAGGTAGGTGTCGACCGGGAAGCCCGAGACGTCGTGGAACACGCGGAACGGAGCGTTGTCGTCGGTGCCCAGGGTCGTCCAGGTCGACGTCCCGACCGGCCGGTAGAGGAAGGTCGTCTGGGCGAAGGTGCTGGCCTGGACCTTCGCCGTGATCTCGGCGCGGCCGTAGATGCCGTGGCCACCGTCTGCGCCGACCACCTCGGCCTGGACGGTCGGGACCGCGCCGGAGGTGGCGATGGCCTTGTTGGCCCGCCACACGCTCACCGTGAGCGGCGGGACGGTGACGGTGACCGACCCGTCAGCCTTCGGCTTGGTCGCGGTGTCGGTGCCGAACACCGGCGTGAACACGACCCCGTTGCCCTTGCTCCACGTCGGGAACGTGGCCGTGGAAGCCTTGGTGTCGTTGTTGGCCGCGACCACGTACTCGACCTTCTGCCCCGCGTCGATGCGGGACACCGCGAAGATTCCGGCACCGTCGGCGGCATACCTGTTGATCTGGGCACCGTCCGCGAGCGCAGGGTGCTTGGCCCGGACCTGGGACAGTGCCGCGATGTGCTGGTAGATCGGGTTGGTGGTGCCGTACCGGTCCATGGAGCCGTCGGGGCCGCCGAGCACCGTCTCGTTGTTGTAGAGGGCGACCTTGCTCGCGAACATGTCCTCGCGCGCGGCCTGGTCACCACCGGTGCTCACGAAGCCCTGCTCGTCGCCGTAGTAGGTGACCGGGTTGCCGCGTGTCGTGAACATGAGCGAGTCCGCGAACTGGACCCGCTTGAGGTGCTCGGCCTCGGTGGTCGCCGAGTCCTTGAGGAACATCGCGACGCGGCCCATGTCGTGGTTCCCGAGGAACGTCGGCAGCTGGTAGGCGTTGCTGTCGGCGTCGGTGTACCAGTCGTCCTTGGCGAAGAAGTCGGCCAAGGTCTTGGCGGGCCGGCCCTTGGCGAAGTCGACGCCCTGCTGCTGGAACCCGAAGTCGAGGGTGGCCTGGAGCTTGCCGGCCGTCGTGTACTCGGACATGACCGCGGGGTTTCCGTCGAAGACCTCGCCGAAGGCGAAGAAGTCCTGCTTCCCGGCCTGCTTGGCATGGCCGAGGATGTCGGGGATGAACTTCTGCCAGAACTCGAGGTTCACGTGCTTGACGGTGTCGATGCGGAACCCGTCGATGCCGAAGTCGACCCACTTCTTGTAGATGTCGCCCATGCCCTTGACGACCTCGGGGCGCTCGGTGAACAGGTCGTCCAGTCCCGAGAAGTCGCCGTAGGTCGAGGACTCGCCGGCAAAGGTCGAGTCACCTCGGTTGTGGTACATCAGCGGGTTGTTCAGCCACGCCGGGACCTTGGCGGTGTCGCCGCCCGGGTGGAAGAAGGGCACGTACGGGAACGACGTGGCCGGGTTCATCTCCGGGAACGCCTTGTCGATGTAGGCACGGTCGTCGAAGGTCGTGCCCGATGCGTCCTTGTACGGGAACCTGCCCTTGGACCGGTACGTGTACTTGCCGCCCTCGTAGTCGATGACGTCGGCCGTGTGGTTCGTGATGATGTCGAAGAAGACCTTCATGCCCTTGGCGTGGGCCGCGGCGATCAGCGACGTCATGTCGGCGTTGGTTCCCAGGTGCGGGTCGATCTGCGTGAAGTCGGTGACCCAGTAGCCGTGGTACCCGGCGCTCTCCTGCCCCGGGCCGCCCTGCACCGCCTTGTTCTTGAAGCTCGGCGTCAGCCAGATCGCTGTGGTGCCAAGGCCTTTGATGTAGTCGAGCTTGCTCTCGACGCCCTTGAGGTCGCCACCGTGGTAGAAGCCCTTGGCGGTCGGGTCCAGACCCGTCGTCAAGGGTCCACCCGTCAACCCTCCGGCGTCGTTGGCCGTCGAGGCGTTGGCGAACCGGTCGGCCATGACGAAGTAGAAGCGCTCACGGGTCAGGGAGGAGCGCAAGGAGCTCTTCGCGTATGCCGCGTCGGCGGCCGTCGTGCCCCCGGCAAGGTCTGCGGGGGCGAAGGAGACCACGTGGCTCGTGTCGTCGTAGCTGAACGCCACCCGCATCGGGCTGAGCAGCTTGAGCGAGAGGTTCGCCCCGTCGGGCTTGCCGTCCACCCCGTAGTTGACCGCCCACGAGTCGTTGATGGCGACCTTGAAGGCCCACGTCCCCGCTGGCACGGTGAAGGTGCTCGCATAGGTGGCAGTGGTGCCGACCCGGGCCAGCTTGGAGGCGTCGCACGGAGGCGACCAGTCCTCGAAGCAGCCGAGCTCGGTCTGCAGGTCTCCGACGAGGGTGACCGTTGCGGTCGGTGGCACCGCCACCGCGGGAGACCCCGACACCACCCCCGAACCGATCGCGAGGGCTGCACCCAGCAGCACGGCATACAGACGGCGTGGACCTGGCATGTGATGCTCCTCCGAGGTCGCGGCGCGACTCCTTCGGCGCGCTGCGGTGCCTCGCACGCTAGCTGCGAAAACCTTTACACGCATCCCCACGGTGACGCTCCGTGGGGGCCGGTTCAGCGGGCGCGGACGACCCGGCCCTCGTCCCAGACCGGTTCGTCCGATTCGTAGACCCTGCCGTCGGCACCGAAGACCAGGAACCGGTCGAAACCACGGGCGAACCACCGGTCGTGGGTGACGGCGATGACGGTCCCCTCGAACGCCGCGAGCCCCTCCTCGAGGGCCTCGGCCGAGTGCAGGTCGAGGTTGTCCGTCGGCTCGTCGAGCAGCAGGCAGGTCGCGCCGGACAGCTCGAGGAGCAGGATCTGGAACCTCGCCTGCTGGCCGCCCGAGAGCGACTCGAAGGTCTGCTCGCTGGCGCGGGCCAGGCCGTACCGGTCGAGAACCCGGGCCGCCTCCTCGCGGGGACGTCCGGTGCGGTGCTCGTCGCCGCGGTGCAGGATCTCGAGCAGGGTCCGGCCGACGAGGGCCGGCTGCTCGTGGGTCTGGGCGAACCAGCCGGGCCGCACCCTCGAGCCCAGCCGCAGGCGACCGGTGTGCGTCACCGACACCGGTTGGATGTCGCCGACCGGGCGGTGCTCGGCGTCGGGATCGCTCCCGCCGGCGGCCACGAGGCGCAGGAAGTGGGACTTGCCCGAGCCGTTGCTGCCCAGGACCGCGACCCTCTCGCCGAACCAGATCTCGAGGTCGAACGGCTTCATCAGGCCGGTCAGCTCGAGCCGCTCGGCAATGACGGCTCGCTTCGCGGTGCGACCACCCTTGAGCCGCATGTTGACGTTCTGGCGCAGGGGCGTCTCCTGCGGGGGCCCGACCTCCTCGAACTTGCGCAGGCGCGTCTGGGCGGCGTGGTAGCGCGGCGCCATCCCGTCGTTGTACTTGGCCTTGACCTTGAGCATCTGCACCAGGTCCTTGATCTTCTGGTGCTCCTCGTCCCAGCGTCGACGCAGCTCCTCGAGGCGAGAGTTCCGGTCCTCGCGAGCCTGGTGGTAGGTCGCGAACCGGCCGGGGTGGACCCACAGGGTCGAACCGGCCCCGCCTGGTTCGAGGGTGGCGACCCTCGTCGCCACCCGGTTGAGCAGCTCCCTGTCGTGGCTGACGAACAGCACGGTCTTCGGCGAGGCGATGAGCTGGTCCTCCAGCCACCGCTTGGCCGGCACGTCGAGGTAGTTGTCCGGCTCGTCGAGCAGCAGCACCTCCTCGGGGCCGCGCAGCAGCGCCTCGAGGACGACCCGCTTCTGCTCTCCACCCGACAGGGTGGTGACCTTGCGCCACTGGGCCTTGTCGAACGGCATACCAAGGGCTGCGACGGTGCAGACGTCCCACAGCGTCTCGTAGTCGTAGCCGCCCACGTCGCCCCACGCCACCAGTGCGTGGGCGTAGGCCATCTGGTCGGCCTCGCTGTCACGCTCCATCATCAGCAGCTCGGTGCGGTCGATCTCGGCCGCCGCCTCGCGCACCGGCGCCGGCGCCACGGAGAGCAGCAGGTCACGCACCGTCGACTCGTCGCGCACCTGGCCGACGAACTGGCGCATCACGCCGAGGCCCCCGGAGCGGGTCACCGCCCCCTCGTGGGCCACCAGGTCCCCAGCGATGATCCGTCCGAGCGTCGTCTTTCCCGTGCCGTTGGGGCCGATGAGCGCGACCTTGGCACCCTCTCCCACCCGCAGCGAGACGTCGCTGAGCAGCGGCCTGCCGTCGGGCAGGGTGAAGTTCACGGTGTTGATGTCGAGGTGTCCCACGGGGTCAAGGGTGCTCTACTCGACCACCGCACGTCATCTCAGTTGTCTGGCTGGGCGAACCAGCACAAAGGGACTAGACGACCTTAAAGGCTTGGCCAAGTTGGTCAGGGGCACTGCGGCCGGCCCCCGATGATGGGCGAGGTCGTCGAAAGGACAACGTGTGCCACGCCCCGCATCTCCCCTCCGCCTCATGGCTATGGTCGCCCTCGTGGCGATCGTCGGTGCCGTCGGTGTGACGGTGGCAGGTCAGGCGATGGCTGCCCCGCTGACCGCGGTCGACCGCGCGGGTCGCCCTGCGGCCGCACGAGCCATGTGGGTCTGGGACACCTCCGACCCACAGGCGGTCGTCACCCTCGCGACGGCCCGCGGGATCGGCCAGCTGTATGCCGCCGTGCCCCCGCACGTGGACACCTCGCCGAAGCTCGCCGAGCTGCAGCAGCTCGTCGCCCTGGCCGACGCGGCCGGCTTGCGCGTCGACGCCCTCGGTGGCGACCCGGGATGGGTCGACAACCCGGCGTGGGTGGTCACCAACTGGCTGCGACCGACGCTCGCGACCGGCCTGTTCACGGGTCTCCACGTCGACATCGAGCCCTACACGACCCCCGCCTGGACGAAGAACCGCAAGGCCGTCATCACGAAGTACCTCGCCACCCTCGACACCCTGCGCACCGCCGCGGCGGGCACGGCGATCGAGGCGGACATCCCCTTCTGGTTCGACGAGGTCGCCGCGAACGGCTCGACGCTGGACCTCGAGATCATGCGACGCAGCGATGCAGTCGCCGTGATGGCCTACCGCAACCACGCCGACGGACCGGACGGGACGATCGCCCTGGCCTCGGCCGAGGTGGCGGCAGGCGCCCAGCTCGGCCGCCCGGTGCGGATCGGCCAGGAGACGAACGTCCTGGGCGTCGACCCCACCGAGGTCAAGCAGACCTTCGCCGGGATGACCCGCACCCAGATGGAGGTCCAGCTGGCTGCGGTCACGGCGGCCTTCTCGACGTCGCCCACCTTCGCCGGTCTGGCGATCCACGACTCACGCGGCTACGCGTCCCTGGCTCCCTGAGCCCCGGGGCGAGCCGGCCTGCTCCCGCGTGGCTGGCTCGCCCCCGCACCCTCACCCTCACCCGGCGAACCGCACGCGACAGGGGCCCCTCAGGGGTCGCCGGTGAGCAGCATCCGACACCACAGGTCGTCAAGGTGGGCGGCGTAGCGCTGCGCCGACCAGCCGCGTGAGTCCAGGAGCAGCCAGTACTCCGGCCCGTTGGTCGACCAGACGATGTCGGCGACCTCGCGGTCGGTCAGGTCGGCCCGCAGGTGACCGGTCGACCGGAGGTCCGCGGCGAAGAGCAGCATGTTCGCTGCCCTCCGCTCCACGAGCCGGGCCCACGCCTGCGCGCACTTCTCGTCGGCGTCGCCCGCGCGACGCAAGGCGTCGATGAGCGGCGCCGTCCGCGGCATCAGCCGACCGAGCGACGCGGCATACACGGCGATCTTGGCCCGGCCCGACGGCGCAGCCCGCACCGCGCGGACGTAGTCGCGCTGCTCTGCCGGGATCGGCTCGTCGGAGGAACCCAGCACCATGTCGATCACCGCCACCATCAGCTCGGGCTTGCGCCCGACGCTGGCGTACACGGTGTCGACCGACACCCCTGCCCGTGCAGCGATCTGAGCCACCGTCGTGGCGGCATACCCGTTGTCCGACAACAGGTCTCGCGCCGCCGCCAGTACGTCGCGGCGGGTGCGGGCAGCCCGCTCGGCGCGGACGGGCGAGGTGTAGCGCCGAGGCTTGACGGAGTCGCTCATAGGGCATACCTTACCAATATTCGCCCGAATCCGTTTCGGATGAATATTCGGGAGGAACCCCATGACCGAGAAGTCGACGCCCGCCACGGCCCCCACCGCCACCGCTACCGCCACCGCCACCGCCGCCGAGCGCGACGACGAGGCCATGCCACAACCCCGGGCGGTCTTCCGGCGCCAGGGATCTGCGCGCGGCACCTGGGCCATGGGCTCGCTCTTCGAGCACCTGCTGACGGCGCAGGAGTCCGGGGGCAAGCTCGGCGTTGCCCTGGTCACCCAGCCTCCGGGCATCGCGACACCCCTGCACCGCCACCACCGTGAGGCGGAGGCGTTCTACCTCCTGGACGGCAGCATGACCTACCGCGCGGGGGACGAGGTCTTCCACCTGACCGAGGGTGACTTCATCTGGTTGCCGCCGATGCTCCCCCACGCTTTCCGCGTCACGGGCGACCGGCCGGTGCGCTTCCTCGGGCTGGCCGACCCCGGTCACCTCTTCGGGCTCTACGACGAGGTCGGCCTGCCGGCCGGCGAGCTCCGCCTGCCTGGCGCTGACGGGCGACCCATGGCGGAGGAGATCCCGCGCTGGAACGCCGTCGGGCCGAAGTACGGACTCGAGGTGGTCGGGCCGCCGCTGCCCGAGGACGCCTGAGCCAAGCCCAGGTGTCGGGTCAGCCGAGGGTTCGCCTGACCCGCGACTCCCTGGCGCGGACAGCCAGCCCCGGGTCGTCGGGGTAGACGACCTCCTCGAGCGAGAGACCGTGCGGCGGCATCACCACGACAGCGGCGTCCCGGACCGCCGCCCGCATCACCTCGGCCGGCCAGTCCACCGGGCGGCGCCCCTCGCCCACCGGCACCACGGCCCCCACCAGTGAGCGCACCATGGAGTGGCAGAACGCGTCAGCCACCACCGTCGCCTCGAGCGTGCCGTCCTCGGCTCGCCGCCACGAGTAGTCGAGCAGGGTCCGCACCGTGGTCGCGCCTTCCCGCCTCTTGCAGAACGCCCCGAAGTCGTTCAGCCCCAACAGCTTCTGTGCCGCCGCGTGCATGGCGTCGACGTCGAGGGTGCGCTTGGTGACAACCGTGTCGCGGCGACGAAGCGGGTCCGCCAGCTCCGGTCGGTCCGCCAGTCGGTAGAGGTACCGCCTCTGCAGCGCCGAGAACCGCGCGTCGAAACCCTCGGCGGCGACGGCCACGGCCCGCATGCCGATGTCGGTCGGGAGTATGCCGCGCAGCCGGCTCAACGCCGCCTCCTCGGGAGTGCGGGTCGAGCGACCTGGCAACAGCGCCCAGCCGGCCGGCTGCGGGTCGAGGTGTGCCACCTGACCGCGCGCGTGGACCCCGGCATCCGTGCGCCCAGCGACGGTCAGCCGCACCGGCTCCTCGGCGCGCAGGATGGTGCTCAGGGCAGCGGACAGCACGCCTTCCACGGTGCGCAGGCCCGGCTGGGCCGCCCACCCGGAGAAGTCGGTGCCGTCGTAGCCGAAGTCGAGCCGGATCCGCAGGGGCGCAGTCGTCGGCTCCCCCTGCTGCTCGTCCATACGTCAAAGCCTAGCCACGCGCGAGGGTTGGCCCCCGCCTGACCTGACGTCTGCCAGAGTGGCCGGGTGAGGAGTGCCACCGCCCCGCCGCCGACCACCGCCACGCTGCCCCGACACCGCGCAGCGGTCGCCGCCGCCTTTGCCGTGCAGGGCCTGCTGTTCATCTCGCTGACGACGCGGCTGCCGAGGTTCCAGACCATCTGGGACCTCTCGGAGCTGTTCGTCTCGGGCCTGCTGCTCATGGTGGTGCTGCTCGCCGGCGCTGGGTCCGCCCTCGCCGAGCTGGCGGCCACCCGCATGGGCAGCGCCGGCACGCTGCGGGCCGGGTTCGCCCTGCAGGCAGTGGGCCTGGGTGCTGTCGCCGTGGCGCCGCAGCGTGCCGTCTTCGTGGCGGGCCTGGCGGTCTACGGCCTGGGGCTGGGAGYGGTCGACGCGGCCTCCAACATGCAGGCGGTGGCGGTGGAGCACCGCTACGGCCGCACCATCCTGCCGTCCTTCCACGGCGCCTGGACCGCAGGCGGGATCGTCGCAACGCTCGTCACGATCGCCGTGACCCGGCTCGGACTGGTCGCCGGCCTGCTGCCGCTCTGTGTGCTCGCCCTCGGACTGCTCGCGGCACCCCTGCTGCCCGCGAGTGCCGACGCCCCCGCCACCGCCTCGGACAGCCCCGCCCTCGAGGTGCCCTGGCGCAAGATAGCCCTGCTCGGCGCCGCGATGGTCCTCTTCTACATGGTCGACACGGCAGCCACCACGTGGGGGCCGGTCTTCCTCAAGTCGGTGCACGATGCCCCCGACTGGTTGCTCCCCCTCGCGACCCTTCCCTATCTCGTGGCGAGCCTTGGCACTAGGCTCGCGGGCGACGCCGCGGTGGCCAGGGTCGGGGCGGTGCCGCTGCTGCGGATCGGTGCACTCGTCGCCTGCGCGGCGCTGGCCGTCATCGTCTTCTCGCCGTCGTGGCCCGTCGCCGTGCTGGGCTTCACCGTGCTCGGCGGCTCGGTGGCGGTGATCGCTCCCCTGTCCTTCTCCGCGGCGGCAGTCGTCGGCGGCGGTGGGCTCGACCCCGAGGCGCGCCGCGCGAGGGTGGACGCGGTCATCGCCCGGTTCAACCAGTTCAACTACGTCGGCGGCCTGCTCGGCGCGGTCCTCACCGGAGTCGTCGGCTCCGACTCCCTGCGACCGGGCTTCGCCGTGCCGATGGTCCTGATCCTGGCCATCCTCCCGCTCGCCGGCGCCTTCCGCGCAGAGCCGGCCCCCCGGCATACCTGACGCGGTCGACGGGCGGCCTGACGCGCAGGACGCCCGCACTTGTTGCCACACGCACGTCACCAGACCCCCGAAACAGCCCCTCCGTGACCGCCACCCAGCAACAAGTCACAGGACGCCCGCACTTGTTGCCAGACGCACGTCACCAGACCCCCAAAACAGCCCCTCCGTGACCGCCGTCTGGCAACAAGTCGCAGGACGCCCGCACTTGTTGCCGGACGCACGTCACCGGACCCCCGAAACAGCCCCTCCGTGACCGCCACTCAGCAACAAGTCGGAGACCGGACAGGCGACAGGGCCGTCCACCCCGCGTGGGGTGAACGGCCCTGTCGGTATGCCGTGTGGTGCCTGTCGTGCGTAGGTCAGGCGCCGGCCTTGGTGAAGCCAGCGGCCTCTGCGTCGGCAGCAGACTTGAACCAGAACTCGGCCACCGTCTGGTCGAACCACTGACCGTCGGCCTCGTGGTACTTGCCGGAGTCGGCGTTGCCCTTGACGGTGTACTCCGCGTCGGGGGACGAGCCGTCCTCGTTGGCGGCGACGGCGCCGGCCGGGACCTCCTTGGCCGAAGCCTCGGTGGTCTCGGTCGCCTCGGTGGTCTCCTCGGCCTCGGCCTTGGCCTCGTCCTCCGCAGCCTTGGTCTCGGCAGCAGCCTCCTTGGCCTCGGCCTGCTTGGCGGAGCGCTTGGTGGCGGCCTCCGCCTCCTTGACGGTCGCCTTCTTGGCCATCGGCTCGCGGACGAGCTCGATCACGGCCATGGGGGCGTTGTCACCCTTGCGGGCGCCAATCTTGGTGATGCGGGTGTATCCGCCGGGACGCTCGGCCATGTCGGGCGCGATCTCGGTGAAGAGACGGTGCACGACACCCTTGTCGGAGATGACCGACAGGACGCGACGACGGGCGTGCAGGTCACCGCGCTTGGCGAACGTCACGAGACGCTCGGCCAGCGGGCGCAGGCGCTTGGCCTTGGCCTCGGTGGTGGTGATCGAGTCGTGCTCGAACAGCGACTGCGCCAGGTTGGCCAGGATCAGTCGCTCGTGGGCCGGACCGCCGCCGAGACGGGGACCCTTGGTGGGGGTAGGCATGGTTCAGGTTCTCCTTGGTGTGCGAGGGGCGGATGGTCTCCCGCCCGCCCCTCAGCGGCGGTTGGTCAGAGCTGCTCGTCTTCGGCCAGCGAACGGCCGTCGTCAGCGAAGTCGTCGTCGTAGTCGCCGTAGTTGTCAGCGATCGCGCTCGGGTCGAACCCGGGCGGGCTGTCCTTGAGCGCCAGACCCATGCCGACGAGCTTGGCCTTGACCTCGTCGATCGACTTCGCACCGAAGTTGCGGATGTCGAGCAGGTCCGCCTCGCTGCGACCCACGAGCTCACCCACGGTGTGGATGCCCTCACGCTTGAGGCAGTTGTAGGACCGGACGGTGAGGTCGAGGTCCTCGATCGGCAGCGCGAGGTCGGCGGCCAGGGCGGCGTCGGTCGGGGACGGGCCCATGTCGATGCCCTCGGCCTCGACGTTGAGCTCACGGGCCAGCCCGAACAGCTCGACCAGGGTCTTGCCGGCCGAAGCCATGGCGTCACGCGGGGCCATCGAGTTCTTGGTCTCGACGTCGACGATGAGCTTGTCGAAGTCGGTGCGCTGCTCGACACGGGTGGCCTCGACCTTGTAGGTCACGGCCAGTACGGGCGAGTAGATGGAGTCGACCGGGATGCGGCCGATCTCCTGGTCACCGGACTTGTTCTGGTTGGCCGAGACGTAGCCGCGACCGCGCTCGACGGTCAGCTCCATCTCGATCTTGCCCTTGCCGTTGAGCGTGGCGATGTGCAGGTCGGGGTTGTGCACCTCGACCCCGGCCGGCGGCGCGATGTCCGCGGCGGTGACGGCGCCCGCACCCTGCTTGCGCAGGTACATGACGACCGGCTCGTCGTGCTCCGAGGAGACGACCAGGCCCTTGATGTTGAGGATGATCTCGGTGACGTCTTCCTTGACCCCGGGGATCGTGGAGAACTCGTGCAGCACGCCGTCGATGCGGATGCTGGTCACGGCTGCGCCGGGGATGCTCGACAGGAGCGTGCGGCGCATGGAGTTGCCGAGCGTGTAGCCGAAGCCGGGCTCGAGGGGCTCGATGACGAAGCGGCTGCGGTTGTCTGCAACCACGTCTTCGCTGAGGGATGGGCGCTGTGCAATGAGCACGGGTATTTCCTTCCTCGTCGGCGACCGCTATATGACGCCGATGATGTGCCGGTCCGACCGGCTGCCGTGGTTGCCTCTGTCTGCGACCACAGCCGAAGGCGAGGTATGCCGCGTGGTCGCCCACGCGGCATACCCCATGCCGTCAGTTCTTGGAGTAGAGCTCGACGATCAGCTGCTCGGTGAGGATCGTGTCGATCTGCGCACGCTCCGGGAGCTGGTGGATCATGATCTGCAGCGTGCCCGGGACGACCTGGAGCCAGGCCGGGGTGGGGCGCTCACCGAACGTCTGGCGAGCCAGCTCGATCGGGAAGGTGTTCACGGACTGCTTGCGAACGGTGATGATGTCGTACTGCTCGACGCGGTAGGACGGAACGTCCACGCGCACGCCGTTGACCTCGAAGTGACCGTGCGTGACGAGCTGGCGAGCCGCACGACGGGTGCGGGCCAGGCCGGCGCGGTAGACCACGTTGTCCAGGCGGGACTCGAGGATCTGCAGCAGGGTCTCACCGGTCTTACCAGAACGCCGTGAGGCCTCCTTGTAGTAACCGCGGAACTGCTTCTCCATGACGCCGTAGGTGAAGCGAGCCTTCTGCTTCTCCTGCAGCTGGGTGAGGTACTCCTTCTCCTGCATCCGGCGACGGCCGTGCTGGCCGGGCGGGAAGGGACGGAGCTCGAAGTTCTTGTCGCCGCCGACGAGGTCGACCTTGAGGCGACGCGACTTCTTGGTGATGGGGCCGGTGTAACGAGCCATGAGTTTTCTCTATCTCCCTGTTCTTTACCGACGGCTCAGACGCGGCGGCGCTTGGGCGGGCGGACACCGTTGTGCGGCGAGGGGGTGACGTCGCTGATCGCACCGACCTCGAGGCCGGTCGCGGTCAGGGAGCGGATGGCGGTCTCGCGGCCAGAACCCGGACCCTTGACGAAGACATCGACCTTGCGCATGCCGTGCTCCATCGCGCGGCGGGCGGCAGCCTCGGCGGCCATCTGCGCAGCGAACGGGGTGGACTTGCGCGAACCCTTGAAGCCGACCTGGCCGGCGGAGGCCCAGGCAATGACGGCGCCGGTGGGGTCCGTGATCGAGATGATGGTGTTGTTGAAGGTGCTCTTGATGTGAGCGTGCCCGTGGGCGATGTTCTTCTTTTCCTTGCGGCGCACCTTCTTGGCGCCGGCAGTGCGAGCCTTGGGAGGCATTACTTACCAACCTTCTTCTTGCCGGCGACGGTGCGCTTGGGGCCCTTGCGGGTGCGCGCGTTGGTCTTGGTGCGCTGTCCACGCACGGGCAGGCCGCGGCGGTGGCGGATGCCCTCGTAGGAACCGATCTCGACCTTGCGGCGGATGTCGGCGGCGATCTCGCGACGGAGGTCACCCTCGATCTTGACGTTCGCCTCGAGGAAGTCACGGAGCTGGACCAGCTCGGTGTCGGTCAGGTCGCGGACGCGGGTGTTCGGGTTGACACCCGTGGCAGCCAGCGCCTGCTGGGAGCGGGTACGACCCACTCCGAAGATGTAGGTGAGAGCGATCTCGACGCGCTTCTCGCGTGGGAGATCAACACCAACAAGACGTGCCATCTTGTGTGTTTCCTTTGTTTCACCGGAGGTCTGGAGCAGTACCGTTCCGGGCTTGGTCCCGAAGCTTTCCTCGGGGCACCGGTCCCCGGCCTCCGGGCCGGGGGTGACGTCCTGGGCTGCGTCGACGACGCTGCCTCCAGGGGCCGGGTACTGCGGTCAATTCACTTGTCTGCGCTTCTCGAAGAGATGCGAGTCGTGCTGGGGCGAGACCCGTTTCGGGGCCTCGCGGTACTTCTGGTCAGCCCTGGCGCTGCTTGTGGCGCAGGTTCTCGCAGATCACCATGACCCGGCCGTGACGGCGGATCACCTTGCACTTGTCGCAGATCTTCTTGACGCTCGGCTGAACCTTCATAGCCTCTGCTTCGCCTCGATCTGGCACTGCCGGTCCGGATGGTCCAGCAGGTCTAACGGGTGGTGCGTCTAGCGGTAGCGGAAGACGATCCGGCCACGGGTCAGGTCGTACGGGCTGAGCTCCACCACCACGCGGTCCTCGGGGAGGATCCGGATGTAGTGCTGGCGCATCTTGCCCGAGATGTGAGCGAGAACCTTGTGACCGTTCGTGAGCTCGACCCGGAACATCGCGTTCGGGAGAGCCTCGACGATCGTGCCCTCGATCTCGATGACACCGTCCTTCTTGGCCATATCCTCCACAATCTGTTGCGTGGTACCCCCTGCTGGGGCGCGCACACGAATACGGCGCGCGAGGTCGCGCACCGACAGACGAGTCTACGCCAGGACGCGCTGAGCACGAAATCGTGCTCCGGACCGCCGCCCGCAGGAGGGTCAGCCCAGGGGTGCGTATGCCGCGCCCGCGGCTTCCAGCCGCTCTTTGCCACCGTCGAGGGCGGTGAGCACCCACAGCCCGTCGTCGGTGACCGCCACGGTGTTCTCCCAGTGCGCGGCACGGGAGGAGTCGGTGGTCACGACCGTCCAGTCGTCCTTGAGCACCCGGGTCTCGGCGGACCCGAGCGTCACCATCGGCTCGATCGCCACCGTCACCCCCGAGCGCACCGTGGGGCCCTTGTCGCGGACGCGGTAGTTCGGCACCTGCGGGTCCATGTGCATCTCGGTGCCGATGCCGTGGCCGACGTACTCCTCGACGATCCCGTAGTCGTGGCCGTCGCGCTCGCCCGAGGCGACGATGCTGTCCTCGACACCGGCACCCACGGCATACAGCGACTCCCCCACGGACAGCGCGGCGATGCCGGCCCACATGGAGTCCTCGGTGGCGTCGATGAGCGCGAGGTCCTCGGGACGCCCGGCGTCGCGGCCTCCCACGATCACGGAGATGGCCGCGTCACCGTGCCAGCCGTCCACGATGGCGCCGCAGTCGATGGAGATGAGGTCACCCTCGGCCAGCACCCGCGACCCGGGGATCCCGTGCACCACCTCGTCGTTGACCGACGTGCAGAGCGAGCCGGTGAAGCCGTGGTAGCCGAGGAACGACGGGGTCGCCCCACACCCGCGGATGTGCTCCTCCGCGAGCTCGTCGAGCTGCTTGGTCGTCATCCCCGGACGGACCGTCTGGGCCATCAGCTGCAGGGTCTGACCGACCACCAGGCCAGCCTTGCGCATCCGCAGGATCTGGTCTGGGGTCTTGGTCTCGATGCGGGACCGGCCGAACATCAGGATCGAGCAACCCCTTCGAGGGCGTCGGAGATGCGGGTGAAGACGTCGTCGACCGAACCCATCCCGTCGACCTGCACAAGCAGGCCACGAGCGGCGTAGACGTCGGTGAGCGGAGCGGTCTCGCGACGGTAGATCGCCTGCCGTTCGCGGATGACCTCTTCGGTGTCGTCCTCGCGACCCTCGATCTGGGCCCGCTTCAGCAGTCGCTGGACCACGGCCTCGTCGTCGACGGTCAGCTCGAGGACGGCCTCGAGCGCGTGGCCGTGCTCGGCCAGGATCGCGTCGAGGGTCTCGACCTGCGCCGCGGTGCGCGGGAAGCCGTCGAGCAGGAAGCCCTGCTCCGCGTCATCCTCGAAGAGCCGGTCGCGGACGACGGCGTTGGTGATCTCGTCGGTGACGTAGCCACCGGACGCGAGCACCTCCTTGACCTGGACGCCCAGCGGAGTCTCGTTCTTGATGTTGGCGCGGAAGATGTCACCCGTGGAGATCGCGGGGATGCCCAGGCTCGCGGCGATCTTGGCGGCCTGGGTGCCCTTACCGGCACCCGGTGGGCCGAGGATGATGAGGCGCATCAGCGGAGGAACCCTTCGTAATGGCGCTGCTGCAGCTGCGACTCGATCTGCTTCACCGTCTCGAGGCCGACGCCGACGATGATGAGGATGGAGGTGCCACCGAACGGGAAGTTCTGGTTGGCCCCGACGAGTACCAGTGCGATGAGCGGGATCAGCGAGACGAGGCCGAGGTAGATGGCCCCTGGAACCGTGATGCGGGTGAGCACGTAGTCGAGGTACTCGGCCGTGGGTCGCCCGGCGCGGATACCTGGGATGAAGCCGCCGTAGCGCTTCATGTTGTCAGCCACCTCGACCGGGTTGAACGTGATCGACACGTAGAAGAACGTGAAGAACAAGATCAGCACGATGTAGGCGAGCATGTAGATCGGGTGGTCGCCCCGCACGAGGTGCTGGTCGATCCAGGTCACCCAGCCGGCTTGGTCACCGGTGGTCGACCGGTTGAACTGTGCCAGCAAAGAGGGCAGGGCGAGCAGGGACGAGGCGAAGATCACGGGGATGACGCCGGCCATGTTGACCTTGAGCGGGATGTAGGTCGAGGTGCCGCCGTACATCTGGCGGCCGACCTGGCGCTTGGCGTACTGCACGGGGATGCGCCGCTGGCTCTGCTCGACGAACACGACCAGCGCGATGATCAGGAACCCCAGCAGGATGACGCCGATGAAGATGTCCCAGCGGCCGTCCTTCTGCTGGATCGCCCACAGCGAGGACGGGAACGAGCTGGCGATCGAGGTGAAGATCAGCAGCGACATGCCGTTGCCGATGCCCTTGTCGGTGACCAGCTCGCCGAGCCACATGACGACGCCGGTGCCGGCGGTCAGGGTGAGCACCATGATGACCAGGGTCACGATCGACTCGTCGGGCAGGATGCTCGTGCAGTTCGGGCCGAACAGTGCCGAGGGGTTCTGGGCGAACGTGATGAGCGTCGAGGACTGCAGGACCGCCAGGCCGATCGTCAGGTAGCGCGTGTACTGCGTCATCTTCGTCTGGCCCTGCTGGCCCTCCTTCTTGAGGGCCTCGAACCGCGGGATGACCACGGTGAGGAGCTGCACGATGATGCTCGCCGTGATGTACGGCATGATCCCGAGCGCGAAGATCGACAGCTGCAGGAGCGCGCCGCCACTGAACAGGTTGGCGAGGCCGAGCACACCGGTGGTCGAGTCCGCACCCTTGATGCAGGCCTGGACGGCCTTGTAGCTCACGCCGGGAACCGGCACGTGCGAGCCGAGCCGGAAGATGATGACGATCGCGAGGGTGAACAGCAGCTTCCTGCGCAGGTCCGGCGTCTTGAACGCACGGGTGAAGGCGGTGAGCACAGGTCCTCCTGGTGACGCGGGCCGGTTCGGCCTCGCGATGATGACGGTCAGGCAATCCTAGGAAGGCTACCCCGAGACTTTGGGCGGGACAGCAAACGGGGTATGCCGCGTGCTCACCTTGAGCGGTGAGCCCGCGGCATACCCTGTCGTCGTTGCGTGGTCAGGCGGAGGTGACCGAGCCGCCGGCGGCTTCGATCTTCTCCTTGGCGGTCGCCGAGAACTTGTCAGCGGTCACGTTGACCTTGACGGTGATCTCGCCGGTGCCGAGCACCTTGACCGGGGAGTTGTCGCGGACCGCACCCTTGGCCACGAGGTCGGCGATGGTCACATCGCCACCCTCGGGGAAGAGGGCGGACAGCTTGTCCAGGTTCACGACCTGGAACTCCACGCGGAACGGGTTCTTGAAGCCACGCAGCTTCGGGAGACGCATGTGCAGCGGCATGGCGCCACCTTCGAAGCGCTCCGGAACCTGGTAGCGGGCCTTGGTGCCCTTGGTGCCACGACCGGCGGTCTTGCCCTTGGAGCCCTCACCGCGACCCACACGGGTCTTCGCGGTCTTGGCGCCGGGGGCCGGACGCAGGTGGTGCACCTTGAGGGTCGTGCCCTCGGGCGCGGCAGCGGCCTTGACGGCCTTCTTCTCTGCCATGGTCAGTCAACCTCCTCGACGGCAACGAGGTGCGTCACCGTCTTGACCATCCCGCGGATCTCGGGACGGTCCTCCTTGACGACGACGTCGCCAATGCGCTTCAGACCGAGGCTGCGCAGCGTGTCACGCTGGTTCTGCTTGCCACCGATCTCGGAACGGGTCTGGGTCACCTTGAGACGCATCAGGCACCTGCCTTGGCGGCTTCGCGGCCAGCAGCCTGGGCGCGCAGCATCGCGGCCGGGGCCACGCGGTCGACCGGGAGGCCGCGGCGGGCAGCCACTTCCTCCGGACGCTCGAGACCCCGCAGGGCCGCGACCGTCGCGTGGACGACGTTGATGGCGTTGTCGGAGCCGAGCGACTTGCTCAGCACGTCGTGGATGCCGGCGCACTCGAGCACCGCACGCACCGGACCACCGGCGATGACACCGGTACCGGGGGCGGCGGGACGGAGCATGACGACACCGGCAGCGGCCTCACCCTGCACGGGGTGCGGGATGGTGCCCTGGATGCGGGGGACCTTGAAGAACTCCTTCTTGGCCTCCTCGACACCCTTGGCGATCGCCGCGGGAACTTCCTTGGCCTTGCCGTAGCCGACGCCGACGGTGCCGTCGCCGTCGCCCACGACCACGAGGGCGGTGAAGCTGAAGCGACGTCCACCCTTGACGACCTTGGACACGCGGTTGATGGTCACGACGCGCTCGACGTAGGCGCTCTTCTCGGCCTGGTCACGGCCGCCGTCACGACGGTTGTCGCGGCCACCGCGGCGGTCGCCGCGCTCACCACGAGCTGCGTCGCCGCCAGCAGCGGCACCAGTGCCTCGACGCTGGGGTCCGGGCATCAGATGTTCCTCATCTCAATAACAGTTGCGGTCACGGTGCTCACAGGGCCAGTCCACCCTCGCGGGCGCCCTCGGCGATGGCAGCGACGCGGCCGTGGTACTTGTTGCCACCACGGTCGAAGACGACAGCCTCGACACCGGCGCTCTTGGCGCGCTCGGCGAGCAGCTCGCCCACCTTGCGGGCCTTGGCGGTCTTGTCACCCTCGAACGAACGCAGGTCCGCCTCCATGGTGGAGGCCGACGCCACGGTCTTGCCGAGGGTGTCGTCGACGATCTGCACGAAGACGTGGCGCGAGGACCGCGACACGACCAGGCGCGGACGAACCGTCGTGCCGGTCACCTTCTTGCGCAGGCGCAGGTGGCGACGTCCGCGTGCAGCGGACTTGCCCTTGGCGCGCTTGACGATCATTGCCATGGCTTACTTACCGGCCTTTCCGACCTTGCGACGGATGTGCTCGCCCGCATAGCGAACGCCCTTGCCCTTGTACGGGTCGGGCTTGCGCAGCTTGCGGATGTTTGCAGCAACCTCGCCAACGAGCTGCTTGTCGATGCCCTGGACCGCGAAGCGGGTCGGGTTCTCGACGGCGAAGGAGATGCCCTCAGGGGCCTTGACGGTGATCGAGTGGCTGTAGCCCAGCGCGAACTCGAGGTCCCCGCCCTTGTTGGCCACGCGGTAACCCGTGCCGTGGATCTCCATCTTCTTCTCATAGCCCTCGGTCACACCGAGCACCATGTTGTTGATGAGCGACCGGGTCAGGCCGTGCAGGGCACGCGACTGGCGCTCGTCGTTGGGGCGCTTGACCTCGAGGTCCGCGTCACCCTTCTCGACGGTGATCGGCTCGGCCACGACGTGGCTGAGCTCGCCCTTGGGGCCCTTCACCTTGACGGACTGGCCGTCGATGGTGACCTCGACACCGCTCGGGATGGAGACCGGGAGTCGTCCGATACGCGACATGTCGAATCCCCTTACCAGACGTAGGCGAGGACTTCCCCGCCCACACCCTTGGCTTTGGCCTGGCGGTCCGTGAGGAGACCAGACGAGGTGGAAAGGATGGCCACACCGAGACCGCCGAGAACCTTGGGCAGGTTCGTCGACTTGGCGTAGACGCGCAGACCGGGCTTGGAGACACGGCGCACGCCAGCGATGGACCGCTCGCGGTTGGGGCCGTACTTGAGCTCGATGGTCAGCGTCTTGCCGACCTCGGCGTCCTCGACCTTCCAGGCGGCGATGTAGCCCTCCGCCTGGAGGATCTCGGCAATGTGGGACTTCAGCTTGGAAAACGGCATGGAGACATCGTCGTGGTGCGCCGAGTTGGCGTTCCTGACGCGGGTCAACATGTCCGCAATCGGGTCAGTCATGGTCATGGGCTTCTCCGGCCCTCTCTCACCGTGGTTTCACTGCGGATGCAGCGACCTGCGATGTAAGGATGAAATCGGTGGGTATTACCAGGAGCTCTTGGTGACGCCGGGCAGCTCGCCGCGGTGAGCCATCTCGCGAAGGCAGATGCGGCACAGCCCGAACTTGCGGTAGACCGAGTGCGGTCGGCCGCAGCGCTGACAACGGGTGTAGCCGCGCACCTTGAACTTCGGCTTCTTGTTGGCCTTGTTGACCAGGGCGGTCTTCGCCATGTCAGTTCTCCTTGAAGGGGAAGCCGAGCGCCTTGAGCAGTGCGCGGCCCTCGTCGTCATTGGTGGCGGTGGTCACCACGGTGATGTCCATGCCACGCACGCGGTCGATCCGGTCCTGGTCGATCTCGTGGAACATCGACTGCTCGGTGAGACCGAAGGTGTAGTTGCCGTTGCCGTCGAACTGCTTGGGCGACAGGCCGCGGAAGTCACGGATACGGGGCAGGGCCACCGACACGAGACGGTCGAGGAACTCCCACATCCGGTCGCCGCGCAGCGTGGTGTGCGCACCGATCGGCATGCCCTCGCGCAGCTTGAACTGCGCGATGGACTTGCGGGCCTTGGTCACCAGCGGCTTCTGGCCGGTGATGGCGGACAAGTCCCTGATCGCGCCCTCGATGAGCTTGGCGTCCTTGGCGGCGTCACCAACACCCATGTTGACGACGACCTTGACCACGCCGGGCACCTGCATGACGTTCTCGTAGCCGAACTGCGTGAACAGCCCGCCCTTGATCTCGTCCGCGTAGCGCTGCTTGAGGCGCGGCGTGACCGCTGCGGAAACTTCGGTCTGAGGCTTGGTTTCTGTTTCGGTCATGTCTCTCACAGGTCCTTGCCCGAGCGCACCGCGACACGGGTGCGGACGGTCTTGGTGCGGCCGCCACGCTCGACGGTCTCGACGCGGGTCTTGATCCGGGTCGCGAGCTTCTTGTCATCGGGGTCCACGACGGCCACGTTGCTCACGTGGATCGCGGCTTCCTGGACGACCAGGCCACCGGTACGGGTACCGCGGGCGGACTGACCGGCCTTGGTGTGGCGGGTCACCCGGTTGACGCCCTCGACGAGCACGCGCTCGGTCTCGGGGTACACGGCGATGACCTTGCCGATGCTGTTGCGATCCTTGCCGGTGAGCACCTTGACGGTGTCACCCTTCTTGATCTTCATCTTCTTCTTGTCAGCCATGGGTCAGAGCACCTCCGGCGCCAACGAGATGATCTTCATGAACTTCTTCTCACGCAGCTCGCGGCCCACCGGGCCGAAGATGCGGGTGCCACGGGGGTCCCCGTCGGCCTTGAGGATGACGGCGGCGTTCTCGTCGAACTTGATGTACGACCCGTCGCCGCGACGGCGCTCCTTGGTGGTGCGCACGATGACGGCCTTGACGACGTCGCCCTTCTTGACGTTGCCGCCGGGAATGGCGTCCTTGACGGCGGCGACGATGACGTCACCGATGCCGGCGTAACGACGACCCGAGCCACCGAGAACACGGATGCAAAGGATTTCCTTGGCACCAGTGTTGTCGGCGACGCGCAGTCGCGACTCCTGCTGGATCACTGTCTAACTCCTGTCGTCGAGCTGGTTCTCACGCACGGTGAGCCTTGCCGAACTGTGGGGGGCTTGTTGTCCGTGCCCCCGCGGCATACCTGGCGTTGTTTCTCCGGTATGCCGCGTGGGCGGCGGATGCTGAGGTTGGTACTACTTGGCCTTCTCGAGGATCTCCACCACGCGCCAGCGCTTGGTGGCCGAGAGCGGACGGGTCTCCATGATCGAGACGCGGTCACCGATACCGGCGGCGTTGTCCTCGTCGTGGGCCTTGACCTTGCTCGAGCGTCGCAGGACCTTGCCGTAGAGAGCGTGCTTGACGCGGTCCTCGACCTCGACCACGACGGTCTTGTCCATCTTGTCGCTCACCACGTAGCCCTGACGGGTCTTGCGGTAGTTGCGGTCTTGCGCCGTCACTGCCTCATCCTTCACGTCCTTGGTCATGCCGACTCCTCCTTGGCTTCGACACTCGGGCTCTGCCCGATGCCGAGCTCGCGCTCACGCAGCTCGGTGTAGATGCGGGCGATGTCCTTGCGGACGGCGCGCAGGCGGCCGTGGTTGTCCAGCTGGCCGGTGGCCGACTGGAACCGGAGGTTGAACAGCTCCTCCTTGGCCTTGCGGAGCTCGTCCACAAGGTGGTCGTCGTCGAGACCACGAAGGTTCTCGGACACCAGGTCCTTGGATCCGACTGCCATCAGATGTCACCACCCTCACGCCGAACGAAGCGGCACTTCATGGGGAGCTTGTGCATCGCCAGACGCATGGCTTCACGGGCGACCTCTTCGGACACACCGTTCACCTCGAACATCACGCGACCAGGCTTGACGTTGGCGATCCACCACTCGGGGGAGCCCTTACCGGAACCCATGCGGGTCTCAGCAGGCTTCTTGGTCAGCGGGCGGTCGGGGTAGATGTTGATCCACACCTTTCCGCCACGCTTCATGTAACGCGTCATCGCAATACGAGCGGACTCGATCTGACGGTTGGTGACGTAGGCGGGCTCGAGGGCCTGGATGCCATAGTCGCCGAACGCGATCTTGGTGCCACCCTTGGCAGCGCCCGAACGACCCGGGTGGTGCTGCTTGCGGTGCTTGACTCGACGAGGAATCAACATGTCAGGACTGCTCTCCCTCAGTGCTGGCTGCGGCTGCGGTCGCCTCAGCGGCGGGAGCCTCAGCAGCGGTCTCGGTGGCGGCCTCCGGACGCTCGCGACGAGCGCGGGCCGGACGGTCTGCGCCGTCACGACGCGGGCCACGGCTCGGACGCGGCGCAGCAGCCTGCTGCTGAGCCAGCTCGCGAGCGGTGACGTCGCCCTTGTAGATCCACACCTTGACGCCGATGCGACCGAACGTGGTGCGGGCCTCGTAGAAGCCGTAGTCGATCTGCGCACGCAGGGTGTGCAGCGGAACGCGACCCTCGCGGTAGAACTCGGTGCGAGACATCTCGGCGCCGCCGAGGCGACCGGAGACCTGGACACGGATGCCCTTGGCGCCGGCGCGGGTGGCGGACTGCATGCCCTTGCGCATCGCACGACGGAACGACACACGAGCAGAGAGCTGCTCGGCGATGCCCTGCGCGACGAGCTGGCTGTCCACCTCGGGGTTCTTGACCTCGAGGATGTTCAGCTGGACCTGCTTGCCGGTGAGCTTCTCGAGCTCGCCACGGATGCGGTCGGCCTCGGCGCCACGACGACCGATGACGATGCCGGGACGCGCGGTGTGGATGTCCACACGGACGCGGTCACGGGTGCGCTCGATCTCGACGCGGGAGATGCCGGCCCGCTCCATGCCCTCGGACATGAGCTTGCGGATGGCGACGTCTTCCTTGACGTAGTCGCGGTACCGCTGACCCTCCTTGGTGGAGTCAGCGAACCAGCGGCTCTTGTGCTCGGTGGTGATACCGAGGCGGAAGCCGTGCGGGTTGACCTTCTGACCCATTAGCGGGTGCCTCCCTTGGTGGTCTTCGGCGTGACGACCACGGTGATGTGGCTGGTCCGCTTGTTGATGCGTGCCGCGCGGCCCTGGGCCCGCGGGCGGAACCGCTTCATGGTCGGACCCTCGTCGACGAACGCCTCGCTGATGACCAGGTTGGTCTCGTCGAAGGCCTCAGAGGCCTTGTCCGCCTTGACCCGGAGGTTGGCGATGGCGCTCTCGAGCACCTTCTGCACCGGGTCGGAGGCGTACTGCGGCGCGAACCGGAGCACAGCGATGGCCTCAGTGGCCTGCTTGCCGCGGATCAGGTCCACCATGCGGCGGGCCTTCTGGGGCGTGACGCGGACGTGCCGCGCACTCGCCTTGGCTTCCATCACGTTGTCCTTGTTCTCGGTCGGGGCAGCCATCAGCGACGACGCCCCTTCTTGTCGTCCTTCACGTGACCCTTGAACGTGCGGGTCGGTGCGAACTCACCGAGCTTGTGGCCGACCATCGACTCGGTGACGAACACCGGGACGTGCTTGCGACCGTCGTGCACGGCGAGGGTGTGACCCAGCATGTCGGGGCTCACGACCGACCGACGCGACCAGGTCTTGATGACGTTCTTGGTGCCCGCTTCGTTCTGGACGTCGACCTTCTTCTGAAGGTGGCCGTCGATGAAAGGGCCCTTCTTCAAGCTACGAGGCATGGTTTCTCAGGCTCCTTCTCAGCGCTTCTTGCCAGTACGACGGCGGCGAACGATCATCTTGTCGCTCGGCTTGCCGGGGCGGCGGGTGCGGCCCTCGGCCTGACCCCACGGGCTGACGGGGTGACGACCACCGGACGTCTTACCCTCACCACCACCGTGCGGGTGGTCGACCGGGTTCATGGCGACACCACGGACGGTCGGGCGCTTGCCCTTCCACCTCATGCGGCCGGCCTTGCCCCAGTTGATGTTGGACTGCTCGGCGTTGCCGACCTCGCCGACCGTGGCGCGGCAGCGCAGGTCGACGTTGCGGATCTCACCGGACGGCATACGCAGCTGGGCGTAGGGACCGTCCTTGGCGACGAGCTGCACGCGCACACCAGCGGAGCGGGCGATCTTCGCACCGCCACCGGGCTTGAGCTCGACGGCGTGGATGACCGTACCGGTCGGGATGTTGCGCAGCGGCAGGCTGTTGCCGGGCTTGATGTCGGCCGAGGGGCCGTTCTCGATGTTGGCGCCCTGCTCCAGGCCCTTGGGGGCCAGGATGTAGCGCTTCTCACCGTCGGCGTAGTGCAGCAGCGCGATGCGCGCCGTGCGGTTGGGGTCGTACTCGATGTGAGCGACCTTGGCCGGCACGCCGTCCTTGTCATGGCGACGGAAGTCGATGACGCGGTAGGCGCGCTTGTGTCCACCACCGATGTGACGGGTGGTGATGCGGCCGTTGCTGTTGCGTCCACCGGACTTCGTCAGGGGGCGCACCAGCGACTTCTCAGGCGTGGAGCGCGTGACCTCGACGAAGTCGGCGACGCTGGAGCCTCGGCGGCCAGGCGTGGTCGGCTTGTACTTACGGATACCCATGTTTCGTAATCCCTTACGTCTCTTCAGCGATTCCGTCAGGCGCCGGCACCGAAGATGTCGATCGAGCCCTCGCGGAGGGTGACGATCGCACGCTTGGTGTCCTTGCGCTTGCCGAGGCCGAACCGGGTGCGGCGGGTCTTGCCGACACGGTTGAGGGTGTGGACGGAGTCAACCTTGACGTTGAAGACGCGCTCGACGGCGATCTTGATCTCCGTCTTGTTCGCCCGCGGGTCGACGATGAAGGTGTACTTGCCCTGGTCGAGCAGCGAGTACGACTTCTCGGAAACGACCGGCGCGATCAGGATGTCGCGGGGGTCCTTGCCGTACAGAGCAGACTGGGTGCTCACTTGGTCTCCTCCTCAGCCACGTCAGTGGTCTCCTGGGCAGCAGCGCCACCGGCGGGGACGAAACCTGCAGCCTGGGCGGCATCCGCAGTGCGGAACCAGACCTCGGCGACGGTCGCGTCGTACCAGCGGGAGCCGGGGACGTGGAACTTCATCGAGTCCTTGTTGCCCTTGACCTCGAAGCCCTCCGGCGCGGAGCCGTCCTCGAGGGCGACAGCCGAGTCGGCGCCGTAGCCACCGTCGGTGTCCTCGGGAGCGTCCACCAGCGTCGCGGCCTTCTCGGCCTTGGCGGGCTTCTCGGCCTTGGCGGGCTTGTCGGCCTTGGCCGGCTTCTCCGCCTTGGCAGGCTTGTCCGCCTTGGCCTCGGACTTCTCGGTCTTGGCAGCCTTGGCCGGCTTGTCGGCCTTGGCAGGTGCGTCGTCGACGATCTCGACCTCGATGACGCCGCCGACCGGCTGCGCCTTGGAGACGAACGCCTCCAGGGCAGCGGTGGTGAAGACGACATCGTCCGCGCACAGCACGTCGTACGTGTTGAGCTGGTCGGCGGCGAGCACGTGCACGCCGTCGAGGTTGCGGACCGACTTCAGCGACACGACATCGCTGCGGTCGAGCACGACGAGCAGGTTGGGACGGTCGGTCAGGCCGGCGAGCAGCGCGAGCGCGTCCTTGGTGGACGGCGCAGTGCCGGTCACGAGGGACTCGACGACGTGCACCCGGTCGTTGCGGGCCCGGTCGGAGAGGGCACCGCGCAGGGCGGCGGCCTTCATCTTCTTGGGGGTCCGCTGGGCGTAGTCACGCGGCTGCGGGCCGTGGACGACGCCACCGCCTGCGAACTGCGGGGCGCGGGTCGAGCCCTGACGGGCGCGGCCGGTGCCCTTCTGGCGGTAGGGCTTGCGGCCACCACCGCGGACTTCGCCGCGGGTCTTGGTGGAGTGCGTGCCCTGACGCGCGGCGGCCAGCTGGGCCACGACGACCTGGTGGATCAGCGGAACGTTGACCTGGACGTCGAAGATCTCGGCGGGCAGGTCAGCAGCGACGGTCTTGGTTGCCATCTGGCTCAGGCTCCCTTCGCGGCCGTGCGGACGAGGACGGTGCCGTTGCGGGGGCCGGGAACGGCACCCTTGATCAGCAGCAGGCCCCGCTCCACGTCCACGGCGTGGATCGTGAGGTTCTGGGTGGTCTGGCGCTCGCCGCCCATCCGGCCGGCCATGCGCATGCCCTTGAACACGCGACCCGGGGTGGCGCAGCCACCGATCGAGCCAGGCTTGCGGTGGTTCTTGTGGGAACCGTGGGAGGAGCTGACGCCGTGGAAGCCGTGACGCTTCATGACGCCGGCAAAGCCCTTGCCCTTGGTGGTCCCGGTGACGTCGATCGCCTGGCCGGCCTCGAAGGTCTCGACCGTGACTTCCTGGCCGAGCGTGTACTCGGCGGCGTCAGCGGTACGGAGCTCCACGAGGTGGCGACGCGGGGTCACGCCGGCCTTCTCGAAGTGCCCGGTCAGGGGCTTGGTCACCTTGCGGGGGTCGATGGCGCCGAACGCGATCTGGACGGCGTCGTAGCCGTCCTTCGCAGCGGCGCGGACCTGCGTGACGACGCAGGGGCCCGCTTCGATGACGGTGACGGGGATGAGCCGGTTGTCGGCATCCCACACCTGGGTCATACCGAGCTTCTTGCCCAGTACGCCCTTCACGGTCTTGGTAGCAGTGGTGGTCATTTCGCCAGCCTCAGAGCTTGATCTCGATGTTGACGTCTGCCGGCAGGTCGAGACGCATCAGCGAGTCGACGGCCTTCGGCGTCGGGTCGATGATGTCGATCAAGCGCTTGTGGGTGCGCATCTCGAAGTGCTCGCGGCTGTCCTTGTACTTGTGGGGCGAACGGATGACCACGAAGACGTTCTTCTCCGTGGGCAGCGGCACAGGGCCGACTACCGTCGCGCCAGCACGGGTCACCGTGTCGACAATCTTGCGCGCCGAGTTGTCGATGACCTCGTGGTCATACGACTTCAAGCGGATGCGGATCTTCTGTCCCGCCATCTCCGTTACGTCTCTCTCTCGCCGAACATCTAGCTTGGCCGGCTCTTGGCCATCTCCGACCCCCGCGGTCGGGTGTGTCGCACCCGCTTCGCGGCCGGACGACACGCGTTTTCACGCAGTCGTGCGGTTCGGATTGACCGGCAGAGCCGGGGCTTGCGCTTCCCTGGAGTGTCGCCCCGCGCATCAATGCACGGTTCGAGGTGTGTCACCGGGGGTGGCGGCGTCGACATGGGTCAACGGCGCGCGTCAAGCAACCGGTCCAGTGTGCCAGAGGCGACGGTGACCTACCAAATCGAGGCCGGGCCACGCGGCATACCCGCTCCGATGGCGCGTCGCGCCGCTCTGCCCCCTCCCGGGTATGCCGGGTGCTCACCGGTGTCGTTCACCCCCAGCGGGGTGGTCCCGCTGGCAGGATCGGGGCCATGACGACGCCGCCCGAAGGTCCAGGCAGGGCCAGGCAGGGCCTGATCTACCGCGCGGGAGTGCTGGGCCACCGCCCCACGGTGCCGACCGACTTCGCCGAGCTCGAGCGACGTGCGGCAGCGACGATGTCACCACGGGCCTGGGCCTATGTCGCGGGCGGGGCGGGCGAGGGCGCGACCATGCGGGCGAACCGCGCCGCCTTCGAGCGCGTCCGGATCGTGCCCCGCCTGCTGCCCGGCAACGCCCAGCGCGACCTGTCCACCGAGATCCTCGGCCGACGGCTTCCCGCACCGGTGCTGCTCGCCCCCGTGGGTGCGGCCGGGTTGGTCCACCGCGACAGCGACCTCGAGATCGGCTCGGCGGCGGCTGAGCTCGGCCTGCCGTACATCCTGTCCAACCAGGGGTGTTCCCCGATGGAGGACGTCGCGGCAGCCATGGGGTCGGCGCCGCGATGGTTCCAGCTCTACTGGTCCACCGACGAACCGCTCGTCGACAGCTTCCTCGCCCGCGCCGCCGCGAGCGGCGCCGAGGCGATCGTGGTCACCCTCGACACGACGATGCTGGGGTGGCGCCCCCAGGACCTGAACCTCGGGTCCCTGCCGTTCTCCCAGGGCATCGGCATCGCGCAGTACACCTCCGACCCGCGCTTCCAGCAGGTGGTCCGCGACCGGATCGCGGCGAAGGCGGCCGCGGCTGAGGCAGCCGTGCGCGCCAAGGACGACGTCAAGGTGACGGTGGGCGCGCTCCGGTCGCTGTTGTCGATCAGCCGCGAGCACCCCGGCGACCTGCGGGCCAACCTCCGCTCCCCCACGCCCCGGGCTGCGGTCGAGACGTTCCTCGACATCTACTCGAACCCCGGGCTCACCTGGGAGCAGCTCGCCACCCTGCGCGACCGCACGGACCTCCCGTTCCTGGTCAAGGGTGTCCTGCACCCTGACGACGCGACACGGGCCGTGGAAGCGGGTGCCAGCGGGGTCGTGGTCAGCAACCACGGCGGACGGCAGGTCGACGGCGCGATCGCCTCCCTCGACGCCCTGCCGTCGGTGCGCGCAGCCCTCGGACCCGACCTCGCGGTGATCCTGGACAGCGGTGTCCGCACCGGCAGCGACGTCGTCAAGGCCATCGCGCTGGGCGCCGACGCCGTCGCGATCGGCCGGCCCTACCTCTACGGCCTGGCCCTCGGTGGGCGGGACGGTGTCAGGGACGTGCTGGCCAACATCGTGGCCGAGCTGGACCTGACGATGGGGCTGTCGGGTGTCGGCTCGGTGGCGCAGATCGGACCCGAGCTGTTGCAGACGCCCTCCTGATGTCCAGGCCGCACCTGACGACGCCGCGGCTCCAGCTGCGTCCACTGAAGGCGGACGACAGCGACCTGCTGGTCGAGCTCGACGGCGACCCCGACGTGATGGAGTTCCTGACCGGGAGGGCCACCGGGCCACAGGAGGTCATCGAGGTCTGGATGCCGCACCGCACCGAACCCGCGCACGACGCGCTGGGGCTGGGCTACTGGTCCRCCTTCGAGGACGAGGAGTTCGTCGGGTGGTTCTGCCTCACCCCGGACGACGGGTTGACGAGCGAGGCTGCCGAGCTGGGCTACCGGCTGCGCAGGCGAGCCTGGGGGCGAGGGCTGGCCACCGAGGGCGCCACCCGCTTGATGGAGCACGGCTTCGTCACCGTCGGGCTCGACCGGATCTGGGCCGAGACGATGGCAGTGAACGTCCGCTCCCGGGCGGTCCTCGAACGGCTCGGCCTGCGCCACGTCCGCACCGACATCAGGGAATGGGACGAGCCGCTGCCCGGTGCCGAGCTGGGCGAGGTCGTCTACGAGCTGACCGCCGCCGAGTTCGCAGCGGCCCACGGCTGACCCCCGCCCACCTGTTGCCGGCTGGTGGTCACCAACCCCGGAAATCGCCGCCCCGTGACGACCTGGCGGCAACACGTCGCAAGACGCCCCCACCTGTTGCCGGCTGGTCGTCACCAAACCCCGGAGATCGCCACTCCGTGACGACCTGGCGGCAACACGTCGCCAGAGGCCCCCACCTGTTGCCGGCTCGTGGTCACCAACACCCGGGAATCGCCACCCCGTGACGACCTGGCGGCAACACGTCGCAGGCCCGCGCGGCATACGGGACAGCGAAGGGCCCCGCAGCCGAAGCTGCGGGGCCCTCCTGTGGTGCTGGTGCGTCAGATCACCGGTGGCGAAGTCGCCGAGTGTTACTTGGTGATCTTGGTGACGCGGCCGGCGCCGACGGTACGGCCGCCCTCGCGAATGGCGAAGCGCAGGCCCTCCTCCATGGCGATCGGCTGGATGAGCTCGACGTTCATCTCCGTGTTGTCACCGGGCATGACCATCTCGGTGCCCTCGGGGAGGTGCACGACGCCGGTCACGTCGGTGGTGCGGAAGTAGAACTGCGGGCGGTAGTTGTCGTAGAACGGCGTGTGACGGCCGCCCTCATCCTTGGACAGGATGTAGACGTTGGCCTCGAAGTCCGTGTGCGGGGTGATCGAGCCCGGCTTGACGATGACCTGGCCGCGCTCGACGTCCTCGCGCTTGGTGCCACGAAGAAGCAGGCCGACGTTCTCGCCCGCACGACCCTCGTCGAGCAGCTTGCGGAACATCTCGATGCCGGTGACCGTGGTCTTGGCCGGCGGGCCGGGGTGGATGCCGACGATCTCGACCTCAGCGTTGACGTTGAGGATGCCGCGCTCGATACGACCGGTGACGACGGTGCCACGACCGGTGATCGTGAACACGTCCTCGACGGGCATGAGGAACGGCTTGTCGACGTCACGCTCGGGGATCGGGATGTGGTTGTCCACGGCGTCCATGAGCTCCAGGACGGAGTTGCCCCACTCGGCGTCGCCCTCGAGCGCCTTGAGCGCCGAGACCTTGACGACCGGCAGGTCGTCGCCCGGGAACTCGTAGTCGGACAGCAGCTCGCGGACCTCCATCTCGACGAGCTCGAGGATCTCCTCGTCGTCGACCATGTCGGCCTTGTTGAGCGCCACGACGATGTAGGGAACGCCGACCTGGCGGGCCAGGAGGACGTGCTCCTTCGTCTGCGGCATCGGGCCGTCGGTCGCCGCAACCACGAGGATCGCACCGTCCATCTGCGCCGCACCCGTGATCATGTTCTTCACGTAGTCAGCGTGACCGGGGCAGTCGACGTGGGCGTAGTGACGGCTCTCCGTCTGGTACTCGATGTGCGCGATCGAGATCGTGATACCGCGCTGCTTCTCTTCGGGTGCCTTGTCGATGTCGTCGAACGCGAACTGCGGGTTCAGGTCCGGGTACTTGTCGTGCAGGACCTTGGAAATCGCAGCCGTCAGCGTCGTCTTACCGTGGTCGATGTGACCAATGGTGCCGATGTTGACGTGCGGCTTAGTCCGCTCGAACTTTGCCTTCGCCACTTGATGTCCTCCTCAGGACTCTTCTTGGTGAAACGCCTTTTGCCCAGATGGGACGTGGCGCGGATTGGGGGTTGTGGAGCTCTGGTGGTTCGTTGCGTGGAGTGCGACCGGTAATGCTACCGGTCACTCACCACGCGTCTTCTTGATGATCTCCTCGGCAACAGCCTTGGGGACCTCGGCGTAGGAGTCAAACTCCATCGAGTAGTTCGCCCGACCCTGGGTCTTGGACCGCAGGTCACCGACGTAGCCGAACATCTCCGACAGGGGGACCAGGCCGCGGACGACCTTGGCACCACTGATGTCCTCCATGGCCTGGATCTGGCCACGGCGGGAGTTGATGTCACCGATGACGTCGCCCATGTAGTCCTCGGGCGTACGCACCTCGACGGCCATCATCGGCTCGAGGAGCACGGGGTCGGCCTTGCGGACGGCCTCCTTGAGCGCCATGGAACCGGCGATCTTGAACGCCATCTCGGAGGAGTCGACGTCGTGGTAGGCGCCATCGAGCAGCGTCGCCTTGATGCCGACCAGCGGGTAGCCGGCGAGCACGCCGTACTGCATGGCGTCCTGGATGCCGGCGTCGACCGACGGGATGTACTCGCGCGGAACGCGGCCACCGGTGACCTTGTTCACGAACTCGTACATCTCGCCCGACTCGGCGGTGTCGAGGGGCTCGATGCTGATCTGGATCTTGGCGAACTGGCCGGAGCCACCCGTCTGCTTCTTGTGGGTGAAGTCGAGCTTCTCCACGGTGCGACGGATCGTCTCGCGGTAGGCCACCTGCGGCTTGCCGACGTTGGCCTCGACCTTGAACTCGCGCTTCATGCGGTCCACGAGGATGTCCAGGTGGAGCTCGCCCATGCCGGCGATGATCGTCTGGCCGGTCTCCTCGTCGTGGTGGACCTGGAAGGTCGGGTCCTCGGCGGAGAGCTTCTGGATGGCCGTGGAGAGCTTCTCCTGGTCACCCTTGGTCTTGGGCTCGATGGCCACCTGGATGACCGGGTCCGGGAACGTCATCGACTCGAGCACGATCTGCTCATTCGGGTCGCTCAACGTGTCACCGGTGGTGGTGTCCTTGAGGCCGATCGCCGCGTAGATGTGACCCGCGAGGGCCTCCTCCACGGGGTTCTCCTTGTTGGCGTGCATCTGGAAGAGCTTGCCGATGCGCTCCTTGCGGCCCTTGGTCGTGTTGACGACCGCGGAGCCGGCGGAGATCTGGCCGGAGTAGACCCGGATGAAGGTCAGCGTGCCGAAGAACGGGTGCGTGGCGACCTTGAACGCCAGCGCCGAGAACGGCTCGCTCGTGTCGGGCTTGCGCGTCATCTCGATCTCCTCGTGGTTCGGCTTGTGGCCGACCATCGGGGGGACGTCGAGCGGCGAAGGCAGGTAGTCGACGACGGCGTCGAGCATCGGCTGCACACCGCGGTTCTTGAAGGCAGAGCCGCACAGGATCGGGTAGAGCTCGGAGTTGACCGTGAGCTTGCGGATGGCGCCCTTGATCTCCTCGGGCGTCAGCTCCTCGCCACCGAGGTACTTCTCCATGAGGACGTCGTCGGACTCGGCAACGCGCTCGACGAGGGCGTGGCGGTACTCCTCGACCTTCTCGAGCATGTCGGCCGGGATCTCCTGGATCTCGTACTTGGCACCCATGGTGACGTCACCCTTGGAGTCACCGGGCCACACGAGGGCACGACGGTAGATGAGGTCGACGACGCCGACGAACTCGCTCTCGGAGCCGATCGGCAGCTGGAGCACGAGGGGCTCCGCGCCGAGGCGGTCCTTGATGGTGTCGACGGTGAAGTAGAAGTCCGCGCCGAGCTTGTCCATCTTGTTGACGAACGCGATGCGGGGGACGTCGTACTTGTCGGCCTGACGCCACACGGTCTCGGACTGGGGCTCGACGCCCTCCTTGCCGTCGAACACGGCGACGGCACCGTCGAGGACGCGCAGCGAGCGCTCCACCTCGACCGTGAAGTCCACGTGACCGGGGGTGTCGATGATGTTGATCTGGGTGCCCTCCCAGAAGGAGGTCACGGCGGCAGACGTGATCGTGATGCCGCGCTCCTTCTCCTGCTCCATCCAGTCGGTCGTCGACGCACCGTCGTGGGTCTCACCGATCTTGTGGTTGACACCGGTGTAGAAGAGGATGCGCTCAGTCGTCGTCGTCTTGCCGGCGTCGATGTGCGCCATGATCCCGATGTTGCGGACCTTGGTCAGGTCCGTCAGGACGTCGAGTGCCAATGTGATCGTCTCATCTCGCTCGTTAGAAAAAGTTCGTTGTGGTGCGTGGGGGCGGGGCCTCGACCACGCACCTCCGGTATGCCGCGGGCGKGTGTTGCGCCCGCGGCATACCGGACGCTGTTACCAGCGGTAGTGCGCGAAGGCCTTGTTGGACTCGGCCATCTTGTGGGTGTCCTCACGACGCTTCACCGCGGCACCGAGGCCGTTGGACGCGTCGAGGATCTCGTTCATGAGGCGCTCGGTCATGGTCTTCTCACGACGCTGACGCGAGTAGCCGACCATCCAGCGCAGGGCCAGGGTGGTCGCGCGGTTGGGCTTGACCTCGATCGGCACCTGGTAGGTGGCGCCACCGACACGGCGGGACTTGACCTCGAGCGTCGGACGGATGTTGTCCAGCGCGCGCTTGAGGGTCACGACGGGGTCGGAGCCGGTCTTCTCCTTGACGCCCTCGAGGGCGCCGTAGACGATCGTCTCGGCGATGGACTTCTTGCCATCGAGGAGGATCTTGTTGACCAGCTGGGTCACCAACGGGGAGTTGTGGACCGGGTCGACGACGAGGGGGCGCTTGGGCGCGGGTCCCTTGCGAGGCATTACTTCTTCTCCATCTTCGCGCCGTAACGGGAGCGGGCCTGCTTGCGGTTCTTGACACCCTGGGTGTCGAGCGAGCCGCGGACGATCTTGTAACGCACGCCGGGGAGGTCCTTCACACGACCACCACGCACGAGCACGATCGAGTGCTCCTGCAGGTTGTGGCCGACGCCCGGGATGTAGGCCGTGACCTCGATGCCGCTGGTGAGGCGCACGCGGGCGACCTTCCGCAGGGCAGAGTTCGGCTTCTTGGGGGTGGTGGTGTACACACGCGTGCACACACCACGGCGCTGGGGCGAGCCCTTGAGGGCAGGAGTCTTGGTCTTGGTGACCTTGTCCTGACGCCCCTTGCGCACAAGCTGGTTGATCGTAGGCAACCTGTTCTCCGTACGTAGTTGATGTTCTGTGTCGTCGGGCTGCGTCTCGCAACCCTCGGGCACTCCTTGGTGTGGTGCCTCGCCCGACCCCCGCACTCGGGTGTGTCGTGCTTGGCGCTCTCCCCTGCACCCTCCACGCGCGACCCAGTGCGGATCGATTGCGGAGTGCCCGGCGAGAGGGGTGCTGGTCCAGCGGCCGACATCTTGCTGTCTGGTCGGCACCGACTCCAGCGCATGACTGAGGCAGACCTCAGACACAGTGTTCAAAGATACCGCCTGCGTGGTGGCGGTCCAAATCGGTTACACCAAGCGCCGCCGGCCCGACGTGCTGCGACTTGGTGCGGGCAGATCGTCACCGGACCCCCGAATCGCCGCCTCGGTGACCACCAGCCGGCACCAAGTCGCCGAGGTGCCGACTTGGTGCGCGCAGATCGTCACGGGACCACCGAATCGCCGGCTCGGTGACCACCAGCGGGCAACAAGTCGCGCACCGACAATGCGAAAGGGCGGGTATGCCGCGTGGTGACCACGCGGCATACCCGCCCTCAGCGGGCGGAGCCGGAGGCTCAGTCCAGGCCGAGCTCGGCGTCGTCGAGGCGGATGGCCTCGCCGGAGCCGGGACCGAACACCGGGTAGTCGTACTCGTAGCTGGGCATCGAGTACATCGCAGCCTTGGCCTCTTCCGTGGCCTCGACCTTGACGTTCCGGTAGCGCGGGAGACCCGTGCCGGCCGGGATGAGCTTTCCGAGGATGACGTTCTCCTTCAGACCCAGCAAYGGGTCCGACTTGGCGTTCATCGCGGCCTCGGTCAGCACGCGGGTCGTCTCCTGGAAGGAGGCGGCCGAGAGCCAGGAGTCCGTGGCCAGCGACGCCTTGGTGATACCCATGAGCTCGGGGCGACCCGAGGCCGGGCGGCCACCTTCGGCGACGACGCGACGGTTCTCGGTCTCGAACCGACCACGCTCGGCCAGCTCACCGGGGAGCAGGTCGGCATCGGCGGACTCGATGATCGTGATCCGGCGCAGCATCTGGCGGACGATGACCTCGATGTGCTTGTCGTGGATCGACACACCCTGCTGGCGGTAGACGTGCTGCACCTCGTCGACGAGGTGCATCTGGACCGCCCGCGGGCCGAGGATGCGAAGGACCTGCTTGGGGTCGATCGAACCCTGCGTCATGCGGTGGCCGACCTCGACATGGTCGCCGTCGGCGATCAGCAGACGCGCGCGCTTGCTCACCGGGTAGGCGTGCTCCTCGGAGCCGTCGTCCGGGGTGAGCATGATGCGACGGGTCTTGTCGGTGTCCTCGATGCTGACCCGACCGGACGCCTCGGCGATCGGGGCCACACCCTTGGGGGTGCGGGCCTCGAACAGCTCGACGACACGGGGCAGACCCTGCGTGATGTCGTCACCAGCCACACCACCGGTGTGGAAGGTACGCATCGTCAGCTGGGTGCCGGGCTCACCGATGGACTGGGCCGCGATGATGCCGACGGCCTCGCCGATGTCCACGAGCTTGCCGGTCGCGAGTGACCGGCCGTAGCAGGCGGCGCAGGTGCCGACGTGGGACTCACAGGTGAGCACCGACCGGACCTTGACCTGCTCGACGCCGGCGGCGACGAGCGCGTCGATGACGACGTCACCGAGGTCGATACCGGCCTCGGCCAGGACGGAACCGTCCTTCTCGACGTCGGCGGCGAGCGTGCGGGCGTAGACCGAGGTCTCCACGTCGTCGTGCTCGACCAGGGCGCCGGAGGTGGTCTTCTGCGCGATCGGCATGGTCAGGCCACGCTCGGTCCCACAGTCGTCCTCGCGGATGATGACGTCCTGCGAGACGTCCACCAGGCGACGGGTCAGGTAACCCGAGTCGGCGGTACGAAGCGCGGTGTCGGCAAGACCCTTACGGGAACCGTGCGTGGAGATGAAGAACTCGAGCACGGACAGGCCCTCGCGGAAGTTCGCGCGGATCGGTCGCGGGATGATGTCGCCCTTCGGGTTGGACACCAGACCACGCATACCGGCGATCTGCCGCAGCTGCATCCAGTTACCACGCGCACCCGAGGACACCATCTTGTAGATGGTGTTGGTCTTCGGGAGGTTGGCCTCCATCTCCTTGGCGACCTCGTTGGTGGCCTGGGTCCAGATCTCGATGAGCTCCTGACGGCGCTCGTCGTCCGTGATCAGACCACGCTCGTACTGCACCTGGACCTTGGTGGCCTTGACCTCGTAGCCCTCGAGGATCTCGAGCTTGCGCGGCGGGGTCACGACGTCGGAGATGGCCACCGTGGTGCCCGAGCGGGTCGCCCAGTGGAAGCCGTACTCCTTGAGCGCGTCGAGGCTCGCAGCGACCTGCACCTTGGTGTAGCGCTCGGCCAGGTCGTTGACGATGGTCGACAGACGCTTCTTGTCGACGACCGCGTCCACGAACGGGTAGTCCACCGGCAGCGTCTGGTTGAACAGCGCGCGACCGAGGCTGGTCTCGATGGTGAGCGAGGCCACCTGGCCCTGCTCGTTGACCTCGGTGCCCTCGGCGAGCTCCGTGCCCGGGATCGGGACGACGTCGAGCAGGCGGATCTTGACGATGCTGCCGAGCTCGAGCTCGCCGGCGTCGAACGCCATGCGGGCCTCGGAGACCGACGAGAACGCGCGGCCGGAGCCCTTGCCGTTCTCCACCTCGGACGTGAGGTGGTAGAGCCCGATGATCATGTCCTGGGTGGGCATGGTCACCGGACGGCCGTCGGCCGGCTTGAGGATGTTGTTGCTCGAGAGCATGAGGATGCGGGCCTCGGCCTGCGCCTCGGTGCTCAGGGGCACGTGCACAGCCATCTGGTCACCGTCGAAGTCGGCGTTGAAGGCCGAGCAGACGAGCGGGTGGATCTGGATGGCCTTGCCCTCGACGAGCTGAGGCTCGAAGGCCTGGATGCCGAGGCGGTGCAGGGTGGGCGCGCGGTTGAGGAGCACGGGGTGCTCCGTGATGACCTCTTCGAGGACGTCCCACACGACCGGACGGGCGCGCTCGACCATGCGCTTGGCCGACTTGATGTTCTGCGCGTGGTCGAGGTCGACCAGGCGCTTCATCACGAACGGCTTGAACAGCTCGAGGGCCATCTGCTTGGGCAGACCGCACTGGTGCAGCTTGAGCTGCGGGCCGACGACGATGACCGAACGGCCGGAGTAGTCGACGCGCTTGCCGAGCAGGTTCTGGCGGAASCGGCCCTGCTTGCCCTTGAGCATGTCGGACAGCGACTTGAGCGGACGGTTGCCGGGACCCGTGACCGGGCGACCACGACGGCCGTTGTCGAAGAGGCTGTCGACAGCCTCCTGGAGCATCCGCTTCTCGTTGTTGACGATGATCTCCGGCGCACCGAGGTCGAGCAGACGCTTGAGCCGGTTGTTGCGGTTGATCACGCGACGGTAGAGGTCGTTGAGGTCGGAGGTCGCGAAGCGGCCACCGTCGAGCTGCACCATCGGGCGCAGGTCCGGCGGGATGACCGGGACGGCGTCCAGGACCATGCCGGACGGCTTGTTCGTCGTGGCCTGGAAGGCGGTGACGACCTTGAGCCGCTTGAGGGCACGGGTCTTCTTCTGGCCCTTGCCGGTGGCGATGATCTCGCGTAGCAGCTCGGACTCGGCCTGGAGGTCGAAGTCCTGCAGGCGCTTCTGGATCGCGGCGGCGCCCATGCCACCCTCGAAGTACAGACCGAAGCGGTCACGCATCTCGCGGTAGAGGATCTCGTCGCCCTCGAGGTCCTGGACCTTGAGGTTCTTGAACCGGTCCCAGACCTGCTCGATGCGCTCGATCTGCATGTCGGCGCGCTTGCGGATCTGGTTCATCTCGCGCTCGGCGGACTCGCGCACCTTGCGGCGGGCGTCAGCCTTGGCACCCTCGGCCTCGAGCTCGGCGATGTCGGACTCGAGCCGCTTGGCCCGGGTGTCGACCTCGGAGTCACGCTTGTTCTCGTACTCCTTCTTCTCCACCTCGATCTGGGCCTCGAGCGAGGGCAGGTCCTTGTGGCGCTGCTCCTCGTCGACCGAGGTGATCATGTAGGCCGCGAAGTAGATGACCTTCTCGAGGTCCTTCGGGGCGAGGTCGAGCAGGTAGCCCAGGCGCGACGGGACGCCCTTGAAGTACCAGATGTGGGTGACGGGGGCGGCGAGCTCGATGTGGCCCATCCGCTCACGACGCACCTTGGCACGAGTGACCTCGACGCCGCAGCGCTCACAGATGATGCCCTTGAAGCGGACCCGCTTGTACTTGCCGCAGTTGCACTCCCAGTCCCGGGTGGGGCCGAAGATGCGCTCGCAGAACAGGCCCTCCTTCTCAGGCTTGAGGGTGCGGTAGTTGATCGTCTCGGGCTTCTTCACCTCGCCGTGGCTCCACTGACGGATGTCGTCAGCAGTGGCCAGGCCGATGCGCAGTTCGTCAAAGAAGTTGACGTCGAGCACGTGGTTCCTTCTTCCGTGTCTCTAGCTAAAACTCAAAGGGTGGGTCGTGAGGAGGGCTGGTATGCCGCGTGCCCGCCCAGGGCGTCCACGCGGCATACCCGCGCCTTAGACCTCTTCGACCGAACTGGGCTCGCGCCGGGACAGGTCGATGCCGAGCTCCTCCGCCGCGCGGAAGACGTCCTCGTCGGACTCCTTCAGCTCGATGGAGGTGCCCTCGCTGTTGAGCACCTCGACGTTCAGGCACAGCGACTGCATCTCCTTGATGAGCACCTTGAAGGACTCGGGGATGCCGGGCTCCGGGATGTTGTCGCCCTTGACGATCGCCTCGTAGACCTTCACGCGGCCCTGGACGTCGTCGGACTTGATCGTGAGCAGCTCCTGCAGCGCGTAGGCCGCGCCGTAGGCCTCGAGTGCCCACACCTCCATCTCACCGAAGCGCTGGCCACCGAACTGAGCCTTACCACCCAGCGGCTGCTGCGTGATCATGCTGTAGGGGCCGGTGCTGCGGGCGTGGATCTTGTCGTCCACGAGGTGGTGCAGCTTGAGGATGTACATGTAGCCCACGGACACCGGCTCGGGGAACGGCTCGCCGGAGCGACCGTCGAAGAGCCGGGACTTGCCGGAGCCGTCGATGAGCCGCACGTCGTCGCGGGTCTTGGTCGTGGAGTCCAGCAGACCCACGATCTCGTCCTCGCGCACACCGTCGAACACCGGCGAGGCGACACGGGTGCCGGCCGGGGCCGAGCGCGCGTCCTCGGGGATGAGCTTGGCCCAGTCCGGGTTGCCCGCGATCTCCCAACCGCGGGAGGCGGCCCAGCCGAGGTGCAGCTCGAGGATCTGGCCGACGTTCATACGACCGGGGACACCGAGCGGGTTGAGCACGACGTCCACAGGGGTGCCGTCCTCGAGGAACGGCATGTCCTCGACGGGCAGGATCTTGGAGATGACGCCCTTGTTGCCGTGACGGCCGGCGAGCTTGTCTCCATCGGTGATCTTGCGCTTGTTGGCGACGTAGACGCGGACGAGCTGGTTGACGCCCGGGGGCAGGTCGTCGCCTTCGTCCTTGTCGAACACCTTGACGCCGATGACCGTGCCGGTCTCGCCGTGGGGCACCTTGAGCGACGTGTCGCGGACCTCGCGAGCCTTCTCACCGAAGATGGCGCGCAGCAGGCGCTCCTCCGGCGTCAGCTCGGTCTCACCCTTGGGCGTGACCTTGCCGACGAGCAGGTCGCCGTCGCGGACCTCGGCGCCGATGCGGATGATGCCGCGCTCGTCGAGGTCGGCCAGGACCTCCTCGGAGACGTTCGGGATGTCCCGGGTGATCTCCTCGGGGCCGAGCTTGGTGTCGCGGGCGTCGACCTCGTGCTCCTCGATGTGGATCGAGGAGAGGACGTCGTCCTGCACCAGACGCTGGCTGAGGATGATCGCGTCCTCGTAGTTGTGGCCCTCCCACGGCATGAACGCCACGAGCAGGTTGCGGCCCAGGGCCATCTCGCCACCGTCGGTCGCGGGACCGTCGGCGATGACGCCGCCGGCCTCGACCCGGTCGCCCTCGTTGACGACGACGACCTGGTTGTAGGACGTGCCCTGGTTGGAGCGCGCGAACTTGGCGATCCGGTAGGTGCGCGTCGAGCCGTCGTCACCTGCGACGGTGACGAGGTCGGCGGACACCTCGGTGACCACACCAGCGGTCTCGGCCCGGACGACGTCGCCCGAGTCGAGGGCGGCGCGGTACTCCATGCCGGTGCCGACCAGCGGAGCCTCGGACTTGACCAGCGGCACCGCCTGGCGCTGCATGTTGGAACCCATGAGCGCACGGTTGGCGTCGTCGTGCTCGAGGAACGGGATCAGCGCGGTCGCGGCCGACACCATCTGGCGCGGGGAGACGTCCATGTAGTCGACGTCGGCACCGGGGATGTAGTCGATCTCGCCGCCCTTGGTGCGCACCAGGACGCGGTCCTCGGTGAACAGGCCCTCGGCGTTGATGACGGCGTTGGCCTGCGCGATGACGTGGCGGTCCTCCTCGTCGGCGGACAGGTAGTCCACCTTGTCGGTGACCTTGCCCTTGACGACCTTGCGGTAGGGCGTCTCGATGAACCCGAACGGGTTGATCCGACCGTAGGACGCGAGCGAGCCGATCAGGCCGATGTTCGGGCCCTCAGGGGTCTCGATCGGGCACATGCGGCCGTAGTGCGACGGGTGGACGTCACGGACCTCCATGCCGGCGCGGTCGCGGGACAGACCACCCGGGCCGAGGGCCGACAGACGCCGCTTGTGCGTCAGGCCCGCGAGCGGGTTGTTCTGGTCCATGAACTGCGACAGCTGGGAGGTGCCGAAGAACTCCTTGATCGACGCCACCACGGGGCGGATGTTGATCAGGGTCTGCGGGGTGATCGCCTCGACGTCCTGCGTGGTCATGCGCTCGCGGACGACGCGCTCCATGCGGGACAGCCCGGTGCGGACCTGGTTCTGGATGAGCTCGCCCACGTTGCGCAGACGACGGTTGCCGAAGTGGTCGATGTCGTCGACCTCGACCGGCACCTCGTCGCCGTTCTTGCCGGCGAGCGTCGACTCACCGGCGTGCAGCGAGACGATGTACTTGATCGTGGCGACGATGTCGTCGACGGACAGGACCGAGGCGCTGAGCTCGGCGGCGACGCCCAGCTTGCGGTCGATCTTGTAGCGGCCGACCTTGGCCAGGTCGTAGCGCTTGGGGTTGAAGTAGAGGTTGTCCAGCAGGGTCTGGGCAGCCTCGCGGGTCGGCGGTTCGCCCGGGCGCAGCTTGCGGTAGATGTCGAGCAGCGCGTCGTCCTGGCCGGCCGTGTGGTCCTTCTCCAGGGTGAGGCGCATCGACTCGAACTCGCCGAACTCCTCGAGGATGTCGGCCTCGGTCATGCCCAGGGCCTTGAGGAGGACGGTGACCGACTGCTTGCGCTTGCGGTCGACGCGGACGCCCACCATGTCGCGCTTGTCGATCTCGAACTCCAGCCAGGCACCACGGCTCGGGATGACCTTGGCGGTGTAGATGTCCTTGTCGGACGTCTTGTCGGGCGTGCGCTCGAAGTAGACGCCCGGGCTGCGGACCAGCTGGGAGACGACGACACGCTCGGTGCCGTTGATCACGAAGGTGCCGCGCTCGGTCATGAGCGGGAAGTCACCCATGAAGACCGTCTGGCTCTTGATCTCGCCAGTCGTGGTGTTCATGAACTCCGCGGTGACGAACAGGGGCGCGGAGTAGGTCTGGTCGCGCTCCTTGCAGTCCTCGATGGAGTACTTGACCTCCTCGAAGCGGTGGTCGCGGAACGACAGCGACATGGAGCCGCTGAAGTCCTCGATCGGGGAGATCTCTTCGAAGATCTCCTCGAGGCCGGAGCGATCCGGCACATCCCCACGGCCGGCGGCCTTGGCCTCTGCGACACGGGCCTGCCAGCGCTCGTTACCGAGCAGCCAGTCGAAGCTTTCCGTTTGCAGCGCCAGGAGGTCGGGGACCTCGAGGGGTTCGCGGATCTTTGCGAAGGACAGACGGCCTGAAACCGTCCGTGCGGTGGACACAGTCTGAGTCGCGTTGCGCGAGGCAGCCAAGGAGGGGTCCTTCCACGGGCCTTGTCTTAAATCTGATGGTTCGAAACCGGTGCAGCGCTGACCGCCGGTGCCGACCACGCAGGAGACAGGGCCAGGAATTCGTGCCGCAGGGCACGACGAAAGGCTGAGGTCTGAGGCGGGATCGAAGAAAGAGGGCAGCGCAAAGGAAGAGCATACACGAAAGAGGGCAGCCTCGTCCAACCGTGTCCAGCGGGCTCACGCCACGACCGTTGACGGGGGTCAGGCCCGGGCCACAAGCCACGGGCTGATCCGACGCAGACGAGGATGACGCGCGAAACCCCCTACGTCAAGACATTCGCCCCGTGTGGCGCCGAACGACCTGCGGCGACGCACCCGAAGGGGGGATGCATCGCCGCAGGTCAGGAGGATCCGGGAGGCGTCCGGGAGGCGTCGCCGCGCCGGATCTCCGAAGGGGTGGTAGGCCCTTAGAAGGCTTCGACCTTGCTGATCAGCCAGCGGTCGCCGACCTGGGTCATCGTCGCGATGACCCGGTTCTGGTCGACCACGGGGTCCTGCTGGTCGGTGCCGATGCGGGCCTGGTTGACGAACGCCAGCACCTTGACGGTCGTGGGCGAGGAGCTCATCACCCCGACGTCGGACACCTTGGCCTGCACGACGGTCTGGTTCTTGACCGCGAGCGGCTTGATGTCCTTGTCCATGGCGGCTGTGAACTCGCCCTTGAACGACCCGGTGAGCAGGCCCTCGATCTGTGCCGACTGCGCGTCGATGGTCTTGTAGCTGTAGCTGAGCATCTGCTCGATCGAGGTGCGGGCCTGGCTGGCCGCCGCCCGGTTGGTGGCGGCCTGGGCGCCGGCGTCGCGCAGGCTGACGCCCACGACGGTCCCGAGCACGGCCAGCACGGCGACGAGGGCCACGAGCGGAGCGATCCAGCGTCGCCGGCCGTCGGCCGCAGGCCGTGACGACGTCCAGGTATGCCGCGTGGGCAGCTTCGGGAGCCGGGGCCAGCTCCGCGTGGGGCTCGTCTGGTCACCTGCCCCCGGCGCGCCTGCGCCAGGGTCGACGAGGGGCTGCTGGGGGGCGCGTGCCCGGGACCGCTCTCCGGCCACCCGGGGGCGGGCCTTCACCTTGGTATCAACCGACGAACTCAAGGTTCTCCACCTTCCACTCGTCGCCGACCAGGCGCAGGTCGAGCCGCATCCGGTAGGTCTTGGTCTCGCCGTTCGGAACGGCGGTGTTCTTGGTCGGGGCGACCACGCCCACGAGCGCGACGGCGGAGTCCTTGTCACCGGAGACCAGGGCGGCCTCGGTGCGCTGCACCGAGGAGACCGTCTTGTTGGCGACGAGGACCTTGCTGAGCTGGTCGGCCGAGGTCGAGTAGCTCTTGAGGAAGTCCCCCGTGGCGCCGGCCTTCACCCGGGCCATGTCCGCGTCGACCTTGGTGTAGTCGACCGTGACGAAGTTGATGGCCAGCTGCTTGGCCGCTGCCACGGCGTCGGCGTTGGCCGCCGACGTCTGCCGCGCGGCATACCAGTCGCGTCCGCGGGTGGCCCCGAGCGCGAGGCTCGCGATCAGCGCGATGGCGACCACGACCCACACCATGGTCGGGGTGATGCGTAGAGCCCTGGCCCGGTCACGGGCTGTCTGGTGATCTGTGTCGGCAGCGAGCGCGTCGGGGGGTGACACGTCCTCGTCCGCCTCCACCGCCCTCCCGGCGTGGGTGGTGATCGTGCTCATCGAGCAGCCTCCTTCATGATCCACAACCACGAGGCGTCGCCGCTCTCGGCCCCCGAGGGAGGCAGTGGCACCGATACCTGTGGTGTTGTCAGGCTCAACGAGGCAGCCATGCCCGGGGATACGGGCTGGTTGCCGAAAGCGAACGGGACGGTGGAGTTCGTGCTCGAGTGCGGACCCGGGGCGTTCTGGGCGCCGCGAACGCTGGCCGCCGACCCGCGGGGGGCTGTGCAGCGTGCCGAGGTGTTCGCCTTGGTGTTGCTGGTCTGGTTGGGCGTGCGCCGCACCGTGCCCTGGTAGCCCTGCGTGCAGACCGGCGGGTCGTGCGCCATGGCCAGTCCGAAGTGGGCGGTGCCGTCGCCGGGGACGACCGTGAAGCCGCCGGCCACGACATCGGGGTAGGTGACGAGGAGCTGCTGGATCCCGTCGACCCGTGCCGTGGTCACCTGGCCGACGGTGATCAGGTTGGCCAGCAGCGCGGCGAGGTTGCCCTGGTTGTCCCTGATCAGGGACTCGAGCTCCTTGGACGCGACGACGCCGCGGTCGAGGATCAGGCGCAGGTCGCCGTCAGAGGCCTTGAGGGTCTCGGACAGGTCCGCGAAGTTCTTGGCGAAGACCTTGATGTCGCCCGAGGTCTCGCGCTGCGTGTCGAGCACGATGCGGCCGTCGTCGATCAGCTTGACCGTCTCGGGCAGCGCCTCCGTGGCCGACCTCGTCAGCTTGTCACCGCTGTCGATCAGTCGCTGGAGGTCCTGTCCCCCGTCGGCGAACCCCTTGCCGAGCTCGTCGACCACGGTGCGCAGGTCCTGCTTGTCGACCGAGTTGACGGTCCCGTCGAGGTCGAGCAGCAGCGTGTCGACCCGCAGCGGGAAGACCGTGTCCTTGCGCGGGATGGTGTCGCCGTTCCTCAGCGAGGCGCCCTTGTCGGTGCGCGGCTGGAAGTCGAGGTACTGCTCGCCGACCGCGGAGCGGTTCTCCACGACGACCTTGGTGTCCTTCGGAATCACTACTCCCCGTTGGATTTTCGCGTCGACGATCACACCGTCCCTGGACAGCTTCAGGTTGTCGACCCGGCCGACGGTGACGCCGCGGTAGGTGACCTCGGAGCCGACGAAGATGCCGCCGGACTGCTCGAAGTCGGCCGCGACGTGGTACTGACCACCGGCCACCTGGTCGTAGAGCCCGACGTAGCGGGCCGAGAGGACCGAGACGGTGACGAGGGTGATCAGCAGGAACGCGAACAGCTGGACCTGCACCGAGCGGCGGATCATGCGGCACCTCCGTAGAGCGAGCGCCACGAACCGTCCGAGCCCGACGAGCCGGACTGCTGGTCGCGGGCACCGACGCAGATCACGCCCGGGACGCACGCGCCCGAGGTCGAGCTGCCGCCCGGGGTGATCGGCACACTCGGGATGCTGGGCGTCGGCAGCGGCAGGCTGGGCAGCCCGGTGGGCCCGCCCGTCGGGCCGCCGGGGGGCGGAGTCGTCGGGATCCCCAGGTTGCCGGCGAGGTGCGCGAAGTTGAGGTCCAGGTCGGCGGACATGTTGGTGTAGTCGCCCTTCATGGCCCCGGTCGTCGCGTCCGAGAAGGGGTAGGTCAGCAGCAGCTGCAGCGACTTCGGCAGGTTGTCCCCGGCCTTGGTGAGCTGGGCCAGGATCGGCGCGAGGGCCTGGAGGTTGGCGGCGGTGTCGGCCTTGCTCTGCTGGATGACCTGGGTCCCGACCGCCCCGAGCCTGCTGAGCGCCTGGAGCATCTGCACGAGCTGCTGGCGCTGGTCGGCGAGCACCTCGAGGCCCTTGGGCAGCGCCTCGAGGGCCCTGCCGATGTCCTCCTTCTGGGCTGCGAGCTTGGCGGCGAGCGCGTCGATGTTGTCGATGGCGCGGACGATCTCGGACTTCTGGCTGTCGAGGCCGCCGATGAAGGTGTCGAGCTGCTTGATGACGTCCTTGATCTGCGCCTGGTTGCCCCGCGCGGCGTTGTTGAGCTCGGTCTCGATGACCTTGAGCTGGGCGACGCCACCACCGTTGAGCAGCAGCGACATCGCGCTGAGCACCTCCTCGACCTCCGGGTTGCGGCCGGTGCGGGCGAGCGGGATGTTGTCGCCGTCGCCGAGCCGGCCCTCGGGGGCCGCACCGGTCGGCGCGGACAGCTGGACGTACTTCTCCCCCAGCAGCGAGGTCTGCTTGAGCTCCGCCACGGCGTTGTCGGGCAGCTTGACGTTCTTGGGCAGGCGCAGCGTCACCCGAGCCGTCCAGCCGTTGAGCTCGATCTTCTCCACCGAGCCCACCGTCACCTGGTCGACCTTGACCGACGACTGCGGGACGAGGTCGAGGACGTCGGCGAACTCGGCCGTCACGCGGAAGATGTCACCGCGGTTGGCTGCTCCGCCGGGCAGCGGCAGGTCGAAGGCGCCCTGGCAGCCGGTGACGCCGAGGAGGACGGCGCCCACGACGAGCCCGGACACGGCGCGCCGGCCACGCGGCATACCCGTGGTCCGTGGCTTGGTGGTCTGTGGCTTGGTGGTCTGTGGCTGGTGGTCGTTCATCGGGTCCCTCCCAGCAGGCCGCCCAGGGTCGGGTCCGCACCGCGCATCGTCACGACGGCCCCGCCCTGGCCGGGGGTGGTCGCGGGCGATCCCGACGACGCTCCGGCCTGGGCCTGCGGCACGGCGGACAGGAGGTTGACCGGCAGTTTCACGCCTTGTCCCGCGAGCTGGTCGAGCAGCGACTGGATCGGCTTGAGGGCCCCGCTGACGGTCTTGCACAGCGAAGCCGGCTGACCGCCCTGGACGATGAGGGAGCACAGCATGTTCTGCACGGTGAGGTTCTCGTTCACGTTGGCCCGGGTGTCGAGCGTGCCGGTGTCGGGGTTGTAGGCGTTCTGCAGGTTGCTGATCGCCACCGGGGCGTTCGTGAGGGTCTCGGCCAGGGCATCCCGCTGCTTGGCCACCGTGCCGGTCACCGACGCCAGCTGCTTGAGGTTGGTGGTCAGGCCCGCCCGGTTGTCGTGGACGAACGAGCTGATCTCGCTCAGCGCGACAGCGAGGTTCTTCAGGGCGGCGGCGAGGTCGTCGCGCTCCCCGTCGAGCTGCTGCGAGACGTTGGCGAGGTCGCTGTTGAGCCTGCGGACCTGGCTGTCGTTGGTGGCGAGCATGGTCGTGAAGGTCTGGAGGTTCTTCACGGTGCCGAACAGGTCGTTGCGGCCACCGGACAGAGCCTCGAGCGCCAGGCTGAGGTCGCGGTTCGTGTCGTGCAGCTTCTGGCCCTGTCCGCCGAGGTTCTTGGCGCCGGTGTCGAGCACGTCGGCGAAGGCGCCGTCCTTGTTGGCACCCGTGGGACCGAGGGCCACCAGGAGGTCGTCCAGGCTCGAGGAGATGCGGTCCAGCTCGACGGGAACCGCCGTGCGGTCCAGGCCGATCTGGGCGTTGTCCTTCATCACCGGACCAGCGGTGTATGCCGGGAGCAGCTGCACGTAGCGGTCGCTCACCAAGGAGGGGGCCACCACCGCGGCCTTGGCGTCCGCGGGCACCCGGTACTTGCGGTCGAACTCGAACTTGACCTCGACCTTGTCGCCCTTCGGAGTCACCTCGGTGACCTTGCCGACCTGGACGCCGAGGATGCGCACGTCGGACCCGGGGAACAGGCCGACCGCGCGGCTGAACTCACCGGTCACGTGGATGCTGTCCTGCCGCGGCCAGAAGGCGTACGCGCCGGCGACGAGGGCTACCACGACGAGCGCAGCGACGACCTTGGGGATCAGGCCGAGCCGGGGCGTGGCGGGCAGCGACGGCAGTCGCAGGGCGGGCAGGCGCTTCATCAGTTGCCTCCCGGGGAGACGGGGGTCGTGAGGTTCTGGATGTAGGTGTCGAACCACCGGCCGTTGCCGAGGACGTTGGCGAAGAGCCGCGTGAACGGGCCCATCGCGGCGATCGTGTCCCCGAGGTCCTTCTCGTGCTTCTGCAGCACCGCGAGGACCTTGGTCAGCTGGTCGAGGGCGGGCTTGAGCTCCGAGCGGTTGTCCCGGACCAGCCCGGTGAGCTGCTGGGCCATCGCAGAGGTGTTGGTGAACAGCGTGTGGATCGCCTCGCGACGGGCATTGAGCTCGACCATCAGGAGGTCGGCGTTCTTGATGATCGACTCCACGGCCTTGTTGCGCTCGGCGACGGTGCCCGAGACGCTGTTGGCGGAGGCGAGCAACCGCTTGAGCTCGTCGTCGCGCGCGGCGATGGTGTTGGACAACCTGCTGAGGCCGTCCAGAGCCGCCTTGACGTCGGGCGGGCTGTCCTTGAACTCGGTCGCCAGGGTGGTCAGCGACTTCGCCAGCAGGTCGGTGTCGATCTCCTCGGACGTGGTCGCGAGGTCGCTGAACGCGTTGACGATGTCGTAGGACGAGATGGTCCGCTCCAGCGGGATCTCGCTGTCCGCCTTGAGCTGGCCACCACCGGCGGGCTCCAGGGCGAGGAACTTCGAACCCAGCAAGGTCCGCATCCGGATGCTGGCACCGGTCCGGGTGCCGAAGGCTGCCGGTTCGGTGACCTTGAAGTCGACGACCACGTGGTTGCCCGCGAGGTCGACCTTCTCCACCTTGCCGACCTTGACCCCGGCGATCCGCACGTCGTCGCCCTTGATCAGGCCGCCCGCCTCGCTGAACGAAGCGCGGTAGTGGTCGCCGCCCCCGAGGAACGGGATGCTCTGGACGTTGAACGCGAGGAACAGCACCAGCGCGATGGACGCCAGCCCGGCAGCGCCGATCGGGACGGGGTTGCGCTCGCGGAAGGGGGTACTCATGACGAGCACCTCGCTGCGGAGAGCCCAGCCGGCTTGTCGACCGGGATCTTGATGGCCGGGGCACCCTTGGTCGGCGACGGCACGACGATCGTCCCGCTGAAGTCGCACATGTAGAAGTTGAACCAGGAGCCGTAGGTCGCGGTCCGCGTGATCGTGTTGATCTTGCCCGGCGAGGTCGCCAGGAACTTCTCGAAAACGGCGGTGTTCGACGGCTTGTTGAGGTTCGTGGTGAGCGCACGGAGGTTGCTGATGTCCGCCTTGATCGAGGGACGGGTGACCTTCAGCAGGTCGGCAGTCTCCGCCGTCAGGGAGTTGATGTTGGTCAACGAGGCACCGATCGTCGTGCGGTCGGCGGCCAGGCCGGAGATGAAGCGCTGGAGCTGGTCGATCAGCGCCTTGAGGGCGGAGTCGTGGGCATCCACGGTGCCGAGCACCGCATTGAGGTTGGAGATGGTCCGACCGATGACCTCGTCGCGGTCCGCGAGGGTCGAGGTCAGCGAGGCCGTCTTGGACAGCAGCGAGTTGATGTTGCCGCCCTCACCCTGGAGGACGCTGATGATGTTGGCCGACAGCTCGTTGACGTCCTTGGGCGACAGGGCAGCGAACAACGGCTTGAAGCCGTTGAACAAGACCGTGAGGTCCAGCGCGGACTGGGTGTGGTCGAGTCCGATCGTGGCCCCGTCCTTCAGGGGCGTGGCACTGCCGACGTCCTGGGTGAGGGCGATGTAGCGCTCACCGATGAGGTTGCGGTACTTGATGGTCGCCTTGGTCCCTTGCGTGAGGACGCTGGTCTTCAGCACGTTGAACTCGACGTCCGCGTGCACGCGGTCGCTGGCGACCTTGATGGACTTCACCTCACCCACGCGCACGCCGGCGATCCGCACCTCCTGGCCCGGAGCGAGGCCGGTCACGTCGTTGAACATGCCGCGATAGGTCGCCTTGTCACCGAACTGGGTGTTGGAGATGGTGGCCGCGAGGGTGCCCGTGGCGAACAGCGTCGCCGCCACGAAGATCAGGAACTTCACCAGGCTGGATCGGGTGCTCACTGCTGGTTCACCACCGTTCCGCGCAGCATCGGGCCCGCGAGGAGCGTCGTGATGGCTGAGGGGCGACCGTCTCGCGACAGGAGAGCGGCCACGACGGCCTGTTCCTGCTCGGTGCCGGCCAGACCGGAGTCGGCCTCAGCGATGCTCTGCCCCGACAGCCCGGAGAACATCGACGGCAACGCACTGCCCGCCGCCCCCGAGCCCGAGTGGTTGATGCCGTCACTGAAGTGGTTGCCCTTCCAGGGGTTCGCCTGGGTGCCGACGCGGCCCGGCAGGCCCTGGCAGCTCGGGGCACGCCTCTCGCCCCACCGGGGTTCCTCGCCGGGCTTGTAGCCCTGGCGCTGCTGGGTGACCTCGACCGTGATGTGGAAGGTCTTGTCCCGCCAGGCCTGGTCGATCCGCGGCAGCCAGTTGACCATCGCCGTGGCGACACAGGGGTACTGCGGTGAGTACTTCGCCAGCACCTCGACGGTCGGTCGCTGCACCCGACCCACCTGGATGATCCGCTGGCCATTGGCGTCCAGGAAGTCCGCGGTCGTGTTCGCGAAGCCCGCCGTCCCCGCCAGGAAGCCGGCCAGCTCGTCCTTCTTGGCCACGATCGTCGTGCTCGTGGTGATCAACGCCGTCGCCGCGCGGACGAGATCCGGCGCCGCCACGGCATACGTGGAGGCAAGGTCGGCCAGCCCGCTGATGTCCGCCTTGATCACGGGCAGCTTGGGGTTGATCTCCTTGAAGTAGCTGTCGACCAGGACCAGGTTCTGGCCGAGGCGGGTTCCCCGCCCGTCCAGCGCCGACGCCAGCGCGTTCAACGTCATCGCCAGCTTCTCCGGCTGCACGGTGCGCAGCAACGGCAACAGGTCGTCGAAGACCTTCTCGAGCTCGATCGCCACCGAGGTGCGGTCCTGACCGATGGTGTCGCCCTTGGCGATGTGCCGCCCCACGGCACCGGTCGTCGGCGTCACCAGGTCGACGTACCGCTCACCGAACAACGTCTTCGGGAGCAGGCGCGCCGACACGTTGGCCGGGATCAGGTCGACCATCTCCGGCTTCAGGGCCAGCTTGAGCGTCGCGCCGTTGCCGGTGGTCTCGATCGACCGCACCTCACCGACGATCAACCCACGGATCTTGACGTCGGACGCCGTCTGCAGCTGGGACCCGATCCGGTCGGTCATCAGGTTGACCATCACCACGGGGGTGAACCGCTTCTGGAACGACGCCACCGACAGACCGATGAGCAGGCCCACGATGACGATGAAGCCGACCCCGTAGGCACGGTTGCCCAGGCGTGACATGAAACCGCTCGATGAGTCAGCCATGCGCTAACCCGCGATCCGTACGGTCGTCGTGGCGCCCCACACCGCCAGGGAGAAGAAGAAGTCCACGATGTTGATGGCGACGATGGAGGTCCGCACGGCCTTGCCGACGGCCACGCCCACGCCTGCCGGACCTCCGGACGCGTTGTAGCCGTAGTAGCAGTGGATGAGGATGATCACGACCGCGAACACCATCACCTTGAGGAACGAGAAGAGGACGTCGATCGGCGGCAGGAACAGGTGGAAGTAGTGGTCGTACGTGCCGGCCGACTGCCCGAAGTAGTGCACGACGATGAAGCGGGTCGCGCCGTAGGACGAGAGCAGGCCCAGGACGTAGAGCGGGACGACCGCCACGAAGCCGGCGATCATCCGGGTCGTCACGAGGAACGGCAGCGAGGGGATTCCCATGACCTCGAGTGCGTCGACCTCCTCGGAGATGCGCATCGCACCGAGCTGGGCGGTGAAACCACACCCGACCGTCGCCGCGAGCGCCAGCCCCGCGACCAGCGGGGCGATCTCGCGGGTGTTGAGGTAGGCGGAGACGAAGCCGGTGAGGGCACCGGTCCCGAGCTGGTTGAGCGAGGAGTAGCCCTGGAGACCGACCTGGCTGCCGGTGAAGAAGGCGAGGAAGGCGATGACCCCCACGGTGCCTGCGATGACGGCGAGGGCACCCGAACCGAGCGAGACCTCCGCCAGCAGCCGCAGGATCTCCTTCTTGTAGCGGCGCAGGGTGCGCGGGCTCCAGGCGAGCGAGCGGACGTAGAACCGCATCTGCTCACCGAGGCTGTCGAGCGCCTCGACAGGCCGACCCGCGAGGTCCAGGACTTTGCTCACTGGGACTGCACCTCCTTCAGATCTTCTGGGGGACGACTTGGAAGTACACGGCGCTGGCGACGAAGTTCACGACGAACAGGAACATGAAGGTGATGACCACGCTCTGGTTCACTGCGTCGCCGACGCCCTTGGGGCCGCCGCCCGCGGTGAGGCCCTTGTACGAGGCCACAACCGCGGCGATGAAGCCGAAGATGAGGGCCTTGATCTCGCTGGTCCACAGGTCCGCCAGCTGGGCGAGCGCGGTGAACGAGGCGATGTAGGCGCCGGGGGTGCCGCCCTGGATGATGACGTTGAAGAAGTAGCCACCCGCGACGCCGACGACCGACACCAGCCCGTTGAGCAGCAGCGCGACGACCATGGCAGCCAGCACCCGGGGCACGACGAGGCGCTGGATGGGGCTGATCCCGAGGACCTCCATCGCGTCGATCTCCTCGCGGATCTTGCGCGAGCCGAGGTCTGCGCAGATCGCCGACCCGCCGGCACCGGCGATCAGCAGGGCCGTGACGATGGGTGAGGCCTCACGGATGACGGCGAGCACCGAGGCCGCCCCGGTGAAGGACTGGGCGCCGAGCTGGCGGGTCAGGGTGCCGAGCTGGAGGGCGATGACCGCACCGAAGGGGATGGAGACCAGGGCCGTCGGGACGATCGTCACCGAGGCGATGAACCAGCACTGCTGGATGAACTCCTTGGTCTGGAACGGCCGCTTCGGCAGGGACCGTCCGACGTCGAGGACGAGCGCGAAGAGCGATCCGCTCTGGCGCAGTGCACCAATAGCTGGATTGCCCATCTAGATCGCCGCCTCAGCAGACTGAGTKGGCTCGGTGTGGCGGACACCGGGAACGCCGGCGTTGTGCGACTGGAACGACCCGGGGGGCGGCGTGATGCCGTTCGCGCGGCACCAGTCCCCCGCCGGACGCTCGCCGCGGCGGGGGGTGCCGTCGCTGGTGCCGAGCTGGAGCGGGATGGGCGGCAGCGGCGGCAGCTCCTGGCCGGACTTCGCCTCGGCCGCGAGCTCGTCGGCGTCCTTCTCCTCGGACATGCCGATGGGGCCGATCGTCTGGGCGTTCAGGAACTGGCGCACCACCGGCTCCTCCGAGCTCAGCAGCATCTCGCGCGGCCCGAACATGGCGAGGTGCTTGTGGTACAGCAGCCCGATGTTGTCGGGCACCGTGCGCGTCGAGTTGATGTCGTGGGTGACGATCAGGAAGGTCGCGTCGATCTGCGCGTTGAGGTCGATGAACAGCTGGTTGATGTAGGACGTGCGGACCGGGTCCAGACCGGAGTCCGGCTCGTCGATCAGCAGGATCTCGGGGTCGAGCACCAGCGCGCGGGCCAGGCCGGCCCTCTTGCGCATGCCACCCGAGATCTCGCCGGGCAGCTTGGACTCAGCGCCGGTCAGGCCGACCAGGTCCATCTTCTCGAGGACGATGGTGCGGATGTCCGACTCGGACTTCTTGGTGTGCTCACGCAGGGGGAACGCCACGTTGTCGTAGAGGTTCATCGAGCCGAACAGCGCGCCGTCCTGGAACAGCACCCCGAACAGTTTGCGCACCTCGTAGAGCTCGCGCTCGCGCATCTGGGTCAGGTCGCGGTCCTGGATCCAGATCGCGCCCGCCTCCGGCTTCAGCAGGCCGACCAGCGTCTTGAGGAAGACCGACTTGCCGGTACCCGACGGCCCGAGCATCACGGAGATCTCCCCCGCGGGGAGGGTCAGCGAGACGTCGTTCCAGATCACCTGCGACCCAAATCGCTTGGTCAGGCCTTCGACCCTGATCTCAACGCCCACAGCTCCACCTCGTCGTGAATGTCCACGCCCGCCACACATGGCGGGCCCCGGTTCGCAGGGCTCAACGAGGCGGGCAAGCCGAAGTTACGCCCCGGTATGCCACGGCAGCCGGTGCACACGCGGCATACGGGCGCTTTTTCTGGCATGCGAAAGCGGGCCCGACTGGGTGGTTTGGAGTCAGCGATGGCGTGGGGTCAGGACGACGAAAGCGATCGCACACGCGGCATACAGTGCTAGCGCGGCGGCGAGGGGGAGTCTCCCGACGGTCCGGCTGATCGGAGCCAGAGCGGTCATGAACTCGAGGCCGACGGAGACCAGGCCAAGCCCCAGCACCACGGCCGGCCCCTGGTTGACTGTGATTGTGGGCGCGACGACCCCGCCCGCTGCCAACAGCACGAACCACGTGAGGAAGGCGGCGTTCGCGTAGAAGGCGTGGCCAACCATGGCCGTCAAACCAAGCAATGTCGTGGTCAGGCCCAGACTCCAGGCACGGACCTGCCGTGCGCGCACCGCACCGCCCGCGAGCGCCCCGAACGCGCCTCCGAGTGGCACCACCGCGAACGCCACTTGGAGCGCGGCCAACGGCCAAACCAGTGGGAGGGGCTGCCTCAGCGCCGACACCACATGACTCCCCGCCGCCACCGCTGCGAGGGCCGTGCACGCGACTCCCAGCCCCGCAGCTTTCGCTCGGTGCGCCTTCGCGAATGTTCCGATCACGTGAGGTCGCCGCGCATGACGTGGCACGACAGGATCGCCTCGAAGGCTGAGGTGACGTCCGAGGGAACCGGCTTGGGTGGGGTTTGTCCGACGAGTACTGCGACCAACCAGCCTTGGACGACGTCCTGCGCATCGAGGAGGGGGCCAGCCTCCTTCGCGGAGTAGAGCTCGGCACACTGGTGTGGCCGGGCCAGCGCGCGTGAGGTCGCCTGGGGAGAGTAGCCCTGCGCCGTCAGGTTCGCGGGGTCGAAGTCCAGCGGGGCCGCGGATCCCAGCTTCGCGTACTGGTCGAGTCGAGCGACGGTGAAGCGTTGGGGAGCGACGAACTGAGTCCCGTCCAGCGTGTGGTAGCTGTCGGCCAGAGACCTCTGGACGGGCTCGAGCAGCGGCAGTCGAGATGTGGGTCCACACACCGCAGGGTGCCGGCCAACGCACCGCACCTGTTCCGTGGAGACCTCGTAGACCTGGCTGTCCAACGGCCACGCGGCAGGCAGGACCACAGCCACGGCGACGACAGGGGCGAGGAGAACCCACAGGAAGCTACTCGGTCGACGCACCGCGGTCAGCCAGCTGGAGGCGAGAACCAGACCACCGCCCAGGACCAGCAGTCCGGCGAGCGACAGCGCGGCCCGGGACGGTGTCCGCTGCAGGCCAGTCAACGTCCCGTACGTGGTGACCGCCTCGAACGGGCCGCGGCCAAACGGTGCCGCGATGACGAGGGTGGCCAGCACTGCCAGCACGGCCGCCGGCGCGGCCAGGAAGCCGTCGACCACGAGGCCGACGCATGCCCCCACCAAGGACGAGACAAGGATCGGGAGGAGCACCTCGGCATACACCCAGTAGTCCGTCGGACCGACTCCGCCGCGGCGGAGCACAGCGACGGCCACAGCCAGCCAGGTCAGCACGTACGCGGCACCAGCGCAGAGGGCCACGGCGAGCGCGGGCGCCAGCGCCTGGCTCCCGCGCCGCGCCGAGGCCTTGGCCAGCTCGGCCACGGTCGGTCGATACCGTCTCGCGGTGTCGTGGGCCGCGGCGGCGGCAACCAGCGGGCAGGCGATGATCACGCTGGCGGCCGACAGTCTCGTGCCCCAGTCCCACTCGACCTGCCAGTGGCCTTGGCTGAAGACAGTGGTGAGGGTGAAGCCCGCCAGGGCCACGGCCACCGGAGCCCCCGCACCGCGACGGATCCACAGTGCGATGCCGTTCACGCCGGGACCGGCTCCTCGATGACGCGGAAGAAGCCCGACTCGATCGCGCTGCGCCGAGACCCGGCCGGGGCGAGGTCCGCGAGGTCCGCGACCGTGCCGGAGAAGCGAAGTCGACCGGCGTGGATCACCAGGACGTCGCCTGCGAGGTCGGCAACGTCTTCCACGACATGGCTGCTCAGGAGCACCGTCGATTCAAGCCCCCTGATCAGCTCGACCATGGACCTTCGCTGAGCCGGATCGAGACCCGTGGTCGGCTCGTCCAGGAGAAGGACCTCCGGCTCTGATGCAAGGGCCTGGGCGAAGGCCACCCGGCGAACCATGCCTCCAGAGAGGGTCGACAGTCGGCGAGCGGCGACGTCGGCGAGGCCCACAGCCTCCAGGCATTCGTCGGCACGCGACTGGGCCTCTCTCGTGGGCAGGCCCTTGAGCCACGCGAGGTACGACACCACTTCCCGGGGCGTCAGCCGACCCGGGAAGCTCGCCCCTTGAGGCATCAGCGCCACGAGCGGGAGGGCCTCGCGTCGGGTCGCCCGCGCATAGAGGTCCCTCCCGCCGACAGCGACCGATCCGGAGGTGGGTTCGAGGATGCCCGCGGCGCACGACAGGAGCGTGGACTTGCCTGCGCCGTTGACCCCCAGCAGGGCCGTCACGCCACGCCCCAGAGTGAACGAGACCTCGCTGAGGGCGGTCTCCCGCCCGTAGGCGTGTGTGACGTCCTGCACCTGCATGACGGACCGGCTAGGGGTAGCGACGATAGTCATCCGAGCAGGGATCGCTCAGCGTCACCGACCGGCATGTCCGCACCTGGTAGGAGTAGTTCCCGACCACCGTGCCGTACGGCACGTTGATGGACTTGTCCAACATCTTTGCGTAGCTGGACTCACCGTCACTGCGCTGTCCTGAGGACAGGGTGAATGCGGTCCCGCGCGCGTTGTTGCCCCACACCTTCGCGTAAACGCGACCGTCACCGACTTTGGTGTCCCGCAGGGTGCTGGTGAGGGTCACCTTGGTGCCCGAGAGCCCGAGCGTGCCGTATCCGCCTCCCCCACTCATCACGATGGGGTTGGACGAGCTGGCCCAGGTCCAGGCCTGTGCTGACATCACCCCTACCGTGGAAAGCGCCACCACTCCAGCGACCACCCCGACCGTGCGTCTGATCCCGTACATGCCATACCCCCTGTCCAAGACCGTGTCGTCTGACCTTGAGACTCGAGAGAGGGCCGGGCGTGACGCGGCCTGCCGGGCGGACATGCGGAAGCGGGCCCGACCTGGTGGTCGGACCCGCTTCGCAGCAGTGCTGGTGCTCCCCGAGGGGAGCTCAGATCACTTGAGGGTGACGGTGGCGCCGGCGGCCTCGAGGGCCTCCTTGGCCTTGTCGGCCGCAGCCTTGTCAACCTTCTCGAGGACGGGCTTGGGGGCGCCGTCGACGAGGTCCTTGGCTTCCTTCAGGCCGAGGGAGGTCAGCGCGCGGACCTCCTTGATGACCTGGATCTTCTTGTCGCCAGCAGCCTCGAGGACGACGTCGAACTCGTCCTGCTCCTCGGCGGCAGCGGTGTCGCCACCGGCCGGGGCGCCGGCCGCGGCAACGGCCACGGGGGCAGCAGCGGTGACGTTGAAGGTGTCCTCGAACTGCTTCACGAACTCAGAGAGCTCGATGAGGGTCATTTCCTTGAAGGCCTCAAGGAGCTCGTCGGTGGAGAGCTTCGCCATGATGGGCGTCCTTTCTAATTCTTGGTATGCCGTGAGTGGCGTCTTGGTGTGTGAGCGGGCTCGGTGCGGGGTTGCCCCGACCGGGTCAGCTCTCGTCGCCACCCTCGGCGACGTCTGCGGTTGCCTCGGCCACGGGGGCCTCGGCGGACGCGTCGGCTGCGGGAGCCTCGGCGGTGTTGTCGTCAGCCTCGGCAACCTCGGCCTCGGCGGCGGGAGCGGCGGCAGCAGCCACCGGGCCCTCGGCCTCGACCTTGGCGCGCAGCGCGTCGACGACCCGAGCGGTCTGCGACAGCGGTGCGGCGAAGAGGTAGACAGCCTGGCTGAGCGACGCCTGAAGGGCACCGGCCAGCTTGGCCAGGAGAACCTCGCGGGACTCGAGGTCCGCGAGCTTCGTGATCTCCGCGGGAGTCAGGGCCTTGCCGTCGAGGACGCCGCCCTTGATCACGAGGAGGGGGTTCGCCTTGGCGAAGTCACGCAGGCCCTTGGCGGCCTCGACCGGGTCGCCATCGACGAATGCGATGGCGGACGGTCCGACGAGCTGGCCGTCGAACGCCGTGACTCCGGCGTCCTTGGCAGCAAGCTCGGTGAGCGTGTTCTTCACGACGGCGAAGGTGGCGTTTCCGCGCAACGAGTTGCGGAGATCGGTGATCTGCTTCACCGAAAGCCCGCGGTACTCGGTCAGCACGGCCGCGCCGGAGTTGCGGAACTTGTCCGACAGCTCGGCGATGGCGGCAGCCTTGTCAGCCTTGGCCATGGGGCCTCCCTTCCGTGTGTTCGACCGGCCGGAGCTGGAGGCCACACGGAAAGAGCCCCATGCACAGGGCACGGGGCTCGCACGCGGGCAGGCTCTGGGAGCCGGCACTGCGGGTGAATCGTGGCCTGCGCTGGACGCCCACCGGAGTGGAACCTTCGGTCACGTGCTGCCTATTGCGGTGGCACGCGACAACCGAGCGGTCTTTGGTCAGGGTCCAGAGTACGGGTGGGCGGGCCCCCGACCAAATCGCTGTCTCCCGGCGCCCCCGGGCACCGCCCGGTCGACCCGTCGGCTCACGGGACCTTGAAGGTGCCCACCTGACTGGCGGGTGGTGCGGTGATGGTGACCGGCTTCCCCCAGCCGCCGAACGTGCCGCCGACGGTCTGTCCCTCGACCTCGACGGTCATCGAGACGGGCCTGTCCTTGGCGTCCAGGACGTAGCGGGTGGTGACCGGGGCCATCGACGGCACCGCGCCCTGGCCGGCTTCGCCGAGGAGCTTGGCCGGGTCGATCGACACCTCGTAGGTCGTCCCGGTGGCCGACGAGCTCACGACCGTGGCCTCCGCGCCGACCATCGCGTCGGCGAACTGGCGGGGACTGCCCATCTGGCCCAGCATCCCGGAGAACAGCTGGCTGGACGGGTCCTTGGCCTTGGGGTCGATCTTCACCCAGGGCTTGGTCGAACCGGGGAGGCCCTTGATGTAGAGCACGCCGTCGATCGACACGATCTCCATCCGGACGCCCTCGAGCGCCATGACCATCCGCTGGCGCATCGTGCCCTTCCTCATGATGAAGGAACCGCTGGCCGTGCCCCCGGCGCCGACGTTCATGGTCATCGTGCCGGAGCCGGCCTTCACCATCGCGGCGAGCATGCGAGTACCGAGGTCGCCCCCGTCGACCGTCGTGCCGACCGCGAGACCGGCAGCGGAGGCAGAGCTCGACGCCGTGGTCGAGCTGGTCGAGGGTGTCGCGCCGGCGTTCGACACGGCAGGCGTGGTGCTGCCGCAGGCGCCGAGCGCCAGGGTCGCGGCAAGGGCGAGGGCGGCGCACGAGATGGTCTTCACAAGAATCCCCCAGGACGGGCACGTGGGGCACGTCCCCGACGGCTGCGTCCACGCTACCCCGACAGCCACGCCCGGCGCCGGGATTCGGGCAGACGAGAGCCCGCCCCCGGTGCGGGTGGCGGGCTCTCGGCAGGACTGCGGCGAGGCTGGGACTCAGGCGGTGGCCTCGTCCTCGACCAGCAGGTTGCGGGTGCGGGTGTAGTCCAGCGGGATGCCGGGGCCCATCGTCGTCGACAGGGTGGCCTTCTCGATGTAGCGGCCCTTGGAGGAGGACGGCTTCAGGCGCAGGATCTCGTCCAGCGCGGTCGCGTAGTTCTCGACCAGCGACTTCTCGTCGAAGGAGGCCTTGCCGATGATGAAGTGGAGGTTCGCGTGCTTGTCGACACGGAACTCGATCTTGCCGCCCTTGATGTCGGTCACGGCCTTGGCCGTGTCCATCGTGACCGTGCCGGTCTTCGGGTTGGGCATGAGACCACGCGGGCCCAGGACCTTGCCGAGACGACCGACCTTGCCCATCATGTCCGGCGTCGCGACGACCGAGTCGAAGTCGAGCCAGCCGCCGGCAACCTTCTCGAGCAGCTCGTCGGAACCGACGAAGTCGGCGCCGGCCTCACGGGCGGCCTCGGCCTTGTCGCCGTTGGCGAACACGAGGACGCGGGCGGTCTTGCCCGTGCCGTGCGGCAGGTTGACGGTGCCACGGACCATCTGGTCGGCCTTGCGGGGGTCGACGCCGAGCCGCATCGCGACCTCGACCGTCTCGTCGTACTTGGCCTTGGCGGACGCCTTGGCGAGGCGGACGGCCTCGAGGGGGGCGTAGCTCTTGGTCGCGTCGATCTTGTCCGCGGCCTCGCGGTAAGCCTTGCTGCGCTTCATTTCTGCTCCTTGGTCTTTCAATGGTGCTGCCTGGGTGTTTCGGTGGAGTTGTGGTCTGTACGGACCAGCGCGGTCCTGCCACGTGCCCCGGTATGCCGCGTGGGCGGCATACCGAGTGGGTTTCCTGCAACCTTTGCTAGCAAAGGTTGCTGGTTGGTGGACAGGTTGCAACCTGTCCAGCGTCACCTAACCCTTGCTAGCAAAGGTTAGGTGACGTCGGGGGGTGTAGATCAGAGGGTGGTGTCGATGCCCATCGAGCGGGCGGTGCCGGCGATGATCTTCATCGCCTGGTCGATGTCGTTGGCGTTCAGGTCTTCCATCTTCTGCTCGGCGATGGCGCGGACCTGGTCGGCCGACAGCTTGGCGACCTTGGTCTTGTGCGGCTCGCCGGAGCCCTTGGGCACACCCGCGGCCTTCTTGATCAGCTCGGCGGCCGGCGGCGTCTTGGTGATGAAGGTGAAGGAACGGTCTTCGTAGACCGTGATCTCCACGGGGATGACGTTGCCGCGCTGGGACTCGGTCGCAGCGTTGTACGCCTTGACGAACTCCATGATGTTGACGCCGTGCTGGCCGAGGGCCGGGCCGACGGGCGGGGCGGGCGTGGCCGCGCCGGCCTGGATCTGCAGCTTGATGAAGCCGGAGATCTTCTTGCTCTTGGGAGGCATTGCTGTGTTCCTTCTGTTGTGGTGGGCCTACGCCGTGGGCGATGACCCGGTTGCATGCTCCCGGGATGCCGGGAACAGGTGCTGTCGTGCGCTCAGATCTTGGCGACCTGGTTGAACGACAGCTCGACCGGGGTCTCCCGGCCGAAGATGGAGACGAGCACCTTGAGCTTCTGGGTGTCGGGGTTGATCTCGGAGATCGTCGCGGGAAGGGTCTCGAACGGCCCCTCCATGACGGTGACGGACTCGCCGACCTCGAAGTCGACGACCGCGGCTTCCTTGGCCTTGCCCGCGCCACCCCCGGCGGCGCCGGCAGTCGCCGGGCTCTCCAGGTCGGCCGGAGCGAGCATGGTGAAGACCTCGTCGAGGCTCAGCGGCACCGGCTGGTGGGCGTTGCCGACGAAGCCGGTGACGCCGGGCGTGTGGCGCACGGCGCCCCACGACTCGTCGGTGAGGTCCATGCGGACGAGCACGTATCCGGGCATCCGGACGCGGCGCACGAGCTTCTTCTGGCCGTTCTTGATCTCGGTGACCTCTTCCATGGGCACCTCGGCCTCGAAGATGAAGTCCTCCATGTTGAGGGAGGTCGTGCGGTTCTCGAGGTTGGCCTTCACGCGGTTCTCGTAGCCGGCGTAGGAGTGCACGACGTACCAGTCGCCGAACTTGGCGGCGAGAGCGTCCTTGAACTCCTGCACGGGGTCGGCCGGCGGGGCGTCGAGGTCCTCGGTCAGGGCGTCGGAGTCGTCAGCCGAGTCGCCCTCGGTGGCGTCGTCGGCGGCTGCGTCGTCGGAGGCTGCGTCGTCGGAGGCTGCGTCTCCGGAGAACGTCAGGCTCGACACCTGCGGCTGGTGGGCCTCGCTGTCGGCGGCGTCGGTCTCGTCGCGCTCGACCTCCAGGTCGGACTGGGGGTCGGCGTCCTCTGCGGCAGCACCGTCAGCCGCGACCTCATCGGTCTCGGGCTCGGCGTTCTCGGTGGTCCACTGGTCGGACACGCTGATGACCTACTTCCTTCTGGTATTCGCCGGGTGACCCCGGGGTGTCTGTGGCAGGACGGCGGTCAGCCGCCGAAGACCCACAGCACGAGCTTGGTGAAGCCGAAGTCCACGGACGCGACCAACGCCATCACGAACGTCACGAACACGATCACGACGATCGTGTAGTTGACCAGTTCGGACCGCGTCGGCCGGACGACCTTGCGGAGCTCGTCGAGGATCTGGCTGACGAAGAGGGACATCGAGCGGAAGAACCGCGAAATCGGGTTGCCGCCCTTGTCACTCTTGCGGCCGGTGCGACCAGAGCCGCGGGTGTCCGCGCTCACGTCCGTCACGATGCCTCTGCTTTCACTCATGTATGCCGTGACCGGGTCCGGTCACAGGTCCTGCTACGCAGGGCAGGAGGGACTCGAACCCCCAACCGCCGGTTTTGGAGACCGGAGCTCTACCAATTGAGCCACTGCCCTACGGAACTCTCCGCGGGGGCGGTGGGTTCCGGGAGGCTGACCTGACCCGTTCGCGGGCATGCCAGAAGCATGGCCAATGTCAACCGAGGAGAAAGCATACGTGAGGCCCGCTGCCGAACGCGAACTCGCCGGTGAGGCCCGCGAGCGCGACTCCTGTCACCCGCCCGCGGCGCGCCGCCGACGCCGTGCCGGCACCTCTAGACCAGGCCCAGCTCCGAGGCTCGCCGCACGACGTCGCGCCGGGTCCCCAGCCCCAGCTTCGTGAGCACGGCGGAGACGTGGTGGTCGGCAGTGCGCGGGGAGATGTACAGCTTGTCCGCGAGCTCGGCGTTCGTGAGCCCCAGCGCCACCAGTCGGGCGACGTCGAGCTGGCGGGAGGTCAGCCCGGACGGGTTGGCGACGGTGGTCGCGCGGCGACGGGCGGGCACCCTGGACAGGCCGCGCTCGCGCAGCACGCCACGGGCCCGGTCGGCGGCTGCCCACGCACCCATCGTCTCGAGGTCGGTGAGGGCACCGACCGCCACCTGCTCGTCGGTCGACCCGATCCGCGCCAGCGCGGACTCGTAGGGCGCTCCCAGGGCCCGCCACTGCTCCGCCGCCTCCTCGTACCTCCCGTCCAGCTCCAACGCACTCGGCTCCGCGACCACGGCTCCGGCCAGTGCGTCGCCGACGGCGTCGGGGTCCAGCCGGTGCAGCCACACGGCGAGGCGCCCGGTGGACCACTGCACCCCGGGCAGCCTGCCCACCTCACGCAGCAGGGCGCCGGCCTCGTGCACCACGGCGTCGGCGTCGACCGGCGCCGGTCCGTGCGTGTCCAGCAGCCAGGCCCGCTCGGCCTCGGCCGCCATGACAGCCAGCAGCGCCAGGGGCTCGTGCATCTGCTCGGCGAGGATGCGCGCCTGCCCCAGGTGGTCCTCGCCCTCCCGCGCGGCCTCGCCGCGACGCAGGGCCACCAGGCCCGCCACCAGGTGCGGCCACAGGCTGGCGATCGGCGCCCCGCCGTCGAGCACAGTCCGCGCGTCCTCGAGGCCGGCCTCCCACCGACCGCGCTCGAACTGCAGTCGCGACCGCACGCCGGTCTGCCACTGCTCGCAGATCGGGATGTCACGGTCGACGGTGAAGGGGATGGACTGCTCCAGCAGCCTCTCGGCGTCGCGGAACCGTCGCTGCTCCACGTCGATGGCGACCAGCTGGGACCACCCGGTCGAGGCCGTCTCGTCGAAGAGCCGCGCGGCCGCGTCATGGACCAGCGTGAGCAGCCGGTCGCGCGCGGCGAGGTCGTCGCCCATCAGGAGGTCGCCGGCGGTGCCGAGGATCTCCGATCGCACCAAGAGCTCGTCGTCCGACCGCTCCTGCGCCAGCGAGCGGGTGACCGCCCTGCCCTCCGCGGTGGCGTCGGCGTCGTTGCGACGGAACGCCAGCAGCATCTCCAGGGACAGCGCTGCCCCGTATGCCGGGGCGTCGCGGTGTCCCAGGGCCAGCTCGACGTGGTGCTCGGCCGCGGACCTCCGGGCCGAGTAGTACTCGATGAGGGCGCGCCTGCTGTGCGCTGCCGCGACTCCGTCGTCGTCGCGGGCCTCCGCCCACAGGCGGGCGGCCTCGGTGATCGAGGAGACGGCTTCGGACAGCCGGCTCACCATGTACTGCTGGAAGCTGAGCCGCTCCAGCAGCGCGGCCCGCTGGGCCTGGTCGCCTCCGGGGGCTGCACGAGCCAGCTCCAGGAACGAGACGGCCTCGCGGTGCGACCCAGCCTGCGCAGCCTCAGCGGCTGCCCGGTCGGCGTAGGCGCGCGTCCGCTCGGAGTCACCTGCCGCATGGGCGTGGTGGGCCAGCACGGCCGCATCGGCGCCCACGGCCTCCAGTGCATCGAGCACCCGCGCGTGCAGCCGGGCGGCCACCCCGGGCGCGATGGAGTCCTCGACGGCCCTGCGTGCCAGCTCGTGGCGGTATCCGACGCCGCGACGTGACCGTTCCAGGAGACCCGTGGCCTCGAGCCTGCGCAGCTGGGGCATGTCGATGGCCAGCCTGGGCAGCACGCGGTCGTCGAGGGAGTCGGGGGCCGTGGCGATCACCTGGAGCACCTCCAGGTCGGCGCCGCCGACCGCGCTCGTGCTGGCGAGCACGGCGTCGCGGACCGACGTGGGCAGCTCCTCCCCCGGGTGCCGGGCGATCTCGGTGACGAAGAAGGGGTTGCCGCCGGTCAGCGCGAGCACCGACGGCGGGTCGATCCCCGTGCCCTCGAGGACTGCGCGGATGGCGCCGATCGACAGACCCTTCAACGTGATGGTGCTGCCGGCGTCGAGCCGGGCGATGTCACCGAGCAGCGGACGGAGGGCATGGTCGGGTCCGACCTCGGCGTCACGGTAGGTGAGGAGGACGACGAGGGGCAGGGTTTCCACGCGTCGGGCCACGAAGCGCAGCACCTCGACCGACGCCTCGTCCACCCACTGGGCGTCCTCGATGACGAGGGTGGTCGGCTCACCCGCCACCGCGCCGAGCAGCCGTTCGGCCAGCGGCACCGGTGATCCCGGGTCCGCCCCCACCTCGACCCCGAGGTCGGCCAGCACGTCACGCAGCGGCCCGAGCGGTCGCGGGGTCTCCAGGGGATCGCAGAGCCCCCGCGCGACCCGGGTTCACCGTTGTCCTGTTGTCGCCACCCTGACGAGGGCGGACTTGCCGGCGCCAGCCTCCCCGGCCACGGCGACCACGCACCCTTGGGTGCGGCTGCGCTCCAGGGCCGCACGCAGATGCTCCAGCTGCGGCTCCCGCTCCACGAGCTCCACCCCGACAGGGTACGAGCCGCCGGTTGCGTCCCGAAAGCCCTCCGAGCCGGCCGGGCGACTCGGGGTGGTGGGCCTGTGGGCGCCGGGAGACGCCGACCGGGGACGGGCGGGCTGGGTGGCCGTTCCGTCCCCGGTGGCGGTGCCGCGACGGTCAGGGCGACCGACGACGGCGAGGTGGGTCACCGGGATTCGGCCCGGCGCCGGCGACGGACGTCGAGGACGATCCGGCGGGCGCTGCGCGGGCCGACCGGCCGCATTGCCCCCCTCCGGCCTCCGTCGGCCACGTCGTTGAGGAAGACATGCATCTGGGCGTCGATCATGCCGTCGCCCCCGCTCGTTCGCGTTCGAGCTCGGCCGCGGTGTGCGACCCGAACTCGGCCACGACCTCGGCGACCACCTCGCACGGAAACCCGCCCCGGCGGGCGTGCTCGCGGATGGTCTCGGCGTCCTCGGCCTCGTGGACGCAGTAGATCTTGTCGCCCGCGACGTAGCTGGTCACCCAGGTGTAGGGCACTCCCAACGACTCCACGGCCGCGTTGGACGTCCGGGAGATCTCGGCGAGCTGCTCGTGCGTGAGCTCACTTGCACCCTGGACCTGGCGCTCGATCAGAAAACGCTTCATTGGACTGTTCCTTCTTCTCGTGAGGTGCAACGGCCTCGTGCCGCCGCCCTCCAAGAGTCCGGTCGGGAGTGCCTCCCGGGCATCGGTACCCACTGCCCATCTGTCCTCCGCTCACCTGCCCACGTTCCCGACCCGCCTGGCGCCCCGACCCCCAGCGCCCCGACCCGGGTGCGGCACCCCGCCGCGCCCGCGGTGACCGGGCTGCGGACGGTGCCTTCGCGGCATACCGGGGCTCTGGGAGCATGGGAGGCGTGACCGAGCAGACCGCCACCGCCACCACCCCCCTCGCCGAGCGTTCACCGCAGGAGCTCGAGGCCTTCGCCGCCGAACAGCAGGAGGCGTATGCCGCGCTGAAGGCGCGCGGCCTGTCACTGGACCTCACGCGTGGCAAGCCCGCCGCGGCCCAGCTCGACCTGGCCGACGACCTGCTCAGCCTGCCCAAGGGCGTCAAGGACGCGAGCGGCGTCGACACCCGCAACTATGGCGGGCTCGAGGGGATCAAGGAGCTGCGCGAGATGTTCGCCGAGCTGCTGTGGGTGGAGCCCGAGCAGGTCGTGGCCGGCGGCAACTCCAGCCTGGTGATGATGCGCGACGTGCTGGTCGACCTGTGGCTGCACGGTGCCGTCGACAGCAAGCGCCCCTGGAGCCAGGAGGAGAAAGTCACCTTCATCTGCCCCGTGCCCGGGTACGACCGCCACTTCACCCTGCTCGAGTGGTTCGGCATCGACATGGTGACCGTGCCCATGCACGAGGACGGGCCCGACGTCGAAGCCGTGGCGACGTTGGCGGCGAGCGACCCGAGCATCAAGGGCATGTGGCTGGTGCCGACCTACGCCAACCCGACCGGGTCGGTCGTCACCCAGGAGATCGCCGCCCGACTGGCCGCGATGGAGACGGCCGCACCCGACTTCAAGATCTTCTGGGACAACGCCTACGCGTTCCACCACCTCACCGAGGACGAGGCCAAGAGCGCCGACATCCTCACCCTGGCTGCCGCCGCCGGACACCCGCACCGGCCGATCATGTTCGCCTCGACCTCCAAGATCACCCTGGCCGGCGCCGGTGTCGCGTTCCTGGCCGGGTCGGTCGAGACCGTGAAGTGGTACACCGGCCACCTGGGCAAGGGCGCGATCGGACCCGACAAGGTCAACCAGCTGCGGCACGCGCAGTTCTTCGGCTCACCGCAGGGCGTCCGCGACCATATGGCCAAACACCGCGAGGTCATCGCCCCGAAGTTCGCCGAGGTCGAGCGGATCCTGACCGAGCGGCTTGGCGGCCTGGGCGTCGCGACCTGGACCAGGCCGACAGGTGGCTACTTCGTCAGCCTCGACGTGCTCGACGGCACCGCCTCCCGAGTGGTGCAGCTGGCCAAGGAGGCCGGGATCGCCCTCACGCCCGCCGGTGCCTCGTTCCCCCACGGGACCGACCCCCGCGACCGCAACATCCGCCTCGCCCCGACCTTTCCCCCGCTGGAGCAGGTCAGCGAAGCCATGGAGGCCGTGGCCACCTGTGTCCTGCTCGCCTCCGTGGAGAAGGTGCGCGGCGAGGGGTGATGGCTGGGCGCCGCCTGTGAATCACGCAAAAGCTCCGGCGGTGCCCGCACGGCATACCTAGAATTGGCGGAACTGGCCGGGCCGACTCCGGCGCCGAGGGGGCGCGCGTGTATCTCAGCGACCGGCCGCGGGACGCGGCCGGCACCGAACGCCCCGCTGCCGCGCCCGAGAGCGGGCTCACGAGCGGGCCCACGAGCCCGTCCACGCGCACGTCCACGACAGGGCGCCGAGTGGGGTCGACCGTCATCCTGCTCGGCTTCGTCAGCCTGCTCACCGACATCTCGTCGGAGTCGCTGTCGGCGGTGCTGCCGCTCTACCTGACCGCCGTCCTCGGCCTCTCGCCACTGGCGTACGGCTTCGTCGACGGGCTCTACCAAGGGGTCAGCGCGCTGGTCCGGATCCTCGGTGGATGGCTGTCGGACCGGGCGGACCGGCCCAAGTGGATCGCCTTCCTGGGCTACGGGCTCTCGGCCGTCACCAAGGCCCTGCTCATCCCGGCGCAGGGGCTGGCCGCCGTCACCGCCGTGATCACGGTGGACCGGCTCGGCAAGGGTCTTCGCACCGCACCGCGAGACGCGATCATCGCCGCGTCGACCCCTGAGCCGTCGTTGGGCCGCGCGTTCGGCGTGCACCGGGCGCTGGACACGACCGGGGCGGCGATCGGACCGCTCATGGCGTTCTCGATCCTCTGGCTCGTGCCCGGCGACTACCGCGCGGTCTTCATCGCCTCGCTGGCCGCGGCGTTGTTCGGGCTGGCGCTCCTGGGCCTGATGGTTCCCGACGTGCGACCCCGACGGGCCGCGCGACGGGCGGCCGCACCGCCCGTCGCACCGTCCTGGCGCAGCCTGGCCGACCCTCGGTTCGGTCGCGTCGTGGCGGCGTCCGCGGTGCTGGGGGTGCTCACGATCAGCGACGGCTTCCTCTACCTCTCGTTGCAGCAGCGGGACGACTTCGCCGGCACGTGGTTCCCCCTCCTGTTCGTGGGCACGAACCTCGCCTACCTGTCGCTGGCCGTTCCCTTCGGCCGCCTGTCCGACCGGCTCGGTCGGGCCAAGGTGCTCGTCGGCGGCCACCTCCTGCTCGTCGGCGCCTACCTGTGCGCAGCCCTGCCGACCGGGGGGCTGGGGCTGACCGTCGCCTGTCTGCTCCTGCTCGGCGGGTTCTACGCGTGCACGGACGGTGTGCTGGCCGCGCTGACCTCCACGCTCGTGCCCGCGCCGATGCGAGCCAGCGGCATCGCGACGGCCCAGACCGTCGTGGCACTGGCCCGGTTCGCGTCCTCCCTGGTCTTCGGTGCCCTCTGGACGGGGCTGGGTCGTTCGACCGCCGTGTATGCCGTGGCGGCAGCCTTGGTCGTGGCGGTGGCCGTCGCGTGGTGGTTGCTCCGCGACGTCGACCGGACCGCGCAGGAGCTGGTGGCGGCATGAGCCTGCGACAGCGCGTCGTCGCCCTGGTCGCCGTCGGTGTGCTCCTGGTCGGCGGGACGACCGCCTACCTCGTGCTGTCGCGGGCCACGCAGCAGGAGGCTGTTCGCAGCGCCACCCCACAGAGCACGGTGTCGTTGGCCCAGGTGGCCAGCAGCCCACGCATCGTGTTCCGCAACACCGCGATCGGGCCGGTCTACGGTCGCGTGGCGATGGTTCCGCTCACCGATCCCTCAGGTCCACGTGCCGTCACGGCGACCTCTTGCGACCGGGTCTTCGTCGCCCGCACCCGCACCCTCTGCCTGGCCTCCGACGCAGGCATCGTCACGACCTACACGGCCAAGACCTTCGTCGACGCCGAGGGGCCGGTGCAGGATCTGCCGCTCACCGGCATACCCAGTCGGGCTCGGTTGTCCGACGACGCGTCGCTGGCCGCGACGACGAGCTTCGTGTCGGGCGACTCCTACGCCTCTGCCAGCTTCTCCACCCGCACGGTCGTCTCCCAGATCGGCACCGACCGCAGCTACGACCTCGAGAACTTCCGGCTGGTCCACCAGGGCAAGGCCATCGCCCCGTCCGACCGCAACTACTGGGGCGTGACGTTCGCGAGCGACGACGACGCCTTCTACGTCACGGTGAAGTTCGGGAAGACGACCTGGCTCGCCTCGGGTCGGCTCTCGACCAGGACCGTCCAGACCCTCCGCTCGGACGCAGAGTGCCCCTCCCTGTCCCCGGACGGGACCAAGGTGGCCTACAAGAAGCTCGGCACCCGCGGTCCCGGTGACTGGCGCCTGGCGGTGATGGACATCGCGACGGGCACGGAGGTCGCGCTGACCGAGCAGCACAGCGTCGACGACCAGGTCGAGTGGCTGGACGACCACCAGATCCTCTACGGGTTGCCGGGTGAGGGCACCCACGCCGCCGAGACCAACGTCTGGGTGGTGCCCGCAGACGGCACCGGGGCGCCGCGGCTGCTGATCGCGAAGGCCTGGTCACCGGCCGTCGTCCGCTGAGGCCCCCACCCACCGCCTTGCGGTGCCGGCCGCGCTGTCGCAGGGTGGGGACATGAGCGATCAGCCGGGAACGGAAAGCTTCGAGGACGACCTGGGCAGTGTCAGCCTGGACGACGGCGTGGACGCCGGCAGCGGTCAGGACCAGCTGCTCGACTCCAGCGAGGGCGACAACGAACCGTCCTCACCGCCCGACCTCCAGCCGCGCGCGACCGAGTGGGGCACGACGGCCTCCGAGCAGGGCCAGGAGGAGACCATCGAGCAGCGCATCCGGCAGGAGGTGCCGGACCCGGACTCCGCCTACGGCGCCCCGGACGACGAGGGCGGCCTCGACGCCGAAGCCCGCGTGGGTGGCGCGGACCCCGACTCCATCGCGGCGGAGGACGACTACCTCGGCGACGACGCCGTGGGGGACGCGAGCGTCGGACAGCTGACCGATCCCGACGAGGGGGACCGTCCGGACGAGGAGAGTGAGCTCGTCGGCGACGAGTCGAGCCCCAGTGGCGATCTGCAGAGCCCGGAAGAGGCAGCCATGCACATCGTGGAGGACTAGCCCTGCCAGACTGCTCCGCATGCGCCCGGTGACCGCCCTCCCGAAGGCGCACCTGCACCTGCACTTCACCGGTTCGATGCGCGTGGAGACGGTGCGCGACCTCGCGCAGAAGCACGCCCTCCACCTGCCCGAAGCCCTGACGACCGGGTACCCGCCGCAGCTGAGCGGACGGGACGAGCGCGGCTGGTTCCGGTTCCAGCGCCTGTACGACGCTGCTCGCGCGTGTGTGCGCGACGAGTCCGACCTGCGCCGGATCGTGCGTGAGGCAGCGCAGGACGATGCTGCCGAGGGCTCGCGCTGGCTCGAGATCCAGGTCGACCCGACGTCGTACGCGCCCTTCGTCGGTGGCATCACCCCAGCCCTCGAGATCGTCCTCGACGAGGCGGCGGCCGCCTCCCGCGAGGAGTCCACTCAGGTGGCGGTCGTGGTGGCAGCGAGTCGGATCCGCCACCCGCTCGACGCCAGGACGCTGGCCCGCCTCGCGGCGCACCACGCCGGCGAGGGGGCGGGCACCGTCGTGGGTTTCGGACTCAGCAACGACGAGCGGCGCGGTCAGACGTCCGACTTCGCGCCGGCCTTCGAGATCGCCCGGCGCGCCGGACTGGCCCTGGTGCCGCACGCAGGGGAGCTCCTCGGCCCGGCGGCGGTCGAGGCGACACTCGAGGCCATCCACCCCGACCGGATCGGCCACGGCGTCCGCAGCGTGGAGGACCCGAGGGTGCTCGACCTCGTCGCGGAGTCCGGGGTCGCCCTGGAGGTCTGCCCGCGCAGCAACATCGCGTTGGGGGTCTACGACAGCCCCGCGCAGGTGCCGCTCCGCATGATCGTGGAGCACGGCATACCAGTGGCGTTGGGCGCCGACGACCCGCTGCTGTTCGACTCCCGACTGGCCGACCAGTACGAGCTGGCGCGCACCGCCCTCGGCTTCACCGATGACGAGCTGGCCGAGCTGGCCCGGGGCTCGGTGACCGCGTCGAGCGCGCCGACGGCGGTGCAGAAGGCGGCGCTGGACGACATCGACGCCTGGCTCGCGGCCCCGACTGCCTGACTGCCTGACTGCCTGACTGCTGTGAGTTTGCAGGATCCGCCGGGTCAGGACGCGGCGGATCCTGCAAACTCGCTACAGCTCGTGGCCCACGAACACCGGCTCGTTGACCAGGGTGACCCCGAACGCGTCGTGGACGCCTTGCTGGAGGTGCCGCGCCAGGGCCGCGACGTCGTATGCCGTGGCCTCACCACGGTTGGTGATGGCCAGGGTGTGCTTGGTCGACAGGGCGGCCCCGCTGCCGGGCAGTGCGAAGCCCTTGCTGAAGCCGGCCTTGTCGATCAGCCAGGCCGCCGAGGTCTTGACCCCGCCGTCCGAGTCCGAGAAGCGAGGGGGCGCCGACGCCTCTGGTCCGAGCCGGGACGCTGCCCGGGTCGCCAGGGCTGCGAACCGCTGGGCCGACAAGACCGGGTTGGTGAAGAAGGACCCGCAGGACCAGGTGTCGTGGTCGTCGGCGTCCAGGACCATGCCCCGCAGCCGCCGCTGCGCCAGGACTGCCTCGCGCGCGTCCGTCAGTGGCACCCGCTCCCCCGGTGACACACCGAGCTGACGGGCCAGGTCGGCATACCCGATCGGCTGGCTGAGCTCGCTGGGGATGAGCTGGAAGAGGACGTCGAGCACCACGTAGCGCGTGGTGGCCTTGAAGGCGGAGTGTCGGTAGGTGAAGGCGCAGTCCGCGGCCGCCAGGGTGCGCACCTGCTGCTGGGCGCGGTCGTAGACCCTGACCGACGCGATGGTCTGGGCGACCTCCTGGCCGTAGGCGCCGACGTTCTGGACCGGGGTGGCGCCGCTCGACCCGGGGATCCCGGACAGCGCCTCCACGCCCGACCAGCCCTCGGCAACGGCTCGCTCGACGAAGTCGTCCCACACCACACCGGCAGCCACGCGCACCATCACCCCGCCGCACAGGTCGGCGGACTCGACGGTGACGCCGTCGGTGGCCAGTCGCACCACGCTGCCGGCGAAGCCGGCGTCGGCGACGACGAGGTTCGAACCGCCGCCGATGACCAGCAGCGGCTCGTCGGCGTCGTCGACCTCGCGGACGGCGTCGACGACGTCGTCGATGGTCTGGGCGGTGACGAGCCGGGCAGCGGGACCGCCGACCCGCATGGTCGTCAGGGACGCCAGGGGGACGTCGTGCTCGTCGTGCATCGAGGGCCGGTCAGTCGAGCTGGACGACGGCGATGCACCGGCCGAGCACCTTGGCGCCCTCGCTCGTCGCGGTGAGCTCGACCGTGGCACGCCGGGTGTCCTCGTCCACTGCTTTGACGACCCCGGTGACCTCGACCTCGCCACCGGCCTGAGGGACGACGACCGGCTTGGTGAAGCGGGTGCCGAACTCGACGACCCGGCCTCCGTCGCCGGCCCACTCCTCGACGACCGAGCCGACGGCCCCCATCGTCCACATGCCGTGGGCGATGACGTCGGGCAGACCGACGGACTTGGCGAAGGCCTCGTCCTGGTGGATGGGGTTCTGGTCGCCGGAGGCGTCGGCGTAGGCCACGAGGGTCTCGCGCGCGACGGTGAGCGTCAGCGGCCCGATGGTGTCGCCGACGGTCGCCTCGGCCAGGGTGCGTGCGCCCACGATCACTCCCCTCCCCGGATGACGATGGTGGACGTGGAGGTGCACAGCGCCTCACCGTCCCGCGTCGCCAGCTCGGTGCGCGTGGTGACCATCGCGTGGCCCCCTGCCTCGCGGACCGAGTCGACCGTCAGGATGCCGAGCACGGAGTCGCCCGCCGTGATGGGTCGGTGGTGGACGAAGCGCTGCTCGCCGTGCACCACCCGGGTGTAGTCGATGCCCGCCTCGGGATCCTGGACGAACACCGCGTCGCACTGCTGCGCGAGGGTGACGGCAAAGGTGGGCGGCGCGATCACGTCGCGGTAGCCGGCGGCCCGGGCTGCCTCGCTCGAGGTGTGCACGGGATCGGTCGAACCCACCGCCGAGGCGAACGCCGCGATGGTCGCCGCGTCCACGGCATACGGGCCACTGGGCGGGTAGCTGCGCCCTGCGAAGTCTGCGTTGACGGCCATGGCGACCACTCTATTCGTGCCCGACGACGACGCGACCAGGCCGCCCACCGGGGACACGACAAAGCCGCCCTGGGACCGAAGTCCGGGGCGGCCGTCGAGGCGCGTCAGGTCAGCGGGTCTCGCGGTGGACCGTGTGCTTGCCGTCGCGGGGGCAGAACTTCTTCATCTCCAGGCGGTCGGGGTTGTTCCGACGGTTCTTCTTGGTGATGTAGTTGCGCTCCTTGCAATCCACGCACGCCAAGGTGATCTTGGGGCGGACATCGGTGCTCTTGCTAGCCACGGGGCAACCTGCTCTCGGAACTGACTGGTGGTCTGTCTTGGTTCAAACAGAATGATGAGGAGCGCACCGATGAAGGCGCGACGACGCATCAGAATACGCGAATCCAGGGGTAATCCTGAAATCGCGGTTGTAGCGGGAGCGGGGCTCGATCCCGCGACCTCACGATTATGAGTCGTGCGCTCTAACCAGCTGAGCTACCCCGCCATGGGGTGTGCGCCTCACGACGCCGTTCCCAGAGCCCCCTGTCGGAATCGAACCGACGACCTTTTCCTTACCATGGAAACGCTCTACCGACTGAGCTAAGGGGGCCTGCCCACCCGGGGCTCGTGAGAGCCGCGCGGAAGTGCGACGGTGAGACTACACGGTCTTGAGCCTCCACCGAAAATCGAGGGTATGCCGCGTGGCCGGCCCCGTGCGACGGCTTTCCCCACACCGGTCCACCGGGGTCTAGCGGAAGGCCTGCTGGCCGGTCATCGCCTGCCCGATGACGAGGGTGTGCATCTCCACGGTGCCCTCGTAGGTGAGGACCGACTCGAGGTTGTTCATGTGCCGGATGATCGGGAACTCGAGGCTGATTCCGTTGGCGCCCAGGATGGTTCGGGAGGTGCGGCAGATGTCGAGGGCTTCCCGGATGTTGTTGAGCTTGCCGAGGCTGACCTGCTCGGGGCGCAGCGTGCCGGCGTCCTTGCGACGCCCCAGGTGCAGGGCGAGCAGCTGGCCCTTGACGAGCTCCAGGGCCATGTCGGCGAGCTTCTGCTGGGTCAGCTGGAAGCCGGCCAGCGGGCGACCGAACTGGTGCCGCTCCATCGAGTAGCGGCGGGCCGTGTCGAGGCTCGACCGAGCGGCGCCGAGGGAGCCCCAGACGATGCCGTAGCGCGCCTCCGACAGGCAGGCCAGTGGCCCCTTGAGGCCGGTCACGTCGGGGAACACCGCGTCGGCGGGTAGCCGGACCCCGTCGAGGACGAGCTCGCTGGTCACCGAGGCGCGCAGCGACAGCTTGTGCTTGATCTCGGGGGCCGAGAACCCGGGGGTGTCGGTGGGCACCACGAAGCCCCGGATGACGCTGTTGCCGTCCCCGGACTCGTCGACCTGGGCCCAGACCACCGCGACGTCGGCGATCGAGCCGTTGGTGATCCACAGCTTCGAGCCGTCGAGCACCCAGTCGTCGCCGTCCCGACGGGCGCGGGTGCGCATCGAGGCGGGGTCGGAGCCGTGGTCGGGCTCGGTCAGGCCGAAGCAGCCGATCGCCTCACCGGCCGCCATCCGTGGCAGCCACTCCTGCTTGTGCTCCTCCGTGCCCCAGCGGTGGATCGCGAACATCGCGAGCGACCCCTGCACCGAGACCAGGCTGCGCACGCCGGAGTCGGTGGCTTCCAGCTCGAGGCAGGCCAGGCCGTAGTCCACAGCGCTCATCCCGGCGCAGCCGTACCCCTCGAGGTGCATGCCGAGCAGCCCGAGCGAGCCGAGCTCTCGGGTCAGTCCGCGGACGTCGTCGATCTCACCGCGTTCGAACCAGTCCGCGACGAACGGCTCGACACGCTTGTCGAGGAAGGCGCGGACGGTGCCGCGGATCGCCTTCTCCTCGTCGGTGAGCAGGTCGTCGATGCCGGCGAGGTCCATCGGGTCGAGCGCAGACGGCGGGGTCATGCGCGCCAGTCTGGCAGGCCGACGGCCCGCGGCCGCCAGCTGCCGCTCAGTGGCGGTCGGGCTCGGCGACTGCCGTCGACCAGGGCTCAGTGGCGGTCGTCGATGAGCTCGGAGATCCGGGCGATCGCGTAGGCGTAGCCGCTGGGGCCGCAGCCGCAGATGACACCGTCGGAGACGGCGGACAGGTAGGAGTGGTGCCGGAACTCCTCCCGCTTGTGCACGTTGCTGAGGTGCACCTCGAAGACGGGGATGCTCACCGCGGCGAGCGCGTCACGCAGGGCGATCGAGGTGTGGGTGTAGGCGCCGGCGTTGATGACGATGCCGACCGCGCTCTTGCGGACCTCGTGGACGGCGTCGATCAGGGCACCCTCGTGGTTGCTCTGCCGGAAGTCCACGTCGAGGCCGGCCAGGCCCGCCGCCTTGCGGCACAGCGCCTCGATCTCGGCCAGGGTGTCGGAGCCGTAGACCTCGGGCTCGCGCTCGCCGAGCAGGTTGAGGTTCGGTCCGTTCAGGACGACGACGGTCTGCTGGCTCATCGTGGGCGCTCCTGTGCGTGCGGTATGCCGTGTGACCGCGGCTCTGCGGGTGCGGCCACCTTGCCATGCGGCCGGTCACTTTCAGGGTAGGGCACCTCAGGTCCGCATGACCGGCTGATCCGGTCATCGTCCGTTTGGCGGGGAGGCGGCCGGACCCCTAACCGCTCATCGCCCGCCAGATCACGATCACGGCCACCACCACGACGACGCCGATGGCTATCTGCTTGCCGTAGGACCTGAGGAGCACCGGCAGGACCGCGCTCCCGAGGTCGAGCGCGTCGTCCGTGCTCGCGGGTGCAGGTTTCGTTCCAATGGGGTGAGATACCTGCGGCTCGGGGGCCATCGGGGCTTCCGGCTCGGGCTCGGGCTCGCCAGAGGGCTCCCCCACGGGCGGGACCTCAGTGGGGTCCCCCACGGGCGGGACCTCGCCGATCTTGCCCTCGATGCAGCCGATGAACTGGCCGAGCAGCTTGTCCGACACGTCCTGCATGACGCCGCGGCCGAACTGCGCGGGCTTGCCGGTCACGGCGAGGTCGGTCTGGACGTCGGCGCGGGTCGACCCGTCCCCGACGTCGGTGAGCTGGATGGTCACGGTGGCACCCGCCGTGCCGTTGCCCCGCTTGTCCTTGCCCTTGGCCTCGATGACCGCCCGGTGGGCGCCGTCGTCACGCTCGACGAAGGCGCCCGTGCCGGAGTAGACCAACGCGATCGGGCCGAGCTTGACCTTCACCGTGCCCGCAAAGCCTTCCTCGGTCACCTCCGTGACCGTGGCGCCGGGGAAGCAGCCGCCGACCAGGGGCAGGTCCATGAAGGTCGCCCAGGTCCGGTCGACCGTGGCAGGCACGGTGAAGGAGTGGCTCAGCTCCACGGGCTCAGCCTCCCGCTGCCGACAGGACGGCCCGTCGGGTGAGCACCGTCGCGAGGTGCTTGCGGTAGTCGCTGTCGCCGTTGAGGTCGGACGGCGGGTTGGTGCCGTCGGCAGCGGCGGCGCACGCGTCCCGAACCGCCTCGTCGGTGGCCGCCTTGCCCACCAACGCCTGCTCCACCGTCGTGGCGCGCAGCGGCGTGGACCCCATGTTGGTCAGTCCGATGCGCGCCTCGGCGATCGTGCCGCCGTCGACGCGCACCGTCGCCGCCACGGCGACGATGGACCACTGGTGCGACACCCGCACGAACTTCTCGTAGCGGTGGCCCCACCCGGTGTGCTTGGGGATCCGGATGGCGGTGAGCAGCTCGCCCTCCCCCACGGCCGTCTCGAACAGGTCCTGGAAGAAGTCGCCGGCGGCCACGGTGCGTTCGCCGCCACTGCCGGCGATGACGAACTCGGTGTCGAGCGCGAGCGCCGGAGCACCCACGTCACCAGCCGGGTCGGCGTGGACGAGCGCTCCGCCGACCGTGCCCCGGTGGCGGATCTGCGGGTCGGCCACCTCGGCGATGGCGTCGGTGAGCAGCCCCGCGTGCTGGCGGACGAGATCGCTCGCCAGCACGTCGGCATACGTGGTCATGGCACCGATGACGAGGTGGTCACCGTCCTCGGTGACCCCCTTGAGCTCCTCGATCCGGCCGAGGTCGATGACCTTCTCCGGGGCGTTGAGGCGCATCCGAAGGATGGGCAGGAGGCTCTGGCCACCGGCCAGCACCTTGGCGTCGTCGCCGGCCTCGGCGAGGGCCGCCAGGGCGTCGGCCACGGACGTGGGTGCCACGTAGTCGAACGATGCGGGGATCACTGGTCTGCTCCGTTCGTCGAGGCACCGGTCGGGCCGGCGTCCTGGTTGGGCGCATCCGCGTCAAAGTGCGGCTGCGCCTGGTCCGTGGTGGCCTCGGACTGGTTGGATCCGGCCGACTGGATGGCCCTCCAAACGCGCTCCGGGGTGCACGGCATCTGGATGTCGCTGATGCCCAACGGTCGCAGCGCATCGACGATGGCATTGACGACTGCGGGTGTGGAGGCGATGCAGCCCGCCTCGCCGACACCCTTGGTGCCGAGCGTGTTCGTCGTCGACGGGGAGGTGGTGTTCTCCGAGACGAAGCTGATCGTGTCGGCGGCCGTCGGGAGGGTGTAGTCGACGAACGACCCCGTGACCAAGGTCCCCTGGTCGTCGAAGACGGCCTCCTCCCACAGCGCTTGCGCGATGCCTTGGAGCACGCCACCGTGCACCTGGCCCTCGACGATGAGCGGGTTGATGATCTGCCCGACGTCGTCGACGCTGACGTACTTGCGCATGGTGACCTGGCCGGTCTCGGTGTCGACCTCCATGGCGCACAGGTGCGTGCCGTGGGGGAACGAGAAGTCGTCGGGGTCGAAGGTGGCGTCGGCGTCGATGCCGGACTCGACACCGGGCGGCAGGTTGTGCGACGTGAACTGGGCGGTCGCCACCTCCGTGATGCCGATGCCGTTGTCCGTGCCGCGGACGGTGAACCGGCCCGAGGAGAACTCCAGGTCGTCGACGCTCGCCTCCAACAGGTGGGCGGCGACGACCTTGGCCTTCTCGACGACCTTGTCGGCGGCACGCACGACCGCCTCGCCGCCCACGACGAGCGACCGCGAGCCGTAGGTGTCGAGCCCACGGGGTGAAATCTGGGTGTCGCCGTGCAGCACCTCGATGTCCTCGAAGGGCACCCCGAGGCGATCCGCCGCGATCTGGCTCCACGCCGTCTCGTGGCCCTGGCCGTGGGGTGAGGTGCCGGTGATGACCTCGACCTTGCCGGTCGCCAGCATCCGGATCGAGGCGTGCTCCCACCCGCCGGCGCCGTAGTTGAGGGCGCCGAGGATCCGTGAGGGTGCGAGGCCGCACATCTCGGTGAAGGTGGAGACGCCGATCCCGAGCTGGACCGGGTCCTTGCGCTCCCGGCGTTCGCGCTGCTCACGCCGCAGCCCTTCGTAGTCGAAGAGCTCGACGGCGCGGGCCGTCGCTGCCTCGTAGTTGCCCGAGTCGTACGTCATGCCCGCCACCGAGGTGAACGGGAACTCGTCGCTCTTGATCCAGTTCTGCTCGCGGATCTGCAGGGGGTCGACCCCCACCTCCGCCGCCAGGTCGTCCATCAGCCGTTCGATGGCGTAGGTGGCCTCGGGACGGCCGGCGCCGCGGTAGGCGTCCACCCAGGTGGTGTTGGTGAGCACCGTCTGCACCGTGAACCGGTAGGCACGGAACTTGTAGATGGCGTTGTACATCCACGCGCCGAGCACGGGGACACCGCCTCCGACCAGACCGACGTACGCGCCGAGGTTGGCGATGAGGTCGACCTTCAGGGCCGTGACCGTGCCGTCCTTGGTCGCCGCGAGGGTGAGCGTCTGGTACTGGTCGCGGCCGTGGTGGCCGGAGACGAGCGACTCCGACCGGGTCTCGGTGTACTTGACGGGCTTGCCGACGTGGCGGGCGGCGGCCAGCGTCGCGAACTCCTCGGCCGTCGTCTGCAGCTTGCCGCCGAACCCGCCGCCGACGTCGGGTGCGATGACCCTCACCTTCGACTCCGGTATGCCGGTCGTGGCAGCGATGAGGAACCGCAGGATGTGCGGGACCTGGGTCGAGGTCCACACCGTGATCTGTTCACCCGTGGGGTCGACCACGGTCGACCGGGGCTCCATGAAGGCCGGGATCAGTCGTTGCTGGCGGATCTCCCGCTCGATGACGATGCCGTCGGCGCGAGCCTTGGCGATCTCGTCGTCGACGGAGGTGCCACTGCCCTGGTCGGCGGAGTCGAGCCGCCACAGTGCCGACTTGTTGGTGCCGAGGTCCGGGTGGGCGAGCACCGCGTCCTCGACCGCCTCCTTGGCGTCGAGTACCGCTGGGAGCTCGTCGTAGTCAACGTCCACGAGCTCCGCGGCGTCGCGGGCCTGGGCCGCGGTGCGTGCCACGACGACGGCCACGATCTCGCCGGCGCAGGCGACGTGGTCGACCACGATCGGCAGGTGGGCGGGCGCCTTCTGGTCGGTGGTGATGGGCCACGCGTTGGCCACGGCGCCCTGACCGTCCTTGACGTCCGCTCCGGTGACGACCGCCATCACCCCGGGAGCCTTGCGGGCCGCTGCCGTGTCGATGCCCCTGATCATGGCGTGGGCGTGGGGGCTGCGGACCATGGCGGCGTGGAGCATGCCCGGCAGGACGATGTTGTCGGTCCAGCGGGTGCGACCGGTGATGAGGCGCTGGTCCTCCTTGCGCAGGCGCCGGCTGCCGATCTCGGCGGCCGGACGCGTCTCGACGGCGGTCATGCCTGGCCTCCGTCCGGGCCCGAGCCCCCAGCGGCGGAGGCCCCCGCGGCCTGCTGCACCGCCTTGACGATGTTGACGTAGCCCGTGCAGCGGCACAGGTTGCCCTCGAGCCCGACCCGGATCTCCTGCTCGGTGGCGTTCGGGTTCTCGTTGAGCACGTCGATGGCCTGCATGATCATCCCGGGGGTGCAGTAGCCGCACTGCAGCGCGTGGCACTGGTGGAACGCCTCCTGCATCGGGTGCAGCTCGCCGTTCGTGGAAAGCCCCTCGATGGTGGTCACGTCGTGGCCGTCGGCCTGGACCGCGAGCACGTTGCACGACTTCACGCTGCGCCCGTCGAGGTGCACGGTGCAGGCCCCGCAGTTGCTGGTGTCGCACCCGACCACCGTGCCGGTCTTGCCCAGCTGTTCCCTCAGGTAGTGGACGAGGAGCGTCCGCGGCTCCACCTCGTCCGAGTAGTCGACTCCGTCGACCGTGACGCTGATGCGGGTCATTCGCTCACCTCTCTGTGACGAAACACCTCTGACGGAACACCTGTGACAAACGCTGGGCGCGGCCGCCGCCGCACTTCGGATACTTGTCGTCAGGACAAGTGCTGGCAACGGTCAATCCGGGTGGTTTCCGGTGACCTCCTCCATTCCGGTGGATGCCCCCACCAACCCCGTCGCATGGTGGTGGATCGGCCCCTCGCGGTGGCCCAGCCGATCTCCTCGGCCTCCCCACTGGAGCGCGATGATCTCCGCCGCGATGCTCACGGCCGTCTCCTCGGGAGTGCGCGCCCCGAGGTCGAGACCGACCGGGCTCGAGAGCCTGGCCAGCTCGTCCTCCGTGAGGCCGGCCTCCCGCAGCCGTCCCATCCGGTCGTCGTGGGTGCGGCGCGATCCCATCGCCCCGACGTAGCCCACCTCGGGCAGGCGCAGGGCGAGCTCGAGGACCGGCACGTCGAACTTCGGGTCGTGGGTCAGCACGCAGATCACCGTGCGGGCGTCGATCCGGCCGGCGTCCCGCTCCGCCGCGAGGTAGCGGTGCGGCCAGTCCACGACGACCTCGTCGGCGGACGGGAACCGCGACGCCGTGGCGAAGACCGGTCGGGCGTCACAGACCGTGACCTGGTAGCCGAGGAAGTGGCCCTGGTGCGCCACCGCCGCGGCGAAGTCGATGGCTCCGAAGACCAGCATCCGGGGCCTGGGTGCGAAGGAGGAGACGAAGACCCGCATGCCCTCGCCGCGGCGCTCCCCGTCCGGGCCGTAGGTGAGGGTCTCGGTGCGACCGGAGGCCAGCAAGCCGCGCGCGTCGTCGGTGACCGCGTCGTCGGCTCGCGACGACCCCAGCGTCCCCGTGTCCCCGGCGGCGCCGTTGACTCCCGCGGGTCCAGGGGGATCGGACTCCGGACGGACGACCAGCCGGCGCCCGAGCCACGCCGGGTCGGGGTGCTGGATGACCGTCGCCACGGCGACGGGGCGACCCGCCTCGATGTCCCCGGCCACCGCTCCCAGCTCGGGGAAGGTCTCGCGGCTCACCTGCTCGACGAAGACGTCGAGGATCCCTCCACAGGTCAGCCCCACGGCATACGCGTCGTCGTCACTGACGCCGTAGCGCTGCAGGACCGGCACGCCGTCGGCGACCACACCCTCGGCGAGCTCGTAGACAGCGCCCTCGACGCACCCGCCGCTGACCGACCCGACGGCCTCGCCCCCGGGGCCCACGAGCATGGCGGCTCCCGCCGGGCGGGGCGCCGAGCGCCACGTGGCGACCACGGTGCCCACACCGACCGTGGCACCGGCCCGCCACCAGCGGAGCAGCTCGGGGAGCACCTCACGCACGCGCAACCACCTCCACGAGCTCCTCGAACGTCGCCATCGAGTGACCTGCCACGAAGTCGTCGACGTGCGGGAGCGCAGCGACGATGCCCTGCTGGACGGGCTCGTAGCCCGGCTTGCCGCGATGCGGGTTGACCCACACGACCCGGTGGGCCAGCGCACTCAGCCGGCGCATCTGCTCGCCGAGCGCCGCGGGCTCGTCGCGTTCCCAGCCGTCGCTGAAGAGCACGACCACCGCGCCCCGGGCCATCCCTCGTCGCCCCCACCTGTCGAGGAAGGCTCCGATCCCCTCGGCCAGCCTGGTGCCGCCCGACCAGTCGGGGACGCAGGCACCGCAGGCGACGATCGCCCGCTCTGGGTCGCGCTGTCGGAGCGGGCGCGTGACGTGCGTCAGCCGCGTGCCGAGGGTGAACACCTCGACCGGCAGACCGCTGGCGGCGTAGGTGTGTGCCAGCCGCAGCAGGGCGTCGGCGTAGGCGCTCATCGAACCGGACACATCCACGAGCAGGACCACCCGGCGAGGGCGGGCTCCCTTGTGCCGCCACGCGATCGGGCCCGGCTCCCCCATCCGTCTCAGCTGTTCCCTCAGCGTCCGGCGGGCATCGACGCCGCCCCTCCGCGACGGGGTGTGCCGGTGGGCCGGACGGCGCGGCGCGCGTGGCCGCAGGGCCGCGAACATGGCCGCGAGCCGCGCGCGGTCGGCGTTGCTGAGGGAGGCCACGTCGCGGTGGCGGAGCACCTCCAGGGCGCTGGCCGACGCGCGCACGAGGTCCTGTGGCGACTCCGGGTCCTCACCCTGCCCCTGCCCCGCGTCGAGGGGGGCGTGGGCGACGGTGTGGGACGTGTCGCGCCGCGCGCGCCGCGTGGCACGCTCGAGGCCGAACCACGCGGCATACACCTGGTCGTAGCGCTCGAGGTCGGCCGGTGAGGCACACAGGGTGGCGCGCCCGGCCCAGTAGGCGCCGGACTCGTCGTCCATCCCGACGGCCGCCACCGCGTCGAGGTAGGTGCGCTCGCGGTCGGCCGTGACGTTGACGCCCGCGGCCCTCACCGCCCGGGCGAAGCCCAGGAGGATCTCGTCCGCGGCGTGAGCGGGTGCGGCAGGCGACGGGGCAGCCATCGGCGGGACCGGCGTCGGCGAGGCCGTCATCGGGCCAGGATCCGGTCGAGCGCCGCGCGGACCTTCTCGGCGTCCTCGCGGTACTTCACGGCGACGCCAAGGCTCGCCGACGCGGTGTCGAAATCGAGGTCGGACGCACCCAGCTCCTGCAGCGCGCGAGCCCAGTCGAGGGTCTCCGCGACGCCGGGAGGCTTGATCAGGTCTTGCTCATCGCGCAACCGGTGGACAGTCGAAACCACTTGCGCGGCAAGGGATTGTGAGACTTCCGGAGCGCGCGTCCTCACGATCTCCAGTTCGCGCTCGAGGCTGGGGTGGTCGATCCAGTGGTAGAGGCACCGACGCTTGAGCGCATCGTGGAGCTCGCGGGTGCGGTTGGAGGTGAGGACCACGATCGGCGGCGTCGCGGCCGTCACGGTCCCCAGCTCGGGGATGGTCACCTGCCACGTCGAGAGCACCTCGAGCAGGAACGCCTCGAACTCGTCATCGGCCCGGTCGATCTCGTCCACGAGCAGGACGACCGGCGACTCGCGCAGGGCACGCAGCACCGGCCGGGCGAGGAGGAACCGCTGGTCGAACAGCTGCGCCTCGACCTCGGCCAGGTCCTGCCCACCCGCCGCCACGGCCTCGACGGCTCGCAGGTGCAGGATCTGGCGGGGGAAGTCCCAGTCATAGAGCGCCTGGGTCGCGTCGATGCCCTCGTAGCACTGCAGCCGGATCAGCGGCAGGTCGAGCGCTGCCGCGATGCCCTCCGCGAGCGCGGTCTTGCCGGTGCCGGGCTCGCCCTCGAGCAGCAGCGGGCGCTGGAGTCGCAGCGCGAGCCAGGCAACCGTGGCGAGGGCGTCGTCGGCGAGGTATCCCGTGTCGGCAAGCCCCTGCGTCAGCTCCCCCGCGGACTCAAAGGCCTCGCGTGGCTCCATGTCCACAGCATCACCCATGCTGGCGACTAATTGAAGGGGCAACCCCGGTCACAGGTCGTCAGGGGTGTCGACGTCGTGCCCCGACGCGAGGTGACCGACCTCGACGACCGCGTGGGGGTGGGTGGCGAGGTAGTCACGGGCGCCGTGGTCGCCCGTGGCGGTGTCGGCGATCGCGGTCCAGTGGTCGCGCCCGATCACCACCGGGTGCCCGGGCACTCCTCGGTATGCCGCGCGCGCCAGGGCGCTCGGCGCGTCACCTGCGGCGGTGAGCACCGTCGCGACGACGTCGGCGCCCACGTCGGGGAGGTCGACGAGCAGGACGCAGGCCACCTCGGCGTCCGTGGAGTGGAGGGCGTCGATGCCGCGGCGCAGCGAGGCACTCTGGCCCTGTGCCCAGTCGGCGGCCTCGACGACCAGGTCCGCTCCCGCCGCGGTCGCCAGTGCTTCCGCGCGCTCGCCCTCCGCGCCCACCACGACGACGACCGGCGCGCAGCCTCCGTCGCGCAGCACCCGAACGCCCCGCTCGACGAACGTGCCACCGGTGGGGTCCCCGAGCACCGCCTTGGGGGTGCCCATGCGGCGGCCTCCCCCGGCAGCGAGGAGCAGCCCTGCGGGTTTCACCCGGCCAGACTGCCACGGGACCGCACCGGAGCGCCGGAGGGCGCGGGCGCACGTCAGACGGGGGGCTCGGCCTGGCGTACGTCCTCGACGTAGCGGTGACCGACGGAGAGTCGCTCCGCGACGGTCTCGACCCAGCGTGGCGGCTGCTCCCCGATCCCCCTCGCGGCGAGACCGGCGGTCAGGTCGGCCTGCACGTCGAGCGGGTCGCGGCCCTCCGCACCAGGGGCGAGTGCGTCGATCACCTCCTGGATCACCGACTGCACGACCCGGTGGCGGTCGACGTCACCCTCGTCCATCGACGCGAGGTCACGGTTCTGCTCACTCATCGTTCCTCCTGCGGTTAGAGGGGTGTTCACCCGTCTCGTACCCACAGCCGGGTCGCGGCATGCGTCAGGCCGGTCAGCTGCTGCGCGCCAGCCCTGCCTCGATCGCGGCGATGATGCGGGGCCGCAGCTCGTGCGGGTCGATGACGGCATCGACCGATCCCACGCTGACGGCGCGGTGGATGCTGTGCACGCCGTCGAACTCCGAGGCGACCTCGCCGAGCTTCTCGCTGCGCACCGCGGTGCGCAGCTCGGCGAGCTCGGTGGACAGTCGGGCGCGCTCGGCGCCCCATGCCTCGCCGAGCCGTGCCTCGAGGTCCTTGACCCGCGGGTCCGCTGCGGTGCGGGCGTCGACGTCGCGGGAGAAGACGACGGCTGCTGCGGGCGCGCCGCCGATGACCGACGCGAACGACCCTTCGACGGCCAGGACGGTCATGTTCGGGTTGAGCGCCTTGGAGAACACGACGAACGCCCCACCGTGGTAGCGGCTCACGACGCAGAACACGATCGGACCCTCGAAGTTGACGATGGCCCGGCCGATCTCCGCGCCGTACTCGAGCTGCAGGCTGCGCATCGACTCGGGCGACCCGTCGAAGCCGGACAGGTTGGCGAGCACGACGACGGGACGGTTGCCGCTCGCGGCGTTGATCGCCCGCGCGGTCTTCTTGGACGAGCGCGGGAAGAGGGTGCCCGCGGTGTAGGTGTCGGGTCCGTCGGTGGGCGGGAAGCCCCGTCGCGCAACGGTTTTGGACTCGATGCCGATGAGGCAGACGGGGATCCCGCCAAGGTGGGCGTCCTGCACGACCGAGGTCTCTGCGTCGGCCATGCCGGCCCAGCGCTCGAGCGTCGCGTGGTCCTGGTCGGCCACCGCCGCCATCAGGATGCGGATGTCGAAGGCCTTCTTGCGGTCCGGGTTCGTGGCCGCCGAGAAGATGTCGCCCACCGTCGTGAAGCCGGAGTCCGGCATGACGTGCGGGTATGCCGTGACGTCCCGGGCGACGTCGTCGCTGGACTTCGCGCGACGTGGCCCGGCCTCACCCGGGTGCACGTAGGTGTGGTCGTAGTGGGCCATCAGGACGCCGTAGGCGCCGGCGAGGTCGCGCGCCCAGTACTGCGCCTGGCCGTTCGGCCCCATGACCCGGTCGTAGCCGCCGATGCCGAAGTTGTCCTCGGCCGACACCCCGCCGGAGAAGTCGAGCGACTGCTTGCCGGTCAGCACCATGGCGCTGTCCGGGGTCATCACGAGGATGCCCTTGGTGTGCATGAGCATCGTCGCCTCGGCGTTCCAGTAGGGCTGGGCGCCGACGTTGATCCCGGCGACGACGATGTTGATCTCGCCACCGTCCTGGGTGAACTCGATGATCCGCTTGAGGGCCTTGGCGACCCAGTCCATGTTCTCCGTGCCGGAGTCCATCGAGATCCTGGCGCCGGCGGACAGGGCGAACCACTCGACCGGCACCTCCATCCGCTCGGCCAGGTCGAGGGCCGCGATGACACGCGCGCACTCGGCCTCGGAGACTGCACCGAGGGCCTTGAGCGGGTCGCCGCAGAGCAGCACCCGGGTCATTCCCTCGGGATAGCGCTCGGTGGGCGTGGTGATGACACCCGCGATGATGCCCGCCTTGTTGAGGCCGTAGGGCCGGTCGACGGGGACGAGCACTCCGGCGTCGTCCAGGTCGTACTCGGTGGCGGTCCCACCGGGTCCGGCGATCATGGCCTGCAGCTCGTAGGGGTAGACGACCCCACGACGACGGGCACGCACGACCTTCTGCGCGTAGTCGTCCAGCGGCTTGAGGCGGGTGGTCGGCGGCTCCTCGACGGAGGTCACGACGCCCGACCCGGGCTGGTAGTGGAACCGTGCCGCGAGAGGCGCGCTGGCACCGTCGGGCGTCGCGATCCGGCCCTGGACCAGGACCTCCTCGATGCCTGCACCGGCGGTCAACGGGGCGATCCGGGCCTGGAGGGCGGTCAGCTGGTTGAGGTCCGCCTCGATGGGTGGCCAGATGTGGACCCACACGTGGTTCATGTCGAGCCGGGCACCGGCCGCTCCACGAGCCGACCGCGCCCGGCGGATGGCCTCGAGGCAGTTGGCGATGGCGCGCTCGGCGTGGGGCAGGGCCGTCACCCGGCCCTGCTCGTCGCGGACGACGACGAGCTGACGGACCTGTGCCAGCGCGACGAGGCGCTGGTCGGCCTCGTTGCCCGGGGCGGTGCACAGGTAGAGCAGGACGTCCTCGGGGGCTTCGAGACGGGTCACGTCGAAGTCGCGAAGCCGCCAGAGGTTGAGGCGCCGCCCGACCATGGGGTGCACCCCGCGCACGAGCCGGTCCTCGACCATGGCGCCCTCGCCGTCGGGACGGAAGGTGAAGTACGCCACCGGTCGTCCGGCACCGGGGCAGACGGCGACGGCCACGCGGCGCACCCGCTGCGCGAACGGCATACCGGCGAGGAAGTCACCCAGGCGGTCGGAGGCGTCCTCGGGCGACTCCGGCTCGTCGGGCCACGACAGGTAGAGGTCGACCACGCCGTCGGAGCCCGCGGCGCTCTCGTCGAGCTGGGCCGACACGGCCTCGGCGAGCTCGCCGTCAGCCGTGAGCTCGTCGACCCGGCCGACACTGGTGACCAGGTGCGTGGGCCGACCGTCGAGCGTGTAGTCGGCGATCGCGAAAGGCCTTGTGCCAACTGAGATCTCGCGCAGAGCGGTCAGGTCGTGGTCGCGGTAGTGACGCTTGATGAGGACGGCCAGCATCGGCTCGCGCCGAGGCACGCCCCGGTCCAGCCGCTCCGCGAGGAACTGCACGATCTGCTCGGGGATGGCGGCGAGGGCGTCGATCCGACGGGCGCGCTCCTCGCTCTCGGGCATTGCCTCCAGGGCGGTCAGCTCGTCGCTGACGCCACCGAGGATGCTGGCCCGGTCGGCGTCGACCAGGGGCTGGTCGAACCAGCGGAACCGCACGCTGCGGGCGAGGTCGCCAACGACCGGGAAGCGCAGCTGGGTCGCGACGACGAGCCGGTCGAGGACCTCTCGGGCGGCACTGTCGAGAGGGGCTTCGGGACAGGGCTCGACCATCCAGCGCTGCAGCAGTGACGTCGCGAGCGCGACATCAGGGGCTGACCGCTGCTGCGAGAGGAAGACCCGGAAGACCGCCTGCTCCAGCTCGGCGGTGCGGTCCAGGCTGTCGATGCCGTAGTGCCGCACGACGTTCGACAGCTTGGCGCGGAACTGCTCGGGCAGCGCCCCGCGATCGGGGTCGAGGCTCTGGAGGTAGGTGTGGAAGTGCTCGCGGGGGCTGTGCACCCGGTTCTCGACATGGGTCTCCTCGCCGGCCGGCCGGTTGCGGCTCAGCTCGGCGAAGTCGGCGAACACCTCGAGCACGGCGACCTCGGCACAGACCTGCGAAACACCCTGCGCAGTCAGCTCGTCGCGGGCGGCGAGGTAGGTCGCCAGGGTGCTGCCCTCGTCGCGCTGGTCGAGGTCGTAACCGAGGAGCATCGCGGCCAGGGCGGACCGGGCGTGATCCGCGGAGGCGGCAGCACCGTCGCCCGTGGTGGAGTCTTCGGGCAGGTCGAGGTCCACGGCCTCGTCGGCGTCGCCGGCCTCGGCCGCCTCGTCAGCGTCACCCACCGGTTCCAGCCGGACCAGGGGCGTGCCGGTCTCGACCTGGCTGCCCGCCGACACCAGGAGCTCCTTGACCCGGCCGGCGAACGGCGCGGGCAGGACGGTCTCCATCTTCATCGACTCGAGCACGAGCACCGGCGCGCCTGCCGCGACCTCGGCGCCGACGGCGACAGGGGTGGCGACGACGAGCGCCGGAGCCGGCGAGCGCAGCACGCCGCCCTCGTCCCGGCTGACGCGGTGCGTGACCCCGTCGACCTCCACGAGCTGGACCGGGCCATGGGTGGCGGTGATGAGTCGATGCGTGCGCCCGGAGATCGTGAGGCGGCTGGTGTACTCGTCGAGACGGTCGAGGTCGGCATCGACGGTCTGCTCGACGGCGCCGGCGGCGAGGGCCACACGGAACTTGTGCGGCCCGATCCGCCACACCGTGACCTTGTAGGCCGTGCCGCGCAGCTTGAGGTCGATGGCCCGTCCGGTGCGGTGCTGCACCTGGGGCCGCCCACCCCGGGAGGTCTCGAGCAGGCGGGTGCGCTCGACCTCCTCCTCGTCCTCGTAGCCCTCGATACCCGCGGCGACGAGGGCCACGCCCGAGTGGCGGTGCGAGACCAGCCGGCCCTCGGCCCGGACCCGGTCGATCCATCCCGTGTCGGCGCTGCCGTCGATGATCTCCGGCTGGTCGAGCAGGTCGAGGATGAAGCTCTTGTTGGTCGAACCCCCCTCGATGACGACAGTGGTCTCGCCCATGGCGCGACGCAACCGGGCCAACGCCTCGTCACGGTCACGCCCGACCGCGATGATCTTGGCGATCATCGAGTCGAAGTCGGCGGGGATCGAGTCCCCTTCTCCCACACCGGTGTCCACCCGGATGCCGGGGCCGCTGGGGAGCTGCAGCAGGGCGATCCGACCCGGCGACGGGGCGAAGTCACGGTCGGGGTCCTCGGCGTTGAGGCGCGCCTCCACGGCGTGGCCCTCTTCGCGCGGGCGCTCACCCTCGAGCCGGCCGCCGGCGGCCACGTGGATCTGGAGCTTGACCAGGTCGGTGTCGGTGGTGACCTCGGTGATCGGGTGCTCGACCTGGAGGCGGGTGTTGACCTCGAGGAAGGCAAAGAACTTGTCGCCCGGGTGGTAGAGGAACTCGACCGTGCCGGCCCCGGCATACCCCACTGCGACGGCGAGGCGCTCGGCACTGGCCTTCACCTCTGCCACCTGCTCGGGGGCGAGGACGGGCGACGCGGACTCCTCGATGACCTTCTGGTTGCGTCGCTGCACAGAGCAGTCGCGGACGCCGATGGCCCAGGCGGTGCCCTGCCCGTCGGCGATGACCTGCACCTCGACGTGGCGGGCGCCGGTCACCAGCCGTTCGAGGAACACGACGCCGGAGCCGAACGCGCGCTGGGCCTCGTCGCGCGTGCGCTCGTAGGCGTCGGTGAGGTCGGCGTCGGAGGCGACCATTCGGATGCCCCGTCCGCCACCGCCGGCGGTCGCCTTGAGCATGAGGGGGTAGCCGATCCGGGCGGCCGCCGCCTTCGCGTCCTCCAGGGTGTCGACGCCGCCGCCGCTCCACGGGGCCACCGGGACGCCGACCTCCTCGGCGATGATCTTGGAGCCGATCTTGTCCCCGAGCTTGCGCATCGCCTCGGGACTCGGGCCGATGAAGGTGACGCCGATCCCGGCGCAGACCTCGGCGAAGTTCGGGTCCTCGGCGACGAAGCCCCAGCCGACCCAGGCGGCATCCGCTCGGGTCTCGGCCAGCGCCTTCTCGAGGACGGCGTAGTCGAGGTAGGGGCGGTTGGCTGCCGGTCCGAGGTTGTAGGCGTGGTCGGCCTCGCGGACGAACATGGCCCGCTTCTCGCCCTCGGTGTGCAGGGCGATGGTCTCGATGCGGTGCCCGTCAGCCCCCGCCTGCGCGTTGAGGTCGCGCACCGCGTGGATGAGCCGCATGGCGGCCTCGCCGCGGTTGACGATGGCGATGCGCGAGAACATCGGGTGGGCCTCCCAGCGACGACGGACTGCGGAACGGTGCCGAGCCTGCCACCGATCACGGGTGACGCGCGAGTAATGCGATGCGTCGGCACGCGGCATACCGTGGTTGCCACCTGCTTGCTTGCCAACACCCGACGGCACCTGAGACACTATTACAGACCGTTCGGTCAGTTATTGGCCCCACCGCGGAGGGTTGCATGACGGACACCACCACTGCCCCGGCCACGCCGGGTGGCGAGGCCGACCTCCTGGCCGGGTTCGAGGCGACGATCAGCCACAACGACCGCATCGAACCCCGCGACTGGATGCCCGAGGGATACCGCAAGACGCTCATCCGCCAGGTCGCCCAGCACGCGCACTCCGAGATCATCGGCATGCAGCCGGAGGGCAACTGGATCGGCCGCGCGCCCTCGCTGCGCCGCAAGGCGATCCTGCTCGCCAAGGTCCAGGACGAGGCCGGCCACGGGCTCTACCTCTACTCGGCTTGCGAGACGCTCGGCGTCAGCCGCGGCCAGCTCACCGAGATGCTCATCGAGGGCCGCCAGAAGTACTCCTCGATCTTCAACTACCCGACCCTGTCCTACGCCGACGTCGGCACCATCGGGTGGCTCGTCGACGGCGCCGCGATCTGCAACCAGGTGCCGCTGTGCCGGACGTCGTTCGGGCCCTACGGCCGCGCGATGATCCGCATCTGCAAGGAGGAGTCCTTCCACCAGCGGCAGGGCTTCGAGCTGCTCATGACGATGATGCGCGGCACCGACGAACAACGCGCGATGGTGCAGGAGTCGGTCAACCGGTTCTGGTGGCCGGCGCTGATGATGTTCGGCCCGCCCGACGACGAGTCCCCCAACTCGGCCCAGTCGATGGCGTGGGGCATCAAGCGGAACACCAACGACGACCTGCGCCAGCGGTTCGTCGACATGTCCGTGCCGCAGGCGAAGGTGCTCGGCGTGACCTTCCCCGACCCCGAGCTGCGCTGGAACGAAGGGCGCCAGGCCCACGACTTCGGCCAGCCGGACTGGGACGAGTTCATGCAGGTCGTCAAGGGCAACGGCCCGTGCAACACCCAGCGCATCGCCCACCGACGGGCCGCGCACGAGGACGGCGCCTGGGTCCGCGAGGCAGCGACCGCGTATGCCGCTCAGCAGCTTTCCGAGGAAGGCACGGCATGAGCGACGCACTGTCCCCCGACGAGCGGGTGCGCGCCGAGTGGCCGCTGTACGAGGTCTTCGTCCGCGGGAAGCGCGGGCTGAACCACGTCCACGTGGGGTCGCTGCACGCGGCCGACGACCAGATGGCGCTGCGGCACGCCCGCGACGTCTACACCCGTCGCAACGAGGGTGTGAGCATCTGGGTCGTGAAGTCGCAGGACATCGCCGCCTCGAGCCCGGACGAGAAGGACCCGATGTTCGCTCCGAGCGGCGACAAGGTCTACCGGCACCCGACGTTCTACGAGATCCCCGACAACGTCCCCCACATGTGAGCTGCTGACCCATGCCTGACCACAACGTGTCGCCCGAGAGCGCGCTGCCCGACGGGCTCGACGCCCTCCAGTCGGTGGCCGACGACGTCGTCCACCAGCCGTCCCACCCGGCGCCCGACCCCAACGACGCTCACGGGTCGGTCTACGACGGTCTCCTCGGGGGCGACCCGTCGCACTGGGCGTTCGGCACCGACTTCGAGGACCCGCTCGCCGGGGTCGACACGACGATGCCCGACGGCGTGGAGGCCGCGGACCTCGGTGCCTACTGCGTGATGCTCGCCGACGATGCGCTGATCGCCTCGCAGCGGCTCTCCGAGTGGTGCAGCCGCGCGCCCGACCTCGAGGACGACATCGCGCTGTCCAACATCGCGCTCGACCTGCTCGGCCAGGCCCGGCTGCTCCTCGCCCGCGCGGCCGCGGCCGACCCCTCGCTCGTGCCCACGCTGCCCGACGGGTCGCCTGTCCCGCCCGAGGACGCCTTGGCCTTCTTCCGCGACGCGGGGCAGTTCCGCAACGTGCGCCTCGTCGAGCTCGACAACGGCGACTTCGCCGTGACGATCGTCAAGCTGCTGCTGCACTCCAGCGCGCGCATCGCGATCTTCGAGCAGCTCGTCGACAGCCGCGACCACGTGCTTGCAGCGGTCGCGGCCAAGGGCGTCAAGGAGCTGACCTACCACCGCGACTACGCCGGGCGCTGGTTCCTCACGCTGGCGCGTGGCACGCAGGAGTCCCGGCGGCGGCTCGAGGACGCCCTCGACGCGGTGTGGCCGCTGCACGCAGAGCTGTTCCGGACGCACGACGTCGAGGCGCGGGTTGCGGCCGCCGGCGTCGGCGTCGACCCGGCGACGGTCGCCGACGACGTGGCCGTCGTCCTCGCGCAGGTGTTCGCCCTCAGCGGCATCGAGCAGCCGACCAGGGCGCCGCTCGCAGCGGTCCAGGGCCGACAGGGGCGCGACGGCATGCACACCGAGGCCCTGAGCCGGATCGTCGGCGAGATGCAGGTCGTCGCCCGAGCCCACCCGATGGGTCAGTGGTGACCATGACATCGACCACCCAGACCTCTCGGCGGTTCGACCTGGACGCGCCCGGCGATCTAGGCGCGTCTGCATCGAACCGGGAGCTGCGGAAGCGCGCGCACGCCGTGGCCCGCACCGTGACCGACCCCGAGATGCCGATGCTGACCCTCGATGACCTCGGGGTACTGCGCTCCGTCGAGGTGTCGGACACCGGAGCCGTGACGGTGGCGATCACGCCGACCTACACCGGGTGCCCCGCGATGGCCACCATGCGTGACGACCTCGTCCGCGTGCTCCGTGAGTCCGGCTTTGCGGACGTGACGATCCGGGTGTCCCTCTCCCCCGCCTGGTCGAGCGACTGGATCACCGATCGTGGCCGGCAGGCGCTCGTCGACCACGGCCTGTCAGCCCCCGGCCCCGTGCCGGCCCGCTCTGGACCGATCGCCTTGTCCCTCAAGCCGATCCGACGCGCGCTCCACTGCCCCCAGTGCGGATCCGGCGCCGTCGAGCTGACCTCCGAGTTCGGGCCGACGGCCTGCAAGGCGCTGTACCGGTGCTCGACCTGCCTCGAGCCGTTCGAGCACGTGAAGGAGATCTGAGTGACCGCCGCCACCGGCTCGTTGCTGCTCCCGAAGACCAAGCGCACCGCGCCCACCTTCCACACCCTGACCGTCCACTCCGTCGAGCAGCTGACTGACGATGCCGTGGCGGTGAGCTTCGACGTCCCGGCCGAGCTTGCCGCGGCATACGACTTCGTCGCGGGGCAGTCGCTGACGCTGCGGCGCACCATCGACGGGCAGGAGCACCGCCGCACCTACTCGATCTGCGCCGCCGTCGGCGAGCGCCCGCGCATCGGCGTGCGCGAGATCCCCGACGGGCTTTTCTCGCGCTGGCTGGTCCGCGAGGTGCGGCCAGGGACCGAGATCGAGGTGCAGACACCGTCGGGGAGCTTCCGGGCCGACCCTGCCACCGGCGGACGTCACCTGTGCATCGCTGCCGGTTCGGGCATCACGCCGATGCTGTCGATCGCCAGCACCATGCTGAGCAACCCGGCGGCCGAGGTCACCCTGATCTACGGCAACCGCACCACCGGCTCGGTGATGTTCGCCGAGGAGCTCGCCGACCTCAAGAACCGTTACGGCGCAAGGCTTCAGCTCATCCACGTGCTCTCCCGCGAACCCCGCGACGTCGAGCTGTTCTCCGGCCGCATCGACGCCGACCGGCTGCGCAGGCTGCTCGCCGTGCTGGTGCCGGTGGACGACATCGACGACGTGTGGCTCTGCGGGCCGTTCGCCATGATCGGTGCCGCCCGCGAGGTGCTCGCCGAGGTCGGCGTCGCCGAGGACCGCGTGCACTTCGAGCTCTTCTACGTCGACGAGCCCCCACCGGAGCTCCACCGTGCCGACGCCGTCGTCGAGGGAGAGACCAGCGACGTCACCGTCGTGCTCGACGGGCTCAGCTCGACCACGCCCATGCCACGGAGCCAGTCGATCCTCGACGCCGCCCAGGCCTCCCGCACCGACCTGCCATTCGCCTGCAAGGGCGGCGTCTGCGGCACCTGTCGGGCCCTGGTCCGCGAGGGCGACGTCGACATGCGGCGCAACTACGCCCTGGAGAAGGCAGAGGTCGCCGAGGGCTTCGTCCTCACGTGCCAGTCCTACCCTGTCAGCGACACCGTGACCGTCGACTTCGACGCCTGACCGTCCCCCAGAACCAAGGAGCAGAGCGTGACCGAAGCCTTCATCGTGGACGGCGTGCGCACCCCCATCGGCCGGTATGCCGGTGGGCTGGCTTCCGTGCGCGCCGACGACCTCGCGGCCCTCGTGGTCCGCGAAGCCGTCACGCGCGCCGGTGTCGACCCGGAGCTCATCGACGAGGTGGTGTTCGGCGCGGCCAACCAAGCCGGTGAGGACAACCGCAACGTCGCACGGATGGCGGTCCTGCTCGCGGGGCTCCCCCAGTCGGTGCCGGGCTTCACCGTCAACCGGCTCTGCGCCTCGGGCCTGACCGCCATCGCCACTGCGCGCCAGATGATCGCCGCGGGCGACGCCGACCTCGTCGTGGCCGGCGGCGTCGAGTCGATGACCCGGGCACCCTGGGTCACCGAGAAGCCCACGAAGGCGTTCGCCCGACCCGGCGCGACCTTCGACACCTCGATCGGGTGGCGCTTCACCAACCCGCGGTTCGACGCCGACACGACGTTGACCATGCCGCAGACCGCCGAACGCGTTGCGCAGCAGTGGAACCTGACGCGTGAGGAGCTCGACGCCTTTGCCCTTCGGTCGCACGAGCGTGCGCTCGACGCGATCAAGAACGGCCGCTTCGAGGCCGAGACCGTCGCCGTGCCACTGCGTGACGGCGAGTTCACGACCGACGAGGGACCTCGGGCCGACACGAGCCTCGAGCGCCTCGCCGCCCTGCGCCCCTTGCACGGTCCCCACGGGCTGGTGACGGCCGGAAACTCCAGTGGCCTCAACGACGGTGCAGCCGCGGTGGTGGTGGCGAGCGAGCGGTTCATCGCCGAGCACGGCCTCACCCCGCGAGCGCGGATCGTCGCTGCCGCGAGCGCCGGAGTGGCTCCCGAGATCATGGGCATCGGCCCCGTCCCCGCGACGCGCAAGGCCCTGAACCGCGCTGGCTGGACCGTCGAGGACCTCGAGGCCGTCGAGCTCAACGAGGCCTTCGCCTCCCAGTCCCTCGCCTGCATCCGCGACCTCGGGCTGCACGAGGACCTGGTCAACGCCGACGGCGGCGCGATCGCCCTCGGCCACCCGCTCGGCTGCTCCGGCACCCGCATCGTCGTCACCCTGCTGGGCAGACTCGAGCGGGCGAACGCCCGGCGAGGCCTGGCCACCATGTGCGTCGGCGTCGGCCAGGGCAGCGCCCTGCTCCTCGAGCGCCCATGACGAGCCACGAAGGCTCGCTGCCGACGCGTGTCGGCGTCTACGGCGGCGGCCGCATGGGCGCCGGGATCGCGCACACCTTCCTCGCGGCGGGCTGCACGGTCGTGGTCGTCGAGAGCGACGAGCCGACGGCCCAGGCCGCGCGGGAGCGGGTCGTCACCAGTCTGGGCAAGGCCGCCGAACGTGGCCTGCTCGCTGACGTCGACGCAGCCGCGGCGCGCCTCACCGCCACCAGCGACACCGCTCACCTCGGCGACGTCGAGCTGGTCGTCGAGGCCGTCCCGGAGGACGCCGCCCTCAAGCTGGCCGTCTTCCAGCGGGTCGAGCGGGTCGCACCCGAAGCGGTCCTGGCCACCAACACGAGCTCGCTGTCGATCGACACCATCGCCTCGGGGCTGCGGGCGCCCGAGCGGTTCATCGGCCTGCACTTCTTCAACCCCGTCCCCGCCAGCGACCTGGTCGAGGTCGTGGTCGGCGAGCACACGGCATACGCCCTCGTGGAGCAGGCTCGCGGTTGGGTGGCGGCGCTGGGCAAGACGGCGATCACGGTCAAGGACTCACCGGGCTTCGCGAGCAGTCGCCTCGGGGTGGCCATCGCGCTCGAGGCGATGCGGATGGTGCAGGAGGGCGTGGCGTCCGCCGAGGACATCGACACCGCGATGACGCTGGGTTACCGGCACCCCGTCGGACCGCTCAGGACCACCGACATCGTCGGCCTCGACGTCCGGCTGGCCATCGCCGAACACCTGGCGCGCGAGCTCGGGCCCCGGTTCGAACCTCCTCAGCTCCTGCGCGACAAGGTGGCGGCGGGCGAGCTGGGTCGCAAGAGCGGGCGCGGCTTCTACGACTGGTGAGGCGGCCTGATCGCCAAGCCGTCGAAGGCGATGGTCGTGATCGCCTCGGACAGCTGCGCCCCATCGACCCCGCCACCAGCGCGGTGCCACTCGACCAGCGAGTTCACCATGCCGAAGAGCAGCCGGCTGACCAGCGCCGGAGCCACGTCGGTGCGCAGCGAACCCTCGTCGATGGCTTCCTTGACCAGCGCGGCAAGGCGCGCGTCGATCTCACGGCGGCGGCCGAGCGCGGCAAGCTCCACCTCGCTGTTGCCGCGCACGCGCAGCAGGAGCGTGACGGCCGGCTGGTGCTCGACCAGCACCTCGACGCTCTTGTGCACCGCCTGACGCAGCCGTTCGTATGCCGTGCGGCCGGCAGCGTCGCTGCTCGCCTCCTCGATGACCTGGGTGAGCCCGTCCAGGGCCTCGTCGAGGGCGAGGGACAGCAGGTGGGTCTTGCTCGGGACGTGGTGGTAGATGGCGGACTTGGTGAAGCCGAGCTCGCGGGCGAGGTCACCCATGCTGGTGCCGTCGTAGCCCTGCTCGTTGAAGAGCTCGATCGCGCGGCGCAGCACCGTCTCCTGGTCGTAGCCCGGACGACCCCGGCGGGGGGTCACCGGCGCGGTGTCGCTCACGCTGGTCAGACTCTCACAGGGTCGCCGCTCAGCCGACCACCTTGTCGAGGAACGCGTTGCCGAACTTGCCCTCGGGGTCGGCGCCGGCCCGCAGCTGCCGGAAGTCATCCCAGCGCGGGTAGAGCGCAGCAAGGTCGTCGGCGGTCGCCACGAAGCACTTGCCCCAGTGCGGCCGAGCACCCAACGGCAGCAGGGCGGCCTCGATGGCCGGCAGCACGGCATACACCCCTGCTTCGTCGAGCTGCCAGGTGAAGTGGAACCCCACCGTAGGCCGCCCGTAGGAGCTGCTGAGCCACAGGTCGTCCGCGGCAACGGTGCGGATCTCGACGCTCTGCAGGACCGGGGCGAGCAGTGGCTGGAGTCGCCGCAGGGCTGCCAGGGTGTCCAACGCCGCGGACCGGTCGACGAGGTACTCGCTCTGCAGCTCCTCACCCCGGCTGGGGGTGAACTCGCGGCGGAAGTGTGGCAGGCGGTCGAGCCACGCGCCGGCCACGCCGCTCTGGTCGGTGACGGAGTCGGTCGGGGCGCCGTCGAGCATGTGCAGCGGCTCCGTGGCCCGCGGCGACCCCAACAGGTCGTCGCGGGCCTGGGCCGACCGGCTCTTGCACCAGACCTGGAGGACACCGCGATCATCCAGTCGGGTGAACAGGCTGACACTGTCGGCGGCGCTCGTGATTGCGTCGAGCTCGGATTCGACCACGTGCCAAGGCATCTCGGTGTAGACGTCCTGGCGCATCGAGTAGCTGGGTTCGACGTCGAGCGTCAGCCGGGTGACGATGCCCAGGGCGCCGAGGGCCACGACACTGCCCTCGAAGCCGGCGTCGCCGCGCGCGACCGTCCGCAGCTCGCCGTCGGGACCTACCAGCTCGACGGCCGCCACCGCGGCGGCCAGAGAGCTGAGCTCGTCGCCAGAGCCGTGGGTGTCCGTCGCGACGGCCCCCGCGACGCTGATGTGCGGCAACGACGCGAGGTTGCCCAGCGCCCAGCCGCGCGCCTCGATGGCAGCGGCCACGGTGCCGTAGTCCTGGGCCGCGCAGACGGTGGCGGTGCCGGCTGCCTCGTCGACCTCCAGCACCTGCGGCAGCTGCGAGAGCTCCACGAGGATGCCGTCGGTGTCGGTCAGCCCGGTGAACGAGTGCCGGGACCCCAGGGCCCGGATCCGCGCAGCCCCGGCCACCAGGTCCTGGAGCTCCGCGACACTGGTTGGTCGCGCTACCCGCTGCGCCCCGTAGGTGATGTTGCCCGCCCAGTTCCGCTCGACCATGGCACCAGTCTGGCGCGGCGGGGCCGTTCGCATCCCGGCGGGCCACCGGCGGAACCATGGACCAGACTCAGGGCATGTCGGTCTTCTCAGCCTCCAAGCGGTCCACTGCCGTCGTACCCCATCCCCGGGACGCCGTGTGGGCCGTCCTGACCGATGCGAAGCTGGTGGCGAAGCTGACGCCGATGGTCCGCTCGATCGAGGACCACGGCGAGACCTGGCTGTGGAAGCTCGCTCCCATCGAGGTCCTCGGCAAGAGCGTCGGGCTCTCCTTCACCGAGCGCATGGAGTTCACGCCCGAGGAGCGCATCAGCTACACCCATGCGCCCAAGGGCGACGAGCGCGCCGGCGTCAAGGGTGTCTACGTCCTGGCCGACAGCGGCGAGGGCACCCGGCTGTCCATCGAGCTCGGCGTCGACGTCGACCTGCCCTTCCCGAGGCTGGCCAAGCCGGCCGTCCAGGCCTCGATGCAGGCAGTGATCGCGGCGATGGGCGTCGGGTTCGCGCACAACCTCGAGCGACAGCTCAGGCTGCGCCGCTCCTGAGTCAGCCGGCCACCGAGCCGACCCAGGTCGCGTCCGACGTCAGCGGTCCGATGACGTCACGCTGCCGGTCTGGCACTGCCGCGTCGGGCACGGCGAGGGCGCGGTCGAGGGCGTCGGCCACAGGGGTGAGCGAGTGCCCCCTGGGCATCAGCTGCACCACGAAGTCCTGCCGTCCGCAGACCATGTCGTGGCGCAGGCTCTCGACGAGCGACTGCACGGTCGAAGCCGGGGCCCGGGTCAGGATCGGGGCGAGCCTGGACACCAGGCCGGTCGGCAGCCCGGGCACGCTCACCTGGACCCGCCGCAGACCGGCGCGGTCGGCGTAGAGCCGCAGCAACGCGGCATACGCCATCCGCTCCCCGCTGCCGAGGTCGAAGGCCCGGCTGCGCGGCGGGGCGGAGAGCGCGCCGACCAGGGCGATGAGGACATCGGTGACCGCCACGGGTTCGACCTGGCTGTCCATCCATCTCGGCAGCACCTGGACAGGCAGGCGCTCGCTCATCTGGCGCATGATCTCGAACGACGTGGAACCGCTGCCGACGATCATCGCCGCACGGAGCGCCAGGGTCGGCACCCCCGAGTCGGTGAGCACCTGCTCGACCTCGAGCCGGGACCTCAGGTGTGGCGACAGCTCGCGGTCCGGCACGTCCGGGACCAGTCCCCCGAGGTAGACGATGCGCTCCAGGTCCGCGCGGACGGCGGCGTGCGCCGCGTTGTAGGCGCCCTCGCGGTCACTGGTGGCGAAGTCGTCACCGCCGAGCCCGTGGACGAGGTAGTAGAGCGCCTGGGCACCTTTGCACGCCGCCCGCACGGAGGGCCGGTCGAGGACGTCCACCTCGACGACGTCGACCTCGTCCGACCACCAGAAGCGACCCGCCGACGAGGCATCAGTGAAGGTCGCCGTGACCGCGTGGCCCTGCGCGAGGAGCGCCGGCACCAGCCGACTGCCGACATAACCGCCCGCGCCGATGACCACGACTCGCACCAGCGACCCCCGGTTTCGGAACGGCTAAGGACGGCTAACGACGGCTCTGACTGGGCCGCCGACGGCGTCCCACGGTGGTTCGACGGGCGCGCTAGACGATGACGCTCATCAGCATGACCAGGGCGAAGCCTACGACGGAGATCACGGTCTCCATCACCGACCACGACTTGATGGTCTCTCCGACGGTCAGGCCGAAGTACTCCTTGACCAGCCAGAAGCCTGCGTCGTTGACGTGGCTGAAGAAGAGGGAGCCGCAGCCGATCGCCAGGACGAGCAGCGCGAGGTGGTTCGCGCTCAGGCTCGCGCCCAGCGGTCCGACGATGCCCGCCGCGGTGATGGTGGCGACCGTCGCGGAGCCGGTGCCCAGCCTGATGAGGACGGCGACCAGCCAGCCGAGCAGGAGGACCGAGATGTTGACGCCTTCTGCCCAGTTCTTGATGACGTCGCCGACGCCGGCGTCCACGAGGGTCTGCTTGAAGCCACCGCCGGCGGCCACGATGAGGATGATCCCGGCGATGCCGGGCAGGCTCGCACCGAAGGAGTCGCTGACCTGGGACCGGTTCATGCCGGTGGCCAGGCCGAGGGCGAAGTAGCAGAAGATCACGGCGATGAGCAGGGCGACGACTGGGGTGCCCAGGAAGTCGGTCACCTTCCGGAAGCCGGACTCCTCGTCGGTGACCACGAGCTTGGCGATCGCGTCGATGAGCATCAGCAGGACGGGCAGGGTGATGGCGATCAGGGCCGAGGAGAACGGCACCTGACGGCGCCCCGGCTGCATGGCCTGCGTCGACTGCGTCCCACCGGTTCGGTCGCCCCGGTCGTCGACCCGCACGCCCACGCGCTCGTCGGTACGGTCGCCGGCACGCTCGTCGTGCACCTCGGCCGCTCGCTCGAGTGGCGTCCCGGCGCCTCCGCCCGGTGCTCCCGCGCCGGCATACGCAAGATCGGTGGCGTGCTTGGGCACCCAGTTGTGCACGAAGCGCGCCAGCACCGGCCCGGCGACCACGACGGTGGGGATCGCGATGATGATGCCGAACAGCAGCGTCAGGCTCAGGTCGGCCTTGAGGAGTCCGATCGCCGTCAGTGGCCCCGGGTGCGGCGGCACGAGCCCGTGCAGCACGGACAGGCCGGCCAGCGCCGGAATGCCCACGTGCATGAGCGACAGGCCGGTGCGTCGGGCGACCATGACCACCACCGGGACCAGGAGGACGACGCCGACCTCGAAGAACAGCGGCAGGCCGAGGATGGCCGCGATGGCGGCCATCATCCACGGCAGCCCGTTGCGTCCGACCCGGGCGATCATGGTGGTGACGATCTTGCTCGCGCCCCCGGAGTCCTCGAGCATCTTGCCGATCATCGCGCCCAGCGCGATGAGCACGCCGACGGAGCCCGTGGTGTTGCCGAAGCCCTTGATGAAGCTGGCGACGATGTCGGCCGGGGGCATGGTGGCGATGGCGCCGAGCACCGCCGACCCGAGCATCAGCGAGAGGAACGGGTGGAGCTTTGCCACGGTGATGAGGAGCACCACCGCCAGGATGCCCACGACGCACGCGACGACGAGCACGCCGTCACCGGCATACGGCTCGTCGGCCGCCGCGAGGGAGATGGTTCCGGACAGGGCATGCTGCAAGGACGCGGTCATTGGTGTTCCTTCCTGAGGCCCAGGGCAGACAGCGCGCGGTCCAGGACCACGGCAGCCGTCCCCTCATTGGTGATGGCGACCCCGGGCTCGTCGGGCTGCAACGGCTCGAGCGTGGCAAGCTGGCTGGGCAGCAGCGAGGCGGGCATGTAGTGGCCCGGGCGGTGTTCCATCCGGTCCCGGATGACATCGGTGTGCGCCGTGACATGGAGGAACCGCACATGCGGCCGGTCCTTGCACAGCACGTCGCGGTAGGCGCGTCTCAGCGCCGAGCAGGTGATGACCGCGGACTCCCCGGCCTGTTCCTTGGAGCTGATCCAGGCCCCGATCGCTTCGAGCCACGGCCAGCGGTCCTCGTCGGTCAGCGGGTCCCCGGCCCTCATCTTGGCGACGTTGGCGTCCGAGTGGAAGGCATCTCCCTCAGCGAACTCCCACCCGGTGACGGTCGAAATCCCTTTCGCCACAGTCGACTTGCCCGAACCCGACACGCCCATGACCACCACGTGGTCGGGTGTCGTCGCTCCGGTCGGCGCAGGATCGCCCATGCCGCGACTGTAGCCCTGAGGATGGCGGCGGGCATCCGCAAGCGCCCGTCCGGCTCAGGGCAAGGCCGTGGACGTCCTCAGGAACGCTCGGGTCCGACTGCGGATGGTTGCACGCGGTCGGGCTCGTGGGTGGCGGCCCAGGACGCGAGGAGCTTGAGGGCGTCGGACGTGGGCGTTCCCTCGGCGGCCGTGTAGATGTTGAGCTGCAGGCCCGGCTCGGAGGGGAGCTCCATCGCCTCGAAGTCGAGGTCCAGCTGGCCGACGACCGGGTGACGGAGCCTCTTGCGGCCGCTGCGGTGGTAGCGCACGTCCTGGGATGCCCAGCGTTGGCGGAACAGCTCGCTGCGGGTGGAGAGCTCGCCGACCAGCTCGATGAGCGCCTTGTCGTGGGGGTTGCGGCCCGCCTCGAGCCGGAGCATGGCCGCCGCGTCGCGGGCGATCTGGTCGTAGTCGACGAACAGCTCACGCGCTTCTTCGGGGTGCAGGTAGACGAACCGCGTCGTGTTGGCCGGGCGGCGGGGATCGGCCAGGACCGGGGCGTAGAGCGCTCGCGCGAGGTCGTTCATCGCGAGGATGTCGTGCCGGCCGTTGCGAACCCAGGCCGGCGCGTCGGTGACGGCGTCCAGCACCTGCTGGACCGCGGGTCGCACCGTGGGCGTGGCGCTCCTGCGGCGGCGGGCCGACCCGGCACCGGACTCCCGGGCGAGCGAGTAGAGGTGGTCGCGCTCGGCCTCCTCGAGGTGAAGGGCGTTGGCCAACGCGTCGAGGACGCTCTCGGACGCGCCACCGAGGCTGCCACGCTCCATCCGAACGTAGTAGTCGACCGAGACCCCGGCGAGCATGGCGACCTCTTCGCGGCGCAGCCCCTTCACACGGCGGTTGCCCCCGTAGGCAGGCAGGCCAGCCTCCTCGGGGGTGATCCGAGCCCGGCGCGAGCGCAGGAACTCCCGGATCTCGTTGCGCAGGTCCATTGATGCCATGGCTCCACGGTAGGTGCGTTCCCGCACCGGTGGGAGGCACTGCCGGTACCCGGAACGAGCGGGACTCCCGCATCCCGCCGGAGTCGCGTGCACTGGTGGACATGAGAGCAACGCACATCTTCGGCGCGGGCGACATCCGCGTCATCGACGCCCCCGACCCGACGATCCAACAGCCCACTGACGCGCTGGTGCGAGTGACCCGCGCCTGCGTCTGCGGCAGCGACCTGCACCCCTACCACTCGCTGGCCCCCACGACCCGGGGAGCGTCCATCGGGCACGAGTTCGTCGGCGTGGTCGAGGAGACCGGGACCGACGTCGCCACCGTCCGTCCCGGCGACTTCGTGATCGCTCCCTTCGCGGTCTCGTGCGGCGTCTGCGAGTTCTGCCGCGCCGGCCTGCAGACCTCTTGCGTCAACGGGGGGTTCTGGAACGACGCCCGGCTCGGGACAGCCGGCGGCCAGGCGGAGGCGGTCAGGGTACCCCTCGCCGACGGAACGCTCGTCGCCGTCCCTGACATGACGCCCGAGACCGGCGAAGCGATGCTCGCGTCCCTGCTCACCCTCTCCGACGTGTACGGTACCGGCTGGCACGCCGCCGTCCGGGGCGGCGTGACCCCGGGCAGCACCGTCACCGTGATCGGGGACGGCGCGGTCGGCCTCCTCGCGGTCCTGTCCGCCAAGCAGCTGGGTGCGGATCGAGTCGTCCTGATGGGACGGCACCAGCAGCGGACCGACCTCGGCGGCGAGTTCGGCGCCACCGACGTGGTCGCCGCCCGCGGTGCCGAAGGGATCGCGGAGGTCCGTGACCTCACCGACGGCGGCAGCCCGATCGTGCTCGAGGCCGTGGGGCACCTGCCCGCCTACGAGCAGGCGCTCGGGATCGTGCGGCCGGGTGGGGTGATCAGCCGGGTCGGCGTGCCGCAGTACGAAGAGGCACCGGTCGGCTTCGGCACCCTCTTCGGCCCCAACGTCACCCTCACCGGCGGCCCGGCCCCGGTGAGGGCGTACATCGAGCACCTCCTGCCTGCCGTCCTCGACGGCAGCGTGCAGCCCGGCCGCGTCTTCGACCGCACGGTCGCGCTCGACGACACGCCCGCGGCATACCAGGCGATGGATGCCCGGCAGGCGCTCAAGGTGATGGTGCGGCCATGAGGCGTGCGCCGCGCACACCCACGGACGTCCGGCGCGGGCCCATCCTGGCGATCATCCTGATCAGCTACTTCATGATCCTGCTCGACAACTCGGTCGTGTTCACCGGACTGCCGAGCATCCGGGCCGACCTCGATCTGTCGGCCACGGAGCTGTCGTGGGTCCAGGACGCGTACACGTTGGTGTTCGGTGGTCTGCTCCTCCTCGGCGCCCGAGCGGGAGACATCCTGGGCCGACGGCGGCTGTTCGTCTCGGGGCTGGTTGTCTTCGGTGTCGCGTCCGCGCTGATCGGCCTCGCGCCGACGGGGTGGTGGATCGTCTCCGCGCGTGCCCTGCAGGGCATCGGCGCCGCAATCGTCGCGCCGACCTCCCTGGCCCTGGTCACCGCCTACTTCGACGGCGAGGCCCGCGCCAAGGCGGTGGCCTGGTATGCCGCGACGGCGGGCATCGGGGCGAGCCTCGGCCTGTTGGTGGGGGGTGCGCTGACAGACCTCGTCTCGTGGCGGGCGGCGTTCCTCGTCAACGTCCCCATCGCGGTCGCCATGGTCATCGGCGCCCGCGCTGTGCTCGTCGAGACGCCACGTCGGCCGGGACGTTTCGACGTCACCGGCGCAGTCTGCGCGACGCTTGGTGTGGGTGCGCTGGTGTTCGGGACGATCGAGTCCGCCGACTCCGGTTGGGGGTCCCCTCGGGTCCTCGTGGCGTTCGCCGTGGCCGTCGTCCTTCTGGTGGCGTTGGTGGTCAACGAGCGACGGGTGCCGCACCCGATCCTGGCCCTGCGGCTGTTCGCCAGCCGCGAGCGCAGCGGGGCGTATGCCGCGCGGATGCTGTATCTGGGCGCCATGATCGGCTTCTTCTACTTCACCACCCAGCTGATGCAGGACGGGTTCGGTTTCACCCCGCTGCAGGCGGGCCTCGGCTTCCTCCCGATGACGGTGGTCAACTTCGCCGTCGCACTGGCCATCCCTCGGCTCAGCCGGGTCGCGCCCACCTCCGTCCTGCTCGCCGCCGGCACGGCGACGACACTCGTCGGGATGGCCTGGCTGAGTCACGCCGGGTCCGTGGGCCACTACCTCGTGACCGTAGCGGCCCCCATGGTCCTCATCGGGGTGGGCCAGGGACTGGCTTTCGCGCCCCTCACCAGCTCGGGGATCGCAGGCGTCGACACCGCGGACGCGGGTGCGGCCTCCGGGGTCGTCAACACGGCGCACCAGCTCGGGATGGCGCTCGGCCTGGGCGTGCTCGTCACCGTCTCGGCCCACGCGGGGAACCACCGTGGGGGTCCCGCCGCCGTGGCGGACCGGGTTGGTCTCGCCCTGACGGGCAGCACTTTCCTTATGGCCGCTGCCCTGCTGGTGATCCTGGCTCTGGTCATACCGGCACAGCGCCAGGCAGCCAACCTGGCGAGGCGACGTTCCAGGGAGGCACTGCCGGTACCCGTCTCGACAGGGACTCCCGGGACGCCCGCAACCTGCTTAGCGTGGAAGGCATGACGACTCCCACGGTCACCCTCCACAACGGCCTCGCGATGCCCGTCCTCGGCTTTGGTGTCTTCCAGACCCCGCCCGACGAGACCCTGTCCGCCGTCAGTGCTGCCCTCGACACGGGCTACCGCCACATCGACACCGCCGCCGCCTACGGCAACGAGCGCGAAGTCGGTGAGGCGATCCGCCGCTCCCACGTGCCCCGCGACGAGCTCTTCGTCGAGACCAAGGTGTGGATCAGCGACTACGGCTACGACGCCACCCTGCACGCGTTCGACAAGAGTGCCGGCAAGCTCGGCCTCGAACAGCTCGACCTGTTCATCCTCCACCAGGCCCTGCCGGGCGAGTTCGACCTCACGATCGAGGCGTACCGGGCGCTGGAGACGCTCCTCGCGGACGGCTCGGTCCGTGCGATCGGCGTCAGCAACTTCATGCCCGACCACCTCGAACGGCTCCTCCAGGAGACCACCGTGGTGCCCGCCGTCAACCAGGTCGAGGTCCACCCCTACTTCCGCCAGCCGGACGTCCTCGCCGCCAACTCGGCGCACGGCATCCTGTCGCAGGCCTGGTCGCCCATCGGCGGCATCACGTTCTACCGCGACGGCTCACACGGCTCCACGTTGCAGGACCGCACCATCGCCTCGATCGCCGAGGCACACGACAAGTCCCCGGCCCAGGTGATGCTGCGCTGGCACCTGCAGGAGGGACGGCAGGCGATCCCCAAGTCCGTGACGCCCTCGCGCATCGCGGAGAACTTCGACATCTTCGACTTCGAGCTCACGGTTGACGAGCTCGCCGCGATCGACGGGCTCGACACCGGAGTCCGCGGCGGCCCCGAGCCCGAGGCCATCACCCGCGAGACCTTCGGCCGCGCCATCCCCGAGGCCTGACAGGAGCCACCATGCAGATCGACCCCCGGACACCCACGACCAAGAACCCGCCCGAGCAGTTCACCGGCGACGTGTGGCTCGACCCCATCGCCCACCCGCGCGAGGACGGACAGTCGATGTTCGTCGCCAAGGTCCGCTTCGCCCCGGGCGCCCGCACCGCCTGGCACTCACACGCCCGAGGCCAGACCCTTCACGTCACCCAGGGCATCGCGTGGGTCCAGTCCCGCGGCAGCGACAAGGTCGAGGCCCATGCCGGGCAGACGCTCTACTGCCCCTCGGGCCAGGAACACTGGCACGGCGCCGCACCCGACTCCTTCATGGAACACCTCGCCATGCTCGACCAGGCCGACGACCCTGCCACCAGCACGACCTGGCTCGAGCACGTCAGCGACGAGGAGTACCTCGCCTGACCGGCGAGGTACTCCTCGAAACCTGGCTACCCGGTCACCCGGCCAGCGCGCTACCCGGTCGAGGGTTGGGCGCTCTGCGCGGCTCCACGCTCCGCGATGCCGGTGTGCGAGCGACTGGCGTTGCGGAAGCCGGCGCCCTCCTCCCCCTCGGAAACCGGAGTCGAGGGACCGGTGCCCCCGGTGGGGCCGCTCGGACCGTCGCCTCCTCGACCACGTTGCACACCCCTGAGGATCATCCCGATGAAGCTCGGCTTGCCCTGGCTCTTGGAGTACACGTCGAACGCCACGGCGCCGAGGAGTACGAGGCCCTTGATGATCTGGACGAAGTTGCTGTCCACGCTCATGTTGGCCAGGCCCAGGTTGAGCACGCCCATGACGAGGCCGCCGATCATCGACCCCGTCACTGTGCCGACGCCGCCGGCCACCGCCGCGCCGCCGACGAAGACGGCCGCGATCGCGTCGAGCTCGAAGTTGACGCCGTCCTTGGGGTTCGCGGCGTTGAGGTATGCCGTGAACACCATGCCCGCGACCGCGGCCAGGAAGCCCATGTTGACCATGACGAACAGGTCGATGCGTCGCGTGTCCACGCCGGAGAGGCGAGCCGCGTTGGAGTTGCCACCGACCGCGTAGATGTGACGACCGAGAACGGTGCGCTGGGTGATGAACGTGTAGAGGACGACGAGGCCACCGAGGATCAGGCCGACGACCGGCACTCCCTTGTAGGACGCCAGCAGGAGGCCGAAGCCGAGCAGCAGCCCGCAGATGACGACGAGCTTGATCACGCTCAGGGTCAACCGGGGCACGTCCATGCCGTAGCGGCGAAGGTCGGACCGCCGCCGCAGCTCGAGGTAGACGATCACGGCGACGGCCAGCAGCGTCAGGACGAGCGTGGGGTTGTGGTAGCCGGTCACCGGCCCCACCTCGGGCAGGTAGCCGTTGGCGATCTTCTGGAAGCTCTCCGGCACCGGGATGGACTCGGCGTTGAGGATCATCAGGTCCAGGCCGCGGAAGAGCAACATGCCGGCCAGGGTCACGATGAAGGCGGGGATGCCCACGTAGGCGACCCAGAAGCCCTGCCAGATCCCGACCAGGATGCCCAGCGCCAGTCCGAGGAGGATGGCGGCCGGCCAGGGCAGGTCGAGCTTGGCCATCGACAGAGCCACGGTGGCACCGACGAAGGCGCTCACCGAGCCGACCGACAGGTCGATGTGGCCGGCGATGATCACCATGACCATGCCGATGGCGAGGATGAGGATGTAGCCGTTCTGCACCAGTAGCGACGTGACGTTGCGAGGCTGGAGGAACAGGCCGTCGGTGAGCACCTGGAACATGAGCACCAGCAGCAGCAGCGCGATCATCATCCCGTACTGGCGGATGTTGCCGCTGAGGGCCTTGCGCATCTCGCTCACCAGTGACTGGGTGGGCGGCGGCGCGGGGGCCGTGGGCGCGGGGGCGATGTCGGTCGCCATGTCAGTCTGCCTTTCGCTGGGTCATGTAACGCATGAGGATTTCCTGGTCTGCTTGGGCGCGGGGGACGTCGGCCGTGATGACACCGGCGCTGAGCGTGTAGATGCGGTCGCACAGCCCGAGCAGCTCGGGCAGCTCGGAGGAGATCACGAGCACGCCGCGTCCGCTGTCGGCGAGGCGGTTGATGATCTCGTAGATCTCGTACTTGGCGCCGACGTCGATGCCCCGGGTGGGCTCGTCGAGGATGAGCACGTCCGGCTCGGTGAACATCCACTTGCCGAGGACGACCTTCTGCTGGTTGCCGCCGGAGAGCTTGGCGACGCCCTCCTCGATGCTCGGGGTCTTGATGTTCATGCTCTTGCGGTAGCGCTCTGCGGCGAGGACCTCCTCGCGCTCGTCGACGACGCCACGCCGCCGGATCTTCCGGAGCCCGGCAGCCGTGATGGACACCTTGATCGTGTCCAGCAGGTTCAGGCCCAGGCTCTTGCGGTCCTCGGTGACGTAGGCCAGCCCGGCGTCGATCGCCTTCTGGACGGTGTTCGCCTTGAGCGACCGGCCGTCCTTGACCAGCTGGCCGCCGACCTTGTGGCCGTAGGACTCACCGAAGACGCTGCGGGCCAGCTCGGTGCGACCTGCGCCCATCAGACCCGCGAGGCCGACGATCTCGCCCCGGCGGATGCTGAGGTTGGCGTTCTTGACGACGAGCCGGGAGGCGTCATGGGGGTGGCCGACGGTCCAGTCCCGGATCTCCAGGAGCACCTCACCGATTGTCGGCTCGTGCGGGGGGAACCGGCGGTCCAGGTCGCGGCCGACCATGCCGCGGATGATCCGGTCCTCGTTCACCTCACCCTTGGTGATGTCCAGCGTCTCGATGGTGCGGCCGTCCCGGATGATCGTGATCGAGTCGGACACCTCCTCGATCTCGCCCAGCTTGTGGCTGATCATGATCGAGGTGATGCCCTTGGCCTTGAGGCCCAGGAGGAGGTCCAGGAGGTGTCGGCTGTCGGTGTCGTTGAGGGCGGCCGTCGGCTCGTCGAGGATCAGCAGCTTGACGTCCTTGGCCAGCGCCTTGGCGATCTCGACGAGCTGCTGCTTGCCGATGCCGATGTTCTTGACCTGGCTGTTCGGGTCCTCGTCCAGGCCCACCCGGGCGAGCAGGTCGAGGGCACGCTGTCGCGCGACCGGCCAGTTGATGACGCCTGCCTTGCCCTGCTCGTTGCCGAGGAAGAGGTTCTCCACGATCGACAGCTCCGGGATGAGCGCGAGCTCCTGGTGGATGATGACGATGCCCGCGGACTCGCTGTCGCGAATCCCCTTGAACTGCATCTCGCTGCCCTCGAAGACGATGTCGCCGAGGTAGGTGCCGTGCGGGTAGACACCGGAGAGGACCTTCATGAGGGTCGACTTCCCGGCACCGTTCTCACCACAGATGCTGTGGATCTCGCCGCGCTGCACCGACAGGTTCACGTCCGAGAGCGCCTTGACGCCCGGGAACTCCTTGGTGATGTCGCGCATCGTGAGGATCGGGGTGGACATCCGCTCAGCCTCCGTGGGTCTTCTGGGTCCCGTTGGGTTTCGGGTCTTCGTGAGGTTCGTGCAGGGTGCAGGGCAACTGCCCCTGTGTGGTGTCCGTGGCGGCGGACGGTGATCCGTCCGCCGCCACGGAGCTGGTGGGGCGACTAGGAGAAGTCGGCCTCGGTGTAGTACTTCGCCTTGAGCAGGATGTCCTTGACGTTGGACTTGTCGGCGGCGACCGGCTCGAGGAGCTGGGTCGGGACCTTCTTGACGCCGTTGTCGTAGGACTCCGTGTCGTTGACCGTCACGGTCTTCTTGCCGGCGATCTCGGTGATCATCGTGACGGTGGCCTGGGCCAGGTCACGCGTGTTCTTGAAGACCGTCGAGTACTGCTCGTCGGCGAGGATCGACTTGACCGACTCGAGCTCGGCGTCCTGGCCGGTGACGACCGGCAGCTTCTTGCCACCGGTGCCGTAACCGCTGCCCTTGAGCGCGGCGAGGATGCCACGGGACAGACCGTCGTAGGGCGACAGCACGCCGTTGACGTCAGCCTTGGAGTACGACTTCGTCAGCACGTTCTCCATGCGCTTCTTCGCCACCGCCGCGTCCCACCGCAGGGTCGCCACGGTCTTGAAGTTGGTCTCACCGGACGCGATCTTGATGTCGCCGGCGTCGATCTTCGGCTGCAGGACCTCCATGGCCCCGTTGAAGAAGAACGTGGCGTTGTTGTCGTCCGGGGACCCGGCGAAGAGCTCGACGTTCCACGGCTTGGGAGCGCCGCTGGCCGCGAGGCCGGCGAGCAGGGACTCGGCCTGCAGCTTGCCCACCTTCAGGTTGTCGAAGGTCGTGTAGTAGTCGACGGCGTCGGTGTCACGAAGCAGGCGGTCGTAGGCGATCACGGGGATGCCCGCGTCCTTGGCCTCCTTGAGGGCACCCTTCAGGGCAGTGCCGTCGATGGAGGCGATCACCAGGACCTGGTTCTGCTTGGTCACCATGTCGTTGACCTGGGTGACCTGGGTCGGGATGTCGTCGTTGGCGTACTGGAGGTTCACCTTGTAGCCGGCGGCCTCGAGCTGCTGCTTGATGTAGTCACCGTCCTTGATCCACCGCTCGGACGTCTTGGTCGGCATGGCCACCCCGATGGTGCCCTTGACGTTGGCAGCGCCGCTGCTGCCGGACGAGGCGTTGTCCGTCTGGCGACCGCAGGCGCTCAGGCCGACTGCGAGGAGGCCGACGGCAGCTGCCGCGATGATTCTGCGCACTGTGTGCTCCATTCCATGGATGTCAACCTGCGAAGGTGCCGGCTGAGGTACTGACGGGTGTTCGGGTATTCAGTTGTGCGCCAACGGCGCGGCGCCTCACAGGCCTTGGGCCAGCCGGTGGTAAGCGGTGTTCCACCGCAGCTCGCGAACGAAGCCGCGGGTGGTCGTGTGGGCGTCGATGAGGGCCAGCTCGAGGCCCGTCATCTCGGCGAAGTCGTGCAGGTGCTCGGCCGTCAGGGCGGTTGACAGCACCGTGTGGTGCGGACCCCCAGCGACCAGCCAGGACTCGGTGGATGTGCGCAGGTCAGGACGCGGGCTCCAGACCGCTCGCGCGACCGGGAGGTTGGGAAGCTCGGCCATCGGTGGCACGACGTCGATCTCGTTGGCAGTCAGCCGGAACCGGTCGCCCAGGTCGGAGATGCCGACCACGATGCCTTCCCCTGCAGCGGCGGTGAACACCAGCCGCACCGGGTCCTCGCGACCTCCGATGCCGAGCGGGTGGATCTCGAGGCTCGGCCGTTCGGCCGCGATCGAGGGACAGACCTCGAGCATGTGCGCGCCGAGGATCAGCTCGCGGCCCGGCTCAAGGTGGTACGTGTAGTCCTCCATGAACGAGGTGCCGCCGGGCAGTCCCCGCGCCATCACCTTGAGGGTGCGGAGCATGACCGCGGTCTTCCAGTCCCCCTCGCCACCGAAGCCGTAGCCGTCGGCCATGAGGCGCTGAACCGCCAGCCCGGGCAGCTGGCGCAGCCCGCCGAGGTCCTCGAAGTTGGTGGTGAAGGCGCCGTAGCCGCCCTCCTCCAGGAACGTCCTCAGCCCTAGCTCGATCCGTGCTCCGTAGCGCAGGGACTCGTGACGCCCGCCGTCCGAGCGCAGGTCCGCTGCCACGGCATACAGGTCCTCGTACTCCTTCACGAGCGTGTCGATGTCGGCGTCGGCCACCTGGTCCACGACGGCCACCAGGTCGTTGACGCCGTAGGTGTTGACCGAGACGCCGAGGCGCAGCTCGGCCTCGACCTTGTCGCCGTCCGTGACGGCGACGTCGCGCATGTTGTCGCCGAAGCGCACGACCCGGAGCGTGCGCAGGGAGGCCCGGGCGACCGCGGCACGGGCCCACGTCGCGATGCGTTCGACGGTGGTGGGATCGCTGACGTGTCCGGTCACCGTCTTGCGCGTGACCCCGACCCTGGTCTGGATGTAACCGAACTCCCGGTCGCCGTGGGCGGCCTGGTTGAGGTTCATGAAGTCCATGTCGATCGTGGCCCACGGTAGGTCCCGCCCCGCTTGCGTGTGCAGGTGCAGCAGCGGTTTCGCAAGGGCATCGAGCCCGGAGATCCACATCTTCGCCGGGGAGAAGGTGTGCATCCACGCGATGACTCCCACCACGTCGTCGTCACCGTTGGCATCGAGCATCACGCGGCGGATGGACGCGGCATCGGTCAGGATCGGCTTGGCCACGACCTCGGCGGTGAGGGTCCCCGCGGACTGGAGGGCATCGGAGATCACCGCGGACTGTGCGGCGACCTGGCGCAAGACGTCCTCGCCATAGAGGCCCTGGCTGCCCGTGAGGAACCAGATCTTCGGCTGAGTGGTCATGAGGCGGGAGTTCCCTTCTGCCCGTATACGTTCTGGTAGCGGTCGTAGAGCCGGTCGATGTCTGCCTGGTCCAGCCGCCAGGGGTTCCCGAGCTGGCTGGCGACGTGCACGGTGCGGGCGACGTCCTCGAGCATCACGGCCGTCTTGACGGCCGCGCGGGCGTCGGGCCCCACGGTGAAGGGGCCGTGCCCGCCCATGAGGACCGCCTTGGACCTGCTGCTCGCCAAGGTCTGGACCAGGCCCCGGCCGATCGAGTCGTCCCCGATCAGGGCGAACGGGCCCACGGGGATGTCCCCGCCGAACTCGTCGGCGATCATCGTGAGCACGCAGGGGATCGACTCGCGCCGGGCGCACCAGGCCGTGGCGTAGGTGGAGTGCGTGTGCACGACTCCTCCGACCTCGGGGAGGTGGGCGTAGACGTAGGCGTGCGCGGCCGTGTCGGACGACGGAGCGTGCGACCCCTCGACCAGTCGACCCTCGAAGTCGGTCACGACCATCGCGTCAGCGCTCAGCTGGTCGTAGGCGACCCCGGACGGCTTGATGACGAGGAGCTCCTCGCCCGGCACCCGCGCGGAGACGTTGCCCGCGGTCCAGGCGACGAGGGCGTTGCGCGTGAGCTCGCTGTGCAGGTCGGCGACGGAGGCGCGCAGCTGGTCCACGGCTTCGCGGACTGCCGGGAGGGCGAGGGCGTTCATGCCAGGGCCTTGCGGCGGATCGCCTTGAGCCGGCGCATGACGTCGTTGCCGCCCCGTCCGAAGTGGTCGTGGAGCGCGACGTACTCGGCATACAGCTCGTCGTAGGCGGCCACGTTCTCCGGGACCGGGACGAAGGCAGCGACCGTGCGGCCGCCCATCGCCTGCGCGGCCTTGCGGATGTCGGGGTAGGCCCCCGCCGCCACGGCCGCGTGGATGGCCGAGCCGAGCGCCGGGCCCTGCTCCGACCGGACCGCGGACAGGGGGAGGTTGAGGACGTCCGCATAGATCTGCATCAGCAGCGGGTTGCGCAGCAGGCCACCCGCGACGACGAACTCCGTGACCGGCACGCCGGACCCCTCGAAGGCCTCGACGATGACCCGGGCGCCGAACGCGGTGGACTCGAGCAGTGCGCGGTAGGTGTCCTCAGGCGTGGTCGCGAGGGTCTGTCCGACGACGAGACCGGACAGCTCGTGGTCCACCAGGGTCGACCGGTTGCCGCTGTGCCAGTCGAGCGCGACCAGGCCGTGCCCACCGATCGGCTGGGCCTCTGCCAGCGCGGTGAGGTGCTCGTGAACGGAGACCCCTGCCCGGGCGGCCGCCTCGTGGTACGCCGGCGGAACGCACGAGCTCACGAACCAGCCGAAGATGTCACCCACTCCCGACTGACCGGCTTCGTACCCCCAGAGCCCCGGGATGATGCCCCCGTCGACGACACCGCACATCCCGGGGACGTCGCGCAGGACGGTGCTGCTGAGAACGTGGCAGGTCGACGTGCCCATGATCGCGACGAGCTGGCCCGGCTCGACCGCCTGCGCAGCGGGTGCCGAGACGTGCGCGTCGACGTTGCCGACCGCCACCACGATGCCCTCCGGCAGCCCGGTCCAGGCAGCCGCCTGCGCCGTCAGCCGCCCGGCAGGGTCACCCAGCTGTCCGATGCGGTGGGCGAGCTTGTCGTCGACGAAGCCGGCGAAGCCCGGGTTCAGAGCGGCGAGGAAGTCGCGGCTCGGGTACTCCCCGTCCTGGTAGATCCCCTTGTATCCGGCCGTGCAGGCGTTGCGCACGTACTCGCCGCACAGCTGCCACACGATCCAGTCCGCAAGCTCCACGAAGTGGGCCATGGCGGCATACACCTCGGGGGCCTCCTCGAGGATCTGCAGGCCCTTGGCGAACTCCCACTCCGAGGAGATGAGGCCGCCGTAGCGACCCAGCCACGGCTCGGCGCGCTCGGCGGCGAGGGCGTTGATGCGATCGGCCTGTCCCTGGGCCGCGTGGTGGCGCCACAGCTTGACGTAGGCGTGGGGCGAGGAGGCGAAGCCGGCGGTCTCGCTCAGCGGGGTGCCGTCCGCGAGCGTGGGCACCATCGTGCACGCCGTGAAGTCGGTCCCGATGCCGACGACCCGTTCGGGGGCGATCCCCGCGGCGCGGACAGCTTCGGGAACCGCGGTGCGCAGCACGTGGACGTAGTCCGTCGGGACCTGGAGCGCCCACTCAGGAGGGAGCCGCTCGCCCGTCCCCGGGAGTGCCTCGTCGATGACAGCGTGCGGGTAGACCGACACCGCGCTGCCCAGCTCGGCCCCGTCGCTGACGCGTACCACCACCGCACGGCCGGACAGGGTCCCGAAGTCGACGCCGACGACGTAGCTGTCGTCGCTGTCCTCGTTCGTCATCGAACGCTCCTCGTGCTGTTGGTTCGCCAGTGAGCCAGTGCGCCCGCCACAGGTTCGTGTTAGCGCTAACAGCAAATGTTAGCGCTAACACTTTGCTTGTCAAGACCTCGCGCCAAGAAACCTCCGACCGTGCTCGACTCAGCCGGGAGGACGGCCGGTCGAGGCACGCACCACGAGCTTGGGCGGCACGGTGACGGTGCCCTCCTCCAGCTCGCCACGGATCGCCGAGGTGAGCAGGCCCATGGCCCCGCGACCCAGGGCCACGAAGTTCTGCCGGACCGTCGTGAGCGGCGGCGTGAAGTACTCGGACTCCGGAAGGTCGTCGAAACCGACGATGCTGACGTCGCCGGGCACCGTGCGACCGGCCTCGGCCAGGGCGCGCAGCACGCCGATGGACATCTGGTCGTTGGCGACGAAGATGCCCGTCACCTCCGACTGCGCGGCCAGCTGACGCCCGAGGCGGTAACCACTCGAGGCGGTCCAGTCCCCCACCAGGGGTTCGGGGGTCGCCAGCCCGGCCTCCTCCAGCGCGCCGCGCCAGCCGAGCGTGCGGGCTTCGGCCTGGTACCAGTCCGCCGGACCACTGAGGTGGGCGATGTGGCGGTGCCCGAGGTCGATCAGGTGCTGGGTGGCCAACCGTGCCCCGGCCTCGTGGTCCACCCCAACCGACAGGCGCGCGCGCACGGGGTTCGCGTCCAGGACCACGACGGGAACCGGCAGCCGCGACCGGACACCCAGGTCGAGGCCGGTGTCGACAGGAGCGATCAGCACGATGGCCTCGACCGACTCGCCGACCAGGTGGTCGAGGGCATCCTGGGTTGCCTGCTGGGTCACCTCGGGCAGGGAGGCGAGCACCATGCCGTAGCCCTCGGCGCGAGCCGCCAGCTCCAGGCCCACCACGGTGCTGGACGGGCCGAAGAAGCCAAGCCCCGCCACGACGACCCCGACCACACCGCTCTTCTGGGTGGCGAGCGCCTTGGCCGCGCTGTTGCCGCGGTATCCGAGCTCGGCGACCGCCTCGAGCACCCGGGCGCGGGTGGCCGGCGCCACGCGCGCGGACCCGTTCACGACCCGTGAGACCGTCTGGTGCGACACCCCGGCAACGCGCGCGACGTCCTCCAGACGAGGGGCCGTCCGAGGTGCCGAGCTCATGAGGACGCTCCCTCGACAGGGTCGGCCAGCACCATGACGGAGGCAGGCGACGGGTTCACGCCTCGGATTGTGCCACCCGCCCTGTGGGCGACCGCGCCCCAGGCCGCACCAGCCGGTCCCGGACGTTTGAAAGGCGCTCGGTCCGGGCAGTATCTTGGCGGCACGGGACGAAGGAGGTACCCATGATCATCCTCGGCCTCATCCTGGTCGTCATCGGCTACTTGGCCGATATCCCCGTCCTCATCACCATCGGCGTCATCCTGGCGGTCATCGGGCTGGTGCTCCTGCTGCTCGGCTCGACCGGCCGCGCCATCGGCGGCCGCCGACACTGGTACTGACCGCCGTCGCGGCACACGCCACCTCGAGTTCGGCCATCGCCGGCGCCATTCTCCAACCGGGTGAACCCGGGCGCCGGTTGAGGGTGTACTTGTCCGTCGACTGGGTAAGCAGCAGGGGCACGCTCATCGCAAGCCGCCTCGACGGATGGAGTTTTCATGCCCGGTGTCATCACGCTCATCAAGGACGACCACAAGACGCTCGAGTCGGTGTTCAAGCAGCTCGAGAAGGCCGAACCCGCGGACATACCCGGCTTGCTCCAGCAGGTCGCCGAGCTGCTGATCCCGCACTCCAAGGCCGAGGAGCAGGTGGTGTACCCGGCCATCAAGGCGACCGTCCCGGACGAAGGCACGGACGTGGACGACGGTCTCGCCGAACACCACCACGTGGAGCAGACCCTCCAGCAGCTCCTGGCGGCGGACCCCGAGGCGCCGGGCGTGGACGGGCTGATCGCAGCCATGATCGGAGAGGTGCGCCACCACGTGGAGGAGGAGGAGCAGGAGATCCTGCCTGCCTTCGCCGCGAGCGCCTCCAACCAGGAGCTGTCAGACCTCGGCGACCGCTTCACCGCAGCCAAGGAGCAGGCCCTGGCGGCGCTGCAGTCCTGAACGGAGCGCAGCCGTTGACCCGAACCTGAACGCGACGTCCACACACTGCTAGCCGCCTGGCTCCGCAGCGTGTGGATGTCGCCAGTTCTGGCCTGCCCGGAGCGTGACCCGTTGCTCGGCCCAGTCGATGTGGGCGACGTCATCCCAGGTGGCCTCGCGGTCGTCACGGTGCCACCAGCCGAAGGAGCGTGCGAGCAGCCATGGGCCCTGGTCGGTCAGGGTGGTGTAGCCCAGCTCGCCACCGAGAGCCCGCGGCCCGAACACGATGCTGGTCACGCGCAGCCGGCCGACCTCGAGGCCGGTCTGCTCGAAGGGCAGCCCGCGAAGCTCCAGAACCGCACCCAGGGACCCACCGGTGTCATCGACGACCTCTGCTCCGAGCAGGTCACTCACCAGGTGGGAGCCCTTGGGTGGCGTGAGCTCGTCGTGGTCGACTGGTTGGCCCACGGTCGTCCCGGACAGCCGGTCGTCGCCGGCTGTCGCCCCGGGGATGGCCGAGATGACGTGGCGACGTAGCCATTGCTCGAGCCCTGCGGCGCCCTGAAGGACGCCCTCTGCATAGTCACTCACGGTGATCGCCGAGCCGATGCTGCGCAGGTGGGACATGGGCACCATGAGCGGGCTGGGGTCCTCGCGCGGGTTGAGGCGTTTCCACACGGCGACGATCCACCGCCCGAGCAGCCCCGGCTGGCGTGGCCCGAACCCACCCGGCCCACTGAGCACCCCCACGATGAACAGCTCGTCCTTCTCCTGACGCACGACGAGGTTGTCGACGTTTCCCAGGAGCGCACCGCTGGGGCCGACGAGCTGGTGGTCCATCACCCTGAGGGTCACGTCGATGCTGTCGGCCCGAGATGTCCTTGGCATCATTGCCCCGCCTTTGTCAGGACCATCAGGGGAATGGCGGCCACCGAGGCCACGATGACCAGGACCAGGTAGACCATGCCCAAGGAGTTCGCCAGCCGCCCGTTGGCATGGCTGCCCATGTAGGTGCGGTCGTTGGCGACAACCAGGATCGGAAAGTACGTCAGGGGCAGGGCGATGGCACTGAAGACCACTGAGTACTCCGTGAGCATGATGGGGTCGACCGTGGTCAGGAGCAGGGCCACACCGCCGATGCACGACAGCAGCAGGACCGTGTGGAAGCGGGCGGCACGAAGGGGTGCCACGTACTTGCCCCACTGCCAACCCAGGTACTGGGCGACGCTGTAGCCGACGGACAGGCCGGTCTCGCACGCAGCGCCGAAGGTGGCGGCGAAGAATCCCAGCAGCAGGAACGCGAGTCCGAGCTTTCCGACGGCGAGGACCACTGGCAGTCCTGTCTGTCCCAGGGTGTCGACGCTGATGCCGTGCGGCAGGAACACCAGGGAGGTGCAGGCGGCGATCGCCACCGACAGGATGCCGCCCAGTGGGAACCCGATGAACACGTTGGCCCTCATGGTGCCCAGGTCCTTCGCCGTCCACTTCTCCTCGACCCCGCCGGAGCTGAAGAAGAACACTTCGTAGGGGGTCATGGCGGCGCCGAACAAGGCGATTGCGTAGTAGAAGTACACCGTGTGCGACTCGTTCGGCGGCACCGTCGGGTTGAACGCGTGCTGGGCCAGCGAGCTCCAGTCAGGGCCGAGCTTCCACACCGCGACAGCGAACACGACGAGGGACAGGCCTGCCAGCCCGAAGGCGTTCTCGAGAACGGCGAACTTCACCCGCCACAGCACCAACCACACCGCGGCGCCGGCCACGGGCATCCACAGGAACCGGTTCACGCTGGTTGCCAGCTCCATGGCCAGCGCGACCCCGCCTATCTCGGCGGCCAGGGTCAGGAACGTGACCAGCATGGACGCGACCAGGTTGGTCAGCCCGACCCGCGGACCGAGTCGCTCGCGGATCAGGTCGAACGTCCCGCGTCCGCTGACCGCGGCGACCCGACCGCTCATCTCCGCGAAGACGCAGATGCCGACCACCCCGACGAGGACCACCCAGACCAGGGACAGCCCGAACCGGGACCCGACGAGGGCGTTGGTGATCAGGTCGCCGATGTCGACGAACCCGCCGATGGCGGTCAGGATGCCCAGCGCGACCGCGAAGACCTTCTTCACGAAGACTCGTCCCCGTTCACTTGAGGTCTGCCCTGGCTGACTCCAGGTGGGAGCTGACGTCGTCAAGCTCCTTGCGGGCGTCCGTCAGCGAGGAGACGTCGCCGCGACGGATCGCAATCCGGGCATGGGCCAAGGCGTCGTCGGCGTCGCCGAGCAGGGTGAGCACTTGGTCGCGCAGCTCGTCCTGGGTCGGGGTGGGCGGGTCGACGACACCGAAGCTCGTCTCGATGCCCCCCATGGCGTTCTCGCTGTCGGTCACCACGGTGTCGGCGTAGGCGTTCGTGGCCTTGCCGGACAGCAGGACGTCCACTGCGATCTGCGCGGTCGAGGTCTCACTCGCCGCCGACTCCAGGGCGCTCTTGGCGTTCTGCTCGAAGGCGCCCCGGTCCAGGGCGGGAGCGATGCAACCGCCCACGATGAGTGCCGAGCCGAGGGCCAGCAGGGTCCGTGCCGCCCGCATCACGGGCGTCTGCGCAGGATCGTGAACACCAGGGCGGCCAGCATGGCCAGGAAGAGCCACCAGGCGATGCCCAGTGCCCAGCCGTCACTCATGTCTGCATCAGTCCTCCTCTTGCCCACACCGACTCAACCCGTCACGACAGCTTGGGGAGCACCTCCTCACCGTAGAACGCGATCATCTCCCTCCACAGGGGGCCCATGTTCGCCACGTACACCTCGTCGAAACCCGCCTTCTCGAACGGGTCGAACGCTGCGCGGTGCTCCCCCGCGTCACTCCCACACACGACCGACTCCCCTGTCGACTCCTTCGTCACCAGGGTCGCCGCTTGTTCGAAGTGCTGCGGGGAAGGAAGCACCTGAGCGAGCTCGCCCGGTAGCCCGGAGTTGGCCCACAACCGATGAGCATGGTCGCGCCCCTCCTCGGCCGTCGCGGCATACGCCACCTTGAATCCGGCCATGGCCGGCGCCTGGTCGTCGCCCTTGAGCCGTCGGAACTCAGCCACCGCATCACCGTCCGGCTTGGTGGTGATGAACCCGTCACCGATGCGCGCCGCCACTTCCAACGCCTTGGGCCCGAAGGCGGAGACGTAGACCGGCGGGGGTTGCTCAGGGAGGGTGTAGATCCGTGCGGTGTCGACCGTGTAGTGCCGTCCCTCGTGCGAGACCACCTCACCGGTCCACAGGGCACGCATCACCTCGACGGCCTCCTCCAACATCTCCAGCCGCCGTTCGGCGTGCGGCCACGGTTGCCCGAGCACGTGCTCGTTGAGCGCCTCGCCCGAGCCGACCCCGAGGACGAAACGCCCACCGAGCATCACGGCCGAGGTCGCCGCAGCCTGCGCAACCACGGCCGGGTGCACCCGAACGGTGGGGCACGTGACAGCTGTGGTGACCGGCAGGGAGCAGGCCTGCGAGATCGCACCGATCACCGACCAGACGAAGGGGCTCTGTCCCTGCTCGTCGTTCCAGGGGTGGTAGTGGTCGCTGATCCAGAGCCGCGTGAAACCCGACTTCTCCGCGAGCACAGCCTGCTCGACGAGCTCTTGGGGACCGTACTCCTCACACGACAGGAAGTAGCCGATCTTCATGCCTGTCCTCCTCCACGCTTGTCCCGGCGGCAGCCGTCCACCGGGTTGGGTTCATGCAGCAGGTGCCAGCAGGTCGCTGCGAAGCTTTCCGAGGATGACGGCAAGGAGCCGGGAGACCTGCATCTGGCTGACACCGAGCACGACCCCGATTTGCGACTGGGTCTGTTCCTCGACGAACCGCAGCCTCAGGATGAGCCGCTCGCGGTCACTCAGGCCCTCGAGCGCCCGCGCGAGCAGGTCCCGGTCGGCGATGAGGTCATCGACGCCGGGCTCGTCGTCGACCACGTCCGGCACCCCAGCCCCCGGCGGCAGGTCGAGGGACACGGCGCGATAGGCCCGTGAACAGGCGTGGGCATCACGCACGTCGGAGCTGGGCAGCCCGAGGCTCTGGGCGAGCTCTGCCTCGGTCGGCTCGCGGAGCAGCAGGTGCCGCAGGTGATCCTCTTCGCGGACGAGCTCGGCGCGCAGCTCTTGCAGCCGCCGTGGCGGCCGGACCGCCCAGGCGTTGTCGCGGAAGTGTCGTTTGATCTCGCCGGCGATCGTGGGGACGGCGTATGCCGCGAAGCTGCTCCCGTAGCCGCACCGGTAGGCGTGGGCAGCCTTCAGCAGGGCCACCCGACCCACCTGGACGAGGTCCTCGACGTCCATCCCCCGGCCCCTGAAGCGGCGTGCGACCCCGTCGGCGAGGTCCAGGGTGAGGACGACGGCTTGGCGTCGCAGCTCGTCCCGCCGCTCGGGGTCCGAACAGTCCTGGACCTCGGCGAGGAGCGCTTCGGCGCGCTCGTGGTCCTGAACGGTCGATGCCGGCTCGGCGAACGAAGCGGTATGGGAAGTAAGGACAAGCGGTGCTGACACGGTGCATCCCCTCGAGTTCGAGTTGGGGACAAGGCACCACTGCTGGACCGGTTGTCTTTGCCCCAGACAACCACCGCACCCGAGCAAGCGCAACAGCAGGCCTCGCCTCGCGCCGTGGGAGCTCAGCTGGCGGGAGTGCCGTCCTCGCTCTCGGCATCCTCGGGGATGCCCCCGCTCGCGGGGTCGTTGGCGGTGCCACCGGTCTGGTCCTCGGTGTGGGACCCGGGGCCTCCGTCCTGAGCGTCGGTGGATGCCGGGGCACCCGAGCCCTGATCGCCTTGGGGACTCGTAGCGGTGCCGGCGCTGTCGGGCTTGCCCATGGACTGCCTCCTCGGTGACGCGGCACAACTCGGTGTTGCGCTCGCGACGTGCCGTACCCACTTGCCGGCCGCGCCAAACCGCCCGACCCATTCGAGTCACCGCCGTGCGTTTGTCCGCCGTCCGTCCTGGGTACCCAGTCCTTGGGTAACCAGTCGTTGACGGAGGACAATTGGTCCGCGAAGCGTTGGGACAGTAGGTCCGCGAAAGGGTTGGAGACTGTATGTCCGCGAACGGTGACACGGTGAGAGTCGGGGTGCTCGTACGGCATACCTGCACGGCGGGCGGCCGGTAGATGGGCACGCACGTGTGCCCGCAGTGCGGAAGCGACAGGGCGACGACCGTGATGCTGCCAGGGCCGGCTGGTTCCAAGGACTCGCGCCTGCACCCTGCGTTCCGGTGCATGGTCTGTGACACGCAGTGGACTGTCGACCAGGCGCGCAGCCGCGCCGCGGACCCGACGAGTGCGAGCGACGGCCAGGCGCCGCCGTCTCGGTCAGGTGGTTAGGGGCAGGGCTTGCCTGCATCTCGCGAGTGCGCCCGAGAACCACATGCATCCAGCGGTATGACGCCACGCGTCACCTCTTCCCACCTGGGCGAGCCAGGTCCTCGACCGGGCGAGATCCGCGTGGGCACCTCCGGCTGGCGTTACCCGTCATGGCGCGGGGACTTCTACCCGGCCGGCCTGCGCCAGCGTGACGAGCTCAGCCACCTCTCCAGGGAGCTGACGGCGGTCGAGGTCAACGGCTCCTTCTACTCGCTGCAGCGACCCAGCAGCTATGCCGCCTGGGCAGCGCAGGCGCCGGACGGCTTCGTGTTCGCCGTCAAGGGCGGTCGCTTCATCACCCACATGCGCCGCCTGGTGGACGTGGAGACCCCGCTCGCGAACTTCTTCGCCTCCGGGGTGCTCGCCCTGGGCGACAAGCTCGGCCCCGTGCTGTGGCAGCTGCCTGCCCGCCTGGCGTTCGACGAAGAGCGCCTGCAAGCCTTCTTCGACCTGTTGCCGCGGACGACCGAGGCCGCGGCCGACCTGGCATCGAGACACGACGAGAAGGTGGGGGCGGACCGCGCCCTCACGACACCCCTCGTCCGCGCACCGCTTCGGCACGCCCTCGAGCCGCGCCACGAGAGCTTTCACTCATCACGCGCTCGAGAAGTGCTGCAGCGCAACGACATCGCCATGGTGATCTCCGACAGTGCCGGCACCTGGCCTCAGTTCGAGGTCGTCACCTCCGACCTGGTCTACGTCCGGCTGCACGGGGACACCGAGCTCTACCGCAGCGGGTACTCACGCGACGCTCTGGAGTCGTGGGGTCGTCGCATCCGGCGGTGGGCGCACGCCGGGCTGGATGTGCACGTGTACTTCGACAACGACGCCCGCGGACACGCACCCCACGACGCCCGCGCTCTGCTCGGGCTCCTCCAGGGCGGCCCGGCACCCCGTCGGAAATAGCCACATTGCGACGTTTGGGCAGGTCAGACGCGGGTAAGCCCCCCGTAGCGGCGGTGGACATACCGCCGGTCCAGCACTCGTTGACAGGACAGGAATGGACATGAGCGAGACCTACGGAACAGCCCGCACGCAGGGCGACGACGCCACACGCGAGCTCGGCGCGGTCGAGACCTCCCCCGCCGCCGGCACCGACACCTACGGCACCGACAGCCACGGCACCGACAGCCCCATCAGCACGAGTTCCACCACCCCGAGCGCTGGTGGTGCTGGCAGGGATGGCGGCACGGGCGGCGGCATGGACGGCGGCACGGGCGGCGGCACGGCGACCCCGGGCTCCACCGACACGAAAGAGGTCGCCAAGGACGAGGCACGCGCCACGGGCGAGCAGGCCAAGGAAGGCGCCCGCCACGTGGCCGAGGTCGGCAAGGAGGAAGCCAAGAACGTGGCGCAGGAGACCAGCCAGCAGGCCAAGGAGCTGTGGCAGCAGACCCGCAACCAGCTGATCGACCAGAGCGCCCAGCAGCAGACCAAGGTCGCCGAAGGCCTGCGGTCGCTCAGCCAGGAGCTGTCCAGCATGGCTCAGGGTTCGGACCGGCAGGGCGTCGCCAGCGACCTGGCCCATCAGGCCTCGCAGCGCATCGGCGATGTCGCCGGCTGGCTCGACCAGCGGGACCCGGGCTCGCTGGTCTCGGAGGTGAAGCAGTTCGCCCGGCAGCGTCCCGGCACATTCCTCGCCACGGCCGCCCTCGTCGGGTTGGTCGGGGGCCGTCTGAGCCGCGGCCTGGTCGCGGACCACCAGGACCGATCCGACACGGCTGGCCCAACGGGTGGTGCGGGCGCCGCCCCTGCGCCGGTGGATCACAGCACTGCTGGCTACTCCGCGTACGGCTCTGCCAGCGGGACCAGCACCGCCACCGGCAGCCATCCCGTCAGCGACACGCCCAGCGACGCAGGAGGCGTTCACGGCGGGACCGCGCCGATCAGTGGGAGCGGGGCCGACGCGAGCGGGCTCCCCCGATGAGCCAGGACCCCCGGCTCGACGAGACGCCGACACGGTCGCTCAGCAATGTCGGCGAGCTGTTCGCCGACATCAGCCGCGACCTGTCGACGCTCATCCGCCAGGAGACGGAGCTCGCCAAGGCCGAGCTGCGCCAGTCGGCCACTCAGGCCGGCAAGGGTGCCGGAATGCTCGGTGGCGCCGGTGTCGCCGGTCACTTCGTGCTGCTCTTCCTGTCGGTCGCCCTGTGGTGGGGGCTCGGCAACGCGACCGGGCGCGCCTGGTCGGCCCTGGTCGTGGCGGCCATCTGGGCACTCGTGGCTGCGGTACTGGCCGCCACCGGACGACGTGAGCTCAAGCAGGTCAAGGGAATTCCGCAGACGACAGAGACGGCGCGGGAGATCCCCGACGCGCTCAAAGGGAACGAGGACAAGCGATGACGAACACCCCAGATGAGATCCGCCGGGACATCGAGGACACCCGGGGCCGGTTGAGCAACGATGTCAACGCGCTCACAGAGACGGTCAGCCCCTCCAACGTCGCACGCCGTCAGGCCGACAAGGTGGCTGGTGTCGCGACCTCGGTCAAGGACCGGGTGATGGGCACGGCCGACGACCTGCGCGCCACAGGTTCCGACGCCGCGTCCACGGTCGCCGACGCGCCGGGGGCCGCTGCCGACAAGGCTCGCAGCAAGACGCAGGGCAACCCCCTCGCGGCAGGGCTGATCGCCCTCGGTGCCGGGTGGCTGGTCGGCTCGATGCTGCCGGCCTCCGAGAAGGAGAAGCAGGCCGCCAGCGCGCTCAAGGACAAGGCGCAGCCCGTCGTCGAAGAGGCCAAGAGCGTGGCGCAGGACACCGCGCAGGAGCTCAAGGAGCCCGCGAAGCAAGCGGCTCAGAGCGTGAAGGACACCGCGATGGAGGCCAAGGACAACGTCGCCCAGGAGGGAAGGTCCACCGCCGAGGACGTCAGGACCCAGGCCCAGTCCTCAGTGGAGAACGTGCGCGCCACCCAGTAGCTCGGCGGGGGCAACTGGGTCGAGGGGCGGGAGGCCTGCTTCCGCCCCTCGTCAGCGCCCGCAGGTCGACGCGTGGGCGTGCCAAGGACGAATGAAATCGGCGGGCGTGGGTACGGGGCGGCCATGAGCGATGCACAGCCGCCAGTCACCGTCACCGAGGTCGAGCGCGTCACCAACCAACGTCGCACGACCGCCGGAGTGGCGCACGACGTCCACGTCACCCTCACGGGCCCGCTCACGGTGGACCAGGCGGAGGAACGACTGCGTGCGGACTGGCCGCACCAGTCCAGCTGGCCGCTGACCTTCGAGTCGGCCGGGGCCGACGCGGCTCCGAAGGTGGTCCTGCGTTGGGTGCCTGACGACCGGCAGGACGAGGCCGTGGAGGCCCTCCGCGACGCTCTGGACCGGCTGCAGCGGTCCTGAGGTCGACCTACTGCACGACCGGACCACCTGGTCGCGCCCTGGGCTCGTCTCGGTCCGGGTCCGTGTCGGGTCCGTGTCGGGTCCGTGTCGGGTCCGTGTCGGGTCCCCGGATCGCCGGGCCCTCGGAGCTCTGCACGTCCACTCAGCTGAGGCGGGCATGGCTTGCATTGGCCCCCGCCGCCCCTACCATTGAATGTCACCTGCCCGGACCCGCAGGTCACGGTCGATGGCCACCGTCCGGGTCCAACAGCGTGGCTCAGGTCCTAGGCCATCCCGGCGACGTCCCGCTTTCAAGGGGAAGTCCGACGACGTCGACCGAAGCGGTGCCCCCTCTCGCGCGAGTGGGGGCACCGCTGCGACCTCCTCCGCTCGGTGAGGACACAGCTCTGCGACTCCTCAGGATCCTCTAAGGCCGCAGACGTAGCGTCGTGGTCTGTGGAGCCGCGCCCAGACCTCGAGGTGGCGCGTGACCGCGCGCCTGTCCTCACCCGACGTGCCATCCTGTCGGCGGGCCTGACGGGAATCTCGGGCGTCGCGCTGGCAGGCTGCAGCCTTGCGCCAGGTACCAGCCCGCCCTCCGCCAGGGTGCCGAGCCAGGACGCGCAGGGCCCGAGCCAGCAGCCGCCGTCGAGCGGATCGCCCTCCCGCGCTGCGGGAAACACCTCCCACACCGCCGGTTCGGCTCCTCACCGCGATGGACCGCCGCGCCTGGCCATGACATCCGGACCTGACATCACCCACGGACCTACCACCGGCCGCCAGGTGGCCCTCACCTTCCACGGCCAGGGGCCCGTCGGGATGGCCCGCGAGATCCTCAGCGCCTGCGCCCGTGCCGATGCCGCCGTGACGGTGTTCGCCGTTGGCACCTGGCTGGACCAGAACCCGCACCTCGGCGCCGAGATCGTGTCGGCCGGGCACGAGCTCGGCAACCACACGTGGAGCCACCAGCAGATGAAGCAACTGACCCGGGCGCAGGCTGTGGCTGAGGCCGTGCGCGGAGCCCAGGCCCTGGAGGCAGCGGTGGGCAGCGCCGGCTGGTGGTTCCGCCCGTCCGGAACCCAGCACAGCACCGCCACCATCCGCGCTGCCGCAGCCGCAGCGGGGTACCACCGCTGCGTCTCCTACGACGTGGACCCCGAGGACTTTCGAGACCCCGGCGCCACAGCCGTTCGGGACCGCACGCTCAGGTCCGTGCGCCCGGGCTCGATCGTGAGCCTGCACTTCGGCCACCGCGGCACGGTGGACGCGCTTCCCGCCATCCTGACCGGCTTGCGCACCAAGGGCCTTCACGCCGTCACCCTGTCGACCCTGCTGCGTGACGCATGATGCGAGCCGAGGCTGCGGTGGGACCCCCACCTCGGGCCCTCCGATCCATGGCCAACCGCGTCACCCTGATCAGCAGCGCCCTGACCCTGGCGTTGGTCATCGTCACAGGGGTGGCGGCCTGCGCCTCCCGCCCAGCCACGCGGCATACCTCGTCATCCCTCGTGGGGGCCACCGTCTCGTCGTCTCGCGCCACAGGCGCGGCCCCCAGGGCAACCGCCCCGGCCGATGCCAACGGCGGGACGCCCCCTGCCGCAGCTCTACCCAATGTGTATGCCGCGGCCGGCGCCGGGGCGCTCGGTCCGGCGGCCCTCGCTGCGCGGCCGATGGTCTACGTTCCGAACACGTTGAGCAACACGGTGCAGCTGATCGACCCCCGCACGTACCGGGTCGTCGGACGGTTCCGCACGCCGCGGGAGCCGCAACACGTGGTGCCGTCGTGGGACCTGAAGACGTTGTGGGTCAACGCGGACCAGGGCAACAGCCTGACCCCGGTCAGTCCGGTGACGGGGAGGGCGGGCCGACCGGTGCACGTCGCGGACCCCTACAACCTGTACTTCACCCCGGACGGGAAGCACGCGCTCGTCATGGCAGAACGGCTGCACCGCATCGACGTCCGCGACGCCCACACCATGAGGCTCCAACGCTCGCTCGCGGTGCCGTGCGCCGGCATCAATCACGCCGACTACTCGGCCGACTTGTCGTTCCTCGTGGCGAGCTGCGAGTTCAGCGGCAAGCTCGTCGTCATCGACAAGGCGGCGACCAGGGTCCGGCAGGTCATCGACCTCAACACCGTGAAGACGCCCGGAGCCACGTCACCTGGCGAGGCGATGGCGATGCCGGGCAGCCCCAAGAACGGGTTGCGCCCCGGTGCCAGCTCAATGCCCCAGGACGTCCGGCTCGCCCCTGACGGCCAGCACTTCCTCGTGGCTGACATGCTGCGCAACGGCGTGTGGGTGGTCGATGCCCGCACCCTCAAGGTCGCGCGGTTCATCCACACCGGGCTGGGCGCGCACGGCTTGTACCCTTCGCGCGACGGCAGGCAGGTCTACGTATCCAACCGCGACGCGGGCACGATCACGGTCCTCGACGCCGTCACGCTCGCGACCGCGGCCGTGTGGAGGATTCCCGGGGGCGGGTCGCCGGACATGGGCGGGGTGACGGCCGACGGGTCGCAGCTGTGGCTCGCAGGGCGCTACGACGCCGTGGTCTACGTCTTCGACACCAGCACGGGCAGGCTCCTGCACACGATCGCCGTCGACTCCGGACCACACGGCCTGTGCGTCTGGCCGCAGCCCGGCTTGTTCAGCCTGGGCCACACCGGCAACATGCGTTGACCGTGGACTCGCCTCGGAAGTAGAAGGTCCCGCAGGGAAGGCTTTGGCGGGGACGGTCACGATCGTCGCTGACGAGCATCGGCAGGCCCCTGGGGTGCCGAACGTGTGCAGTATCCACACAGCACCACCTGCGAACACGCCGCGGCACGGGGACGTATGGCCCTGTGCCCGCATCGGCCGCGAGGGCAGGTTGAAGGTCAACGCCCCCAGAATCAGGAGTGCACCATGAATCCCATCTCCCGCCCCATCCTCGTCGGAGTCGATCTGTCCGGCACGAGTGACCTTGCCCTGGATTGGGCCGCCGCTGAAGCCGCGCGACGCGCAGTTCCCCTCGTGGTCGTGCACGCCTACTCACCGCCGCCCTACCCCGCAATGCGCGCCGGAGCACCCGGCGGTACGGCGATCACCGGCCTGGACGAGACGTTCAAGAACGTCGCCGAGCGGGCGGTAGCCGCCTGCGCCGAGCGAGCCCGGACTGCTCATCCGGGTCTGGCAGTCCAAACGATCATCCGCCTCGGACTTCCCGGCATGATCCTGGTCGAGGCCTCCAGCGACGCCGAGATGGTCGTCGTAGGGGCCCGCGGACTTGGTGCAGTCAAAGGCATCCTGTTCGGCTCGGTCTCAACTCATGTCTGCGCCCATGCCCACGCTCCTGTCATCGTCGTGCAGGAAGCCGCCTCCCACACCATCACCGACGCGCGGGTGGTGGTTGGCGTAGACGGGTCCGAGACGTCACAGGCGGCCTTGGCCTTTGCCTTCGCTCAGGCCTCCTCTCGCGGTGTCGGGCTCACCGCCGTGCACACCTGGCTGGTCGACGGTTTTGAGGGAGCTTCGGCCTCCTTGACGTGGTCGATCGACGGGGCACAGCTCGAGGAGCAGGAGCGTTCCGTTGCCGCCGAAGCCCTGGCCGGGTTTGGCGAGCAGTACCCCGACGTCGATGTGAGACGCCACGTCGCCCAGGGTCACCCCGCCGCCGAACTCGGACGGCTGAGCGAGAACGCCGCACTGCTCGTGGTCGGCACCCGCGGACGCGGCACGGTGTCGGGGTGGCTCAAGGGGTCCGTGTCGCAGGCGGCCCTGCGCGCAGCGCGCTGCCCGGTCGCGGTGGTCCACGCGGAGACCCCTGAGGACAGCCACACCAACGAGCGCCACGGCGGGGGCCGCGAACGCCACGGCCTGCACCTGCCTGTGCCTCCCGTGCGAGAACGCGTCTGAGCCGGCGCTGACCAAACCAGACAGCTCCCGCCGAAGAAGCCCACCGGCAGCTGCGGCTTTGGTCTTCCACGCCCAAGGCGATCACCCGACGAAGGACCCGTGGCACCCGGATGTCGGGACCTACGACCCTGCTGCGCGGCTTCCGATGGTCGCAGAGTGGGGCTGTCAGCACACCGCAGTCAGCGGCGAGCGGCCCCAGTTGGGAGAGCCACCATGAGCACCATCAGCCGATCGCAGACCGATCAGGAGCGCGGCACCACGAGCCAACCGCTGGTGGCCAACGCCGACACGACGGTCAGCTCGCAAGTCCTGCCCTACGTCCTGGGCGCCATCCGCCTCAGCCTCGGCTGGGTCTTCCTCTGGGCCTTCCTGGACAAGGTCTTCGGACTCGGCCACGGGACGCCCACCAAGGGTGCTTGGATCAACGGCGGACACCCGACCATGGGCTTCCTGAAGAATGCGGCGACCGGACCGTTCGCCGACTTCTACCACGGCATCGCCGGCGCAGCGTGGGCAGACTGGCTGTTCATGCTCGGCCTGCTCGGCATCGGTGTGGCCCTCATGGCTGGCGTGGCCATGCGGTTCGCCGCCTTCGCCGGAGCCCTGCTCCTGGTCCTGATGTGGACCGCGGTCCTGCCCCCCGAGAACAACCTCTTCATGGATGACCACCTCATCTACGCCATGACCCTCGTGGCGCTCATGTTGCTCGGCGCCGGCAAGGCGCTCGGGTTCGGCCAGCAGTGGGAGCAGCTGCCGATCGTGCGCCGCTACGCCTTCCTGCGCTGAACGCACCCCTCCCCGCGCACCTCCTGAGCCCGCAGCTCCGGAGGTGCGCGGTCGTTCCTTGTACAGCTCGGAAGTACAGCAGCGATGCGGGCCCTGCTGATGCGGTCGGACACCCGTCTCCGCGCAGGTCATCGGCGTGGGGGTCCGACCGTCACGGCCTTCGGCACCTGCATTTGCCCACTGATCATCGACGCCGGCCGGCGTGAGTCATGGCGGGTCCGCGTCTCCTGGGCCGGACTCGCGCGCACCGGATCGCGCGCGTCTGTAAGTTCCAGAGATGTCATGTCGCCACCCTGTCCCGGCGCACCTCGGGGCGTCGCCGGAGGGGCAGCGCCGCACGCGTCGAAATCGACTCTGCGGGAGTGAGCGGTGGCATTGAGCTGGACGCTCATGGTCGTGGCAGCCCTGTTGGTCGGGTTCGCCAAGACGTCCATCGGTGGCGTGGCCACGATCGCCGTCGCGTTGTTCGCCTTCTCGCTCCCGACGCGGGAGTCGACTGCAGCCCTGCTCCTGCTGCTGCTCGTGGGTGACTGCGTGGCCGTGTGGCACTACCGCCATGCTGCCGACCTGCGGCTCCTGCGGACACTGATCCCCGCCGTCTTGCCGGGACTGGTGCTCGGGTCCCTGTTCCTCAGCGCTGTGGACGACGCCGTCCTTCGTCACGGCATCGGAGTGATGCTCTTTGTCCTCGGCTTGCTGCAGCTGGTGATCCATCGCGCGGAACGAGAGTTCGCGACACACGCGTCGTCCAGGTGGGCCAGCCTGTCGACCGGCCTGGCTGCGGGCTTCACCACCATGACGGCGAATGCGGCAGGGGCGGTCATGACCCTCTACCTGGTGGCGAGAGGGGTCGACAAGCGACGCTTCCTGGGGACCAACGCGGTGTTCTTCCTCTTGATCAACGTGTGCAAGGTGCCGTTCAGCGCCGGTCTTGGCCTGTTCTCGGGGGCAACCCTGGTGCGATCCCTCGTCCTTGCTCCGGCGGTGTTGCTGGGCACCTGGGTTGGACTTCGGACCGCCCGGCGCCTGAGCCAAGCCCACTTCGACAGGGCCGTCCTGATGGCAACCCTCGTCTCAGCCGCTGTGTTGGTGTTGGCGTAGGCCCGACGTGAACCCCGACCACGACAGCGGCAGGTCAGTCTCCGCGGGTCAGCGCACCCATCGCGGCGCTCGGGTGGGCACCGAGGTGGCGGCACGCTGAGCGGGCCGCGCGGACTGCTGTTGTCATCCGGTCGCTGTGCTCCCGGCTGCGTGCAGAGAGCCGTCCACGTGTCGGTCGCACACGGCGACCGCATTCCCGGTGGCGGCGTTCGTGCCCTCGTACACGTGGCCGATCACTGTTGAGCTGGAACCGGATTCGTGGGCGGAGGCGGTGCCCGCGGCGGCCGGCGAGCATCACTGCCGCCGTGGTGGCCGTGACTGTGGCAAGGATCGCTGTGTCGAGAACCGCATGCAGCGGTCGAGCATCTGCACCCTCCCGGGTGCGCCTCTGCGTGACCCCCGCCGGCCGACGATGATCGAGTCAGGTCGCCTGCGCCAGGGCGGCAGCGATCACTACAGCGGTCTGTTGAGGAGCCTCGTCCGGGAGGAGGAACACCGCACCAGGGATTGTCACCAGGGTCACGTGCGCAGCCGCCTGGAGGGTGGCGCGCTCGGCATCGGTGAGACCACCGTCCCCCTTCTCGGCGTGAACCACCCACGCCGGTATGCCGGACGCGGCCAGCCTGGTGGCGTAGTCGTTGTCCGCGGCGATGTAGTCGAGGTACTCGCGGCTGGTCCGGACCGAGTCTCCGGCCTTGTTCTGCTTGAGGTCCTCGATCAGCTCTCGCTTGTGTGGCTGGGGTGTCTTGGCAGATCTGGCCATGAGGGGCAGGAGCCGGAGCATGGTGGCCATTGGCCAGCTGCCCACCTTCTGCGATGTCCGGACGACGGCGCGGAAGAACCTGGCCTCGTCCTCAGTTGTCAGGCTGATGCCTAGGAGGACGACCGGGCCGCGGAAGTGACCGGACAGGTGCGCCTCCAGCGCGACCGTGGCGCCGTGGGAGAAGCCGACGATCACGTCACAGCGCTGTGCTTTGGCCAGTTCACCGACCAGGCGGGCCAGTCCGGGGATGGACACATCCCCGACCAGCGGGGCGCCGGCCATTCCCGGCAGCGTGGTGGCGACCAGGCGAACGCCGGACAGCGCCGGCTCGGCCATCACCAGATCGAACGAGCGGGCCGCGTTGGCTCCGCCCGGTATGAGCAGGACCGACTGGTCCGCATCCTCGGGTCCCGCGGTGACAAGCTCCCAGGCTTCCCTCATGGCATCTCCGCAACGACGGCTCCTGGTCTCGACGGTAGGCCAGGACGGCTCCTTGCGGAACGGTCTGGGGCGCAGTGGCTGCAGAGGAGCTCGTGGCTGGCCGAGCTGAACGGACGTCGTGCAGACCGCGCCCGAAGGCCTGGGCCGACTGGACCCACTCACCCCACCCACCTTCATCTGAGCCGAGGGCACCCCTCCGACAGCACCCTCACTGGCTCGGGCGTCGTCGCCCCATCTGACGGCGCGGGGCAGCATCCACCTCTTCACCCTTCGGCATCACGCGGCTCGACCGGGCCGCGTCCGAGAGGCGGTATCTCGCCCGAGAACAAGAGCGCACACCAAAGCAACTCCGCCACTGTCCGACGGGAGCTGCCCACAGCGAGATATCCACGCCCAGATCCCCTCCGGCGTGGATACCTCTTCCCACCGGACAGCATGCGCCCTCGCCGACCAACCCACAATGACCACTTCTGGGCATGTACGCCGCGGCGCATCGGTGGGAGCGTGAGCGTGCGCGTCCCCCCGCCCTCCCTGCGGGCGGGGGGACGCGTCTTCGCCCCGCATTGACCGCAGGGTTTCGACCCTTCAGTACCCACCGACTTCCGGGCGCACCATGGACGACAACCGCAGCGGATCCGCCCCCATCGAGGGCGACCGACTCATCGCAGTGGCAACCGGTGTCCTCATGGCATGGCTGGGGGTGAAGGCCGCCGGGCCGAGAAGGGCCTCCGTCGTGTCGTGCTCCTGACAATCCCTCGACATCAAGAACAGCGGCGGCGCCCCCAACGGTCCGAATCTACGGCCCCGCTTGCTGCAGAAGCTCGAGCAGGGGCTCGAGGTCCACGAATGCAAACCGCACCTCGGCATCGCTGCAGCCGTATGGCAGCACCAGCTGTCCGTCGTGGACGAGGCCGCCGCAGGAGTAGACGACGTTGGGAACGTATCCGTCACGCTCGTGCTCCGTGGCGGTCAGCATGGGCTTGGCGAGCGAACCCAGGACCCGCGAGGGGTCCTCGCGGTCAAGCAACATGGCGCCGAGCCCGTAGGTGCGCATTGGTCCGACGCCGTGGGTGATCACCAGCCAGCCGGCCTCTGTCTCGATCGGCGAACCGCACTGGCCGAGCTGCACGAGCTCCCATGGCCGCTCGGGACGGATGAGGGTCGTCGATGCTGCCCACGTGACGGCATCCTTCGACCGCGTAAGCCCCAGCGTCTCGCGGTCCCAGCGGGTCAGCGCGAGGTAGTCTCCGCCCACCCGCCGCGGGAAGAGGGCCATCCCCTTGTCGCGGGCGGACGGCCCCACCTGATGCCGGCTCTCGAAGGTCACGAAGTCCTCGGTCGTGAGCAGTCGTGGCGCGACGTTCGAGCCGTCGTAGGCGGTGTATGTGGCGTGGTAGGTCACCCGCCCGTCGTCGGTGAAGCGGACGAAGCGTGCGTCCTCGACGCCGTTCGCCTCGACCGGGACCGTGGGGAACACCACGCGTGAGGAAAGGGGTCGCTCGGCGTCGAAGCGCAGGCGATACGTCGCGTCGGGTGGCGCTTCGACCGTAGCCGCTGGAAGTGGGGCCGCTCTGCGGTTGCTCGACATCGTGCCGGGGGTCACGACGCCTGTGTCGGGGTGTGGGTCTGGCTCGTCGAGACGCACCTCGCGAGCGCCGCCAGCACCGTCAGCAGCGCCAAGGCCAGAAGAGCCGAGGACACCGGTACGGAACTCGATGCTCGAGATGTGACCCTCACCGACGGCGCGCAGGCTCATGACGAACCGCAGCTCCCCGTCCGCGAGCCCGCTCTGGTCTGGGTGTGCGACGAGCGAAGGGTTGAACAGGGCGGCTGCCTCGAGCGCGTACTCCTGGGTGAAGTAGGCGCCGAGGAGGTTCCGCCGGGTGGTGGAGAGGTCGCCGGCACCGTCGATCCGGTGGGCAACGAGGTCGAAGTGCTCGCGGAACATCGCGACCAGGTCGTGATGTCGGTGCGCGAACCCGGCAACCGTGTCGGCGAGCACCCGCGCGGCTTCGTCCTCGTCGAGCGACAGAACCCGGGCAATGACCGCGTCGGCCCGCGACTTGCCGGTGGTCAGCAGCTCCTGGCCGGGGAGGAACAGCCGCCCCAGCACCCGGCTCGGGTCCGGCCGAAGGGCGAGGGCGGCCCGGTGCACCCAGGCGTGGTCGTCAGGTGCCACGCGCACTTCGGTATGCCGGCCGCTCACCGCGGTCACGACGCCGCCGACGACGACGCGAAAGCGAGCGGGAAACCCGGGCCGTTGGTCACCCCGAGCCGCTGCGCCTGCTGGAACGTCGAGATCATCGCGATGGTCGACTCGGCGCCCTGGTTCTCGTTGCGACCGCCTGGTTCGAGGCCGTCGCAGCCACCCCCGCTGATGGGGTCGTGCAGGGAGGTGCGGGAGTCATTCGCCCCCTGGAACCAGGCGGAGCACCGGGAGACGGCAGCGCTCCAGCGCGGGTCCGCCGTGACGTCGAAGGCCCGCGCGCAAGCGTCCGCGAGCGCCGCGACCTCGATCGGCTGCTGGTCGAACTGGGGTCGGGTTTCGCCGAGGCCCCACCCGCCGGCCGGTGAAACCGACAGGTGGCCTCCGGCCGTTTCGGTGTCGAGCAGCCAGCTCAACATCCGTAGCCCCTCCGTCAGCCACTTCCACACCCCGAGCAGCGAGCCTGCGGCGACCAGGGTCTCGGCGAGGGCCGCGTTGGCGTAGCTGAGCCGTGACTCCGGCCAGTGCCAGCCGGCCACAATGGTTTCCGTCATCCCGAAGAGGGGGTCGGGGCGCGCGATGAGGGTTGCGGCATCTGCCAGCAACGCCTTGGCCACGTCGTCTCGTGGTCGCACGGTGAGGACCTCGGCCGCCCCCAGACCGGCGAACGCCATGGACCTCGGCCATGGTGAGCGGAGGGCGGCTCCTGCGCTGAAAGCTTGAGTAACCCGCCAGTCGACGACCTCGGGGGCCCGGGCAACGCCGGTGCCCAGCGCCCAGAGGGCACGCCCCCAGCAGTCCTCGACCGTCGGCTCATCGGACCACGATCCGTCGACGGCCCGGCGGTTGCGGAACTTCCCGCTCTCACCTTGGGCGTCGAGCACGAAGTTCAGGTAGGTCGATGCGAGCGCGGCGAGCTCGACCGTGTGGTCGGGCTGACGGACCGTGACGATGAAGGCGCGAGCGACGTCGTCGAGGCAGTAGCCGTGCTCGCGGCGGGGGACGGTCAGCTCGGCGTGTTCGAACAGTCCGACGTCGTCGGAGAGGTGGTGGAGGTGCCGGAAGGAGACCGGTGCCAGCGTCAAGGGCACGGCGGGGGCGTCGGTTGCCAGTGACGACGTGGTGAAGGTCGTCATGTCAGACCCTCACCGGGGCGGATGAGGCGATGACCTCGCGGGCGAGGGCGTCGTACTGCTGGGCGACTGCAGGCCAACGCATCTGAGGCGCGATCCGCTCGGCCTGGGCCGACATCGCGGCAGCGAGCCCCGGCTCGGTCAGCACCCTCCGCAGTCCCCGGGCGATGGCGCCCGGGTCTTGCCGTTCGACGAGCAACCCGGCACCGCGACCAAGCAGTTCTACGGCGTGGGGAAAGGCGGTGGACACCACCGGCCTGCCTGCTGCGACGGCCTCGGCGAGGACCCCCGAGGTCACCTGCTCCGTGGAGTCGTAGGGGAGCAGCACGACATCCGCGGCTGCCACGGCGAGGCCCAGCGCGTCCGCGGTGAGGTATCGCGCGTCGAACTCGACGAGGTCGCCGACCCCGAAGACGCGGGCCCGTTCGACGAGGGCGTCGCGGTAGCGCTCCCCCTCGTGCTCGATGATCTTGGGATGCGTCTGGCCGACGACGCGGTAGAGCGGCGCGAGGTCACGTAGCTGGGCGAGCGCCTCGATGCCCCACTCGATGCCCTTGCCTTCGCCGAGCAGGCCCCAGGTGAGGACGACGGGGCGGCGGTCGGCCGGCCGGGGAAGGTGCGCGTGGGCCGGCAGCACGCCCGGGGGCGCTCCATGGGGCACGACGCGGATCCGGTCAACGTCGAGGCCGTAGTGCGCGACCAGCCGGTCTCGGGCGGTACGGGTCATGGTCACGACGACCGCGCTGCGCTCGGCGAGCTCCCGCACGATCTCGCGCTGCCGGTTCGACGGCGCGACGAGGACGGTGTGGACGACCAGGACCATGGGCGCGACCAGCTGACGGGTGACGCCCAGGACGTCGATCCCGTCCTGGCCGCCGAAGATGCCGTACTCGTGCTGCACCACGACGACGTCGAAGCGGTCGAGGACGGCGGCGGCGGCCTCCGCGCCGCCCGCACTGCCACGCACCCACTGGTGGACCACCTCAGGCAGCGGGACCGGCTCCTGGACATCCACGACCTGCACGACTCCGACGGCGCCATCGCCACCGCCTTGACCGGCGAGGGACTCCGCGAGGGACCGGCTGAAGGTCGCCAGCCCACAGGGAGTCGGGGGGTAGGTGCTGAGGACTCCGTATGACACGGACATGGCGAGCCTTCCTTTGGTCGCCCCGCGTCGACAGCCGACGTGGAGCACAGCCACCCACAGGGGCGGCGACCTGCACGCACGGTGCGCTGGGGCCTACGCGGCGTGGTCACACGCAGGCCAGTCGAGACATCTTTGTCGCGATGCGTCTCGTTTCCTGACGAGACGGCGAGACTTCGACGGTAGCACCCTGCGGGCTCCCGCCCCCGGGACAATCATCCCTCGGGACCCTCGTGGGCGGGGTGGGGCGCTCCACGACGACTAGGGTGATGACGACGCCCCGTACCGCCCGCAGCCTCGCCGTAGCCGCGACCACGTCGGCACGTGCCGCGCACCGACGGACGGAGCTCCATGAGGATCGGCGTCATCGCCTCGATCGCCCACAGCCTGCCCCCTGTCGGCTACGGACCGTGGGAACAGATCGCCTCGACCCTCACCGAGGGGTTCGTCGAGCAGGGTCACGACGTCACCCTGTTTGCGACGGCAGACTCGACGACCTCCGCTCGACTGCACGCCACGGCACCGCACGGCTACGAGGAGTCCCCCGGCCTCGATGCCAAGGCCTGGGAAGGGCTGCACAACGCAGCCGTGTTCGAGCGGGCCGACGAGTTCGACGTCATCGCAAACCACTTCGACTTCATGCCGCTGACCTACAGCCGCCTGGTGCGTACCCCCGTCGTGACGACGATCCACGGGTTCTCCTCGCCCCGCATCCTCCCCGTCTACCGGGAGTACGACGACGTCGCCCACTACGTAGCCATCAGCGACGCCGACCGGCACCCCGACCTGCACTACGCCGCCACGATCCACCACGGCATCGACATGACGGCGTTCACCTTCGTCCCCGAACCGGGCAGCTACCTGCTGTTCCTCGGCCGCATCCACCCCGACAAGGGCACCCACCTGTCCATCGAGGTGGCTCGCCGCGCAGGGCTGCCACTGGTCATCGCGGGAATCGTCCAGGACGAGGACTACTTCGCCGAGGCCGTCGCGCCGCACGTGGACGGGATGGCGGTGACCTACATCGGCCCGGTAGGGCCCAGCCAGCGTGACGCCCTTCTGGGCGGCGCACTCGCCCTGCTGCACCTCATCGACTTCGCGGAGCCCTTTGGCCTCTCCGTGGTTGAGTCGCTGGCCACGGGCACACCAGTCATCGCCACACCCCTCGGCTCGATGCCCGAACTACTCCGAGACGGCCGGACCGGGTACCTCGTCACCGACGTCGAGGCCGCAGTCTCCGCGGTGGCGAACGTCTCGCAGCTCGACCGGCAGGAGTGCCACCAAGAGGCGATCACGCGCTTCTCATCCGACCGCATGGTCCGCGACCACCTCGCCGTGTTCGACCGGGTCGTTCGAGCCGGTGATGAAGGCCGCGCGACCGCATCGCCGCGGTCCGAAGGATTCGGCACCGCACGAGTCGGCGCCAGTCGGCTCGGCAAGGGCTATGGTCGGGACAGGTCCAACTCGTCGTCGCCCTGGACCCGGTGACTTCAGCTGCTGCACCGCTTGGCAGAGGAGACACCGTGTGGCACCACCCGGGAGCAGCGTCCCGACAGGCTCGAAGAGCCGACCGGGCATCTCCGACGAGCAGGACCTTTGGCCCTGATACACATGCACCGAAGCCACTGTGCTTGTTTCCGCGCCGCCCCACCACCGCCGGTGGGCCGAGAAGGAGACCAGCCATGGCCGAACAGGCCACCGCAACGCCCGTCGTCAACAGCTCCGTCGTCAGAGCACGACTGTGACCACCCCGATGACCACCACCCCGTTGACCTCGGACCATCAGCCCCGAGCGGCAACCAGATCGCCCTGGCTGATGCTGGCGATGGCCACCCTCGGCTTCGCGGTGAACTTTTGGGCCTGGGCCCTGATCAGCCCACTCGGACCACTGTTCCGGGCCACCGGGTCCCTCGGCACCCTGACCGAGTCCGACGTCGCCCTCCTCGTCGCTGTCCCCGTCGTGGTGGGCTCCCTCGGCCGCATCATCGTGGGCGGGCTGACCGACCGGTACGGCGGACGGGTCATGTTCCCGATCGTCTCAGGCGTGACCATCATCCCGACCCTCTTCATCGCCTTCTTCGCCCTCGACTCCTACGCCCTGCTCATCCTGGGCGGCTTCTTCCTCGGCATCGCCGGCACCGCCTTCGCCGTGGGCGTCCCGTTCGTGAACGCGTGGTTCCCGCCAGAGAAGCGCGGTCTCGCGGTCGGCATCTTCGGCGCCGGCATGGGCGGTACCGCGATCAGCGCACTGACCACCGTCAAGCTCACCGACCACCTGGGCGCAAAGGCACCCTTCCTCATCACCGCGGTGGTGCTGGCCGGCTACTCCCTCGCCGCCTGGCTGATCCTTCGGGACGCACCCGACCGAGTGGTGCCCACCACCTCACTGGCCTCGCGGATCTCTGCCAACGCCCGGCTCCCGATCACGTGGCAGGCGTGCCTTCTCTACGCGGTGGCCTTCGGTGGGTACGTCGCCTTCTCGGTCTACCTCCCGGCATACCTCAAGACCGCCCACCACCTCACCCCGGAAAGCGCGGCCAACCGGATGGCCGGCTTCGTGCTCATCGCGGTCATCCTGCGCCCCGTCGGCGGCTGGCTCGCCGACAAGGTGGGTTCGATCCCTGTGCTGGCCACGGGGTTCGGCGTCGTCGTCGTGGGCGCCGCCATCTCCGCCGGCACACCACCATTGCACGGCATCGGCACCGTCGCGTTCCTCGCGATGGCCGCCGCGCTCGGCTCCGGAAGCGGCGCCACGTTCGCCCTCATCGCCAAGGTCACTGAGCCCTCTCGGGTCGGGGGCGTGACCGGACTCGTCGGCGCAGCGGGAGGTCTGGGCGGTTTCGTGCCGCCACTGATCATGGGCTACGTCTACGGCCGCACCGACTCCTACGCCATCGGGCTGTGGATGCTCAGCGTCACCGCCGCGCTGGCACTGCTCCTCACCGTCACGGTCGTCCGCCGAACCGCCGCCCAAGGACAGGAAGCTCGTTGACCCCCTCGCACAAGAAGTCCACGTCCGACATCGGGATGGACGGCTCCCTCACGGAGGCCCTGGTCCGCACCCGGAGGTTCTTCACCAAGGGAACCGTCTCGGACGACCTCCGGACCATCTCGCAGGTCGGAGGGCGCGAAGCCGACGACTTCTACCGCGACCGCTGGAGCCACGACAAGGTCGTGCGGTCCACCCACGGGGTGAACTGCACCGGCTCCTGCTCGTGGAAGGTCTACGTCAAGGACGGGATCATCACCTGGGAGACCCAGCAGACCGACTATCCCTCGGTCGGCCCGGACTCCCCCGAGTACGAGCCCCGCGGCTGCCCCCGTGGCGCGGCGTTCTCCTGGTACACCTACTCCCCCACTCGAGTTCGCTACCCGTATGTGCGCGGCGTCCTGCTCCAGATGTTCCGCGAGGCCAAGTCCCAGCACGACGGGGACCCGGTGAAAGCCTGGGAGCACATCGTCGAGAACCCGTTGCGGGCCAAGGCCTACAAGTCGGCGCGCGGCAAGGGCGGCCTGGTCCGCGCCACCTGGGAGGAAGCCAGCGAGATCGTCGCCGCTGCGCACGTCCACACGATCAAGAAGTACGGGCCCGACCGCGTCGCCGGATTCTCGCCCATCCCGGCGATGTCGATGGTCTCGCACGCCTCCGGCGCCAGGTTCGTGAACCTCATCGGCGGCTCCATGCTGAGCTTCTACGACTGGTACGCCGACCTCCCCGTCGCCTCCCCGCAGGTCTTCGGCGACCAGACCGACGTCCCTGAGTCCGGTGACTGGTGGAACGCGGGCTACCTGATCATGTGGGGCTCCAACCTCCCCGTCACCCGCACCCCGGACGCCCACTGGATGACCGAGGCCCGCTACCGCGGCCAGAAGGTCATCGCTGTAGCCCCCGACTACGCCGACAACGTGAAGTTCGCCGACGAGTGGCTGGCTGCCAAGCCGGGTACCGACGCCGCCCTCGCGATGGCGATGGGCCACGTCGTGCTGAAGGAGTTCTTCGTCGACCGACAGACGCCCTACTTCACCGAGTACGTGAAGACCTACACCGACCTGCCCCACCTGGTCCGGCTCGAGGAGACCGCCGACGGTGAGTTCACGGCGGGCAAGTTCCTCACCGCCGCCGACCTGCCGGACCACGCCGACGTCGAGAACGCCGCCTTCAAGACCGTGCTCATCGACTCAGCCACCGGCAAGCCCGTCATCCCGAACGGGTCGCTGGGCCACCGGTACGGCGAGGCAGGGGTGGGCAGCTGGAACCTCGAGCTCGGCGACGTCGACCCGGTTCTTTCCCTCCTGGACACCGCGACTGAGTCCGTCGTCGTCCGTATGCCGCGTTTCGACACCCCTGACGGCGCGGCCGCCGACCTCCCTCGGGGCATACCCGTGCGCCGCGTCGAGGGTCACCTGGTCACCACCGTCTACGACCTGCTCCTCGCGCAGTACGGGGTTGGCCGGTCGCACGAGGGTCAGGCCCTTCCGGGAGTCTGGCCGACCGGTGACAACAGGGGTTACGACGACGCACAGTCGCCGTACACGCCCGCCTGGCAAGAGGCCATCACGGGAGTGCCGGCCGCCACCGCCGCTCGGATCGGGCGCGAGTTCGCCCAGAACGCCGAGGAGTCCAAGGGCCGGTCCATGATCGTCATGGGCGCCGGCACCAACCACTGGTTCCACTCCGACACGATCTACCGCGCCTTCCTCACCCTCACCAACCTCACCGGTTGCCAAGGCGTCAACGGCGGCGGCTGGGCCCACTACGTCGGTCAGGAGAAGGTCCGCCCGATCACCGGCTACACCCAGATCGCCAACGCACTCGACTGGAACCGGCCGCCGCGCAACATGATCCAAACGGCGTACTGGTACCTGCACACCAACCAGTTCCGCTACGACCAGTTCGGCGCCGACACCCTCTCGGCGACCACGGGCAAGGGCCAGCTCGCGGGCAAGTCCACTGCCGACGTCATCGCCCAGAGCGCCCGGATGGGCTGGATGCCGTCCTATCCCACCTTCGACCGCAACCCGCTCGACCTCAGCGACGACGCGGCTGCCGCGGGGAAGCCGATCGGCGAGTACGTCGTCGAACAGCTCAAGTCCGGCGAGCTGGACTTCGCCGGCGAGGACCCCGACGCGCCCAGCAACTACCCGAGGATCCTGTCGATCTGGCGGGCCAACCTCCTCGGCTCGTCCGGCAAGGGCAACGAGTACTTCCTCAAGCACCTGCTCGGCACCGACTCCTCGGTGCGAGCCACCGAGACACCTGAGGGGCAACGACCCGTCGATGTGAAGTGGAGGGACGAGGCACCGGAGGGAAAGCTCGACCTGCTCATGACGATCGACTTCCGCCAGACCAGCACCACGATCTTCTCCGACGTCGTCCTCCCCGCCGCCACCTGGTACGAGAAGCACGACCTCAACACCACCGACATGCACCCTTTCGTGCACTCCTTCAACCCCGCCATCGCCCCGCCGTGGCAGACCCGCACCGACTGGGATGCGTGGCAGACGATCGCCGAGAAGTTCAGCGAGCTCGCCGCCACGCACCTCGGTGTCCGCAAGGACGTGGTCGCCGTGCCGCTCACCCACGACACCCCCGACGCGATGGCCAACCCGCACGGGGTCGTGCGCGACTGGAAGAAGGGCGAGTGCGAGCCGATCCCCGGTGTCACGATGCCCAAGCTCGTCGAGGTCGAGCGTGACTACGGCGCAGTCGCACAGAAGATGAACGCACTCGGCCCCCTGGTGGACAAGCTCGGCGCGACCACCAAGGGCGTCACGTTCGCGCTCAGTCAGCAGGTCGACTACCTCCGGGCCAAGAACGGGGCGGTCCGAGGCGGCGTGGCCGACGGCCGGCCGTCACTGAAGAAGGACGTCAACGTGTGCGAGGCGATCCTCGCGATGTCCGGGACCACCAACGGGCACCTGGCGACCCAAGGCTTCAAGACCCTCGAGAAGCGCACCGGCGTGCGACTGGCCGATCTGGCCGAGGAGCACGAGGGCAAGCAGATCACCTTCGCCGACACCCAGGGTCCGCCCGTGCCGGTGATCACCTCGCCGGAGTGGTCTGGTTCGGAGACCGGCGGGCGGCGCTACTCACCCTTCACGATCAACGTGGAGCGCAAGAAGCCCTGGCACACCCTGACCGGGCGGATGCACTTCTACCTCGACCACGACTGGATGACCGAGCTCGGCGAGGGTCTTCCCGTCTACCGGCCCCCGCTCAACATGGCGGCGCTGTTCGCGGAGCCCGCGCTGGGCACCGTGTCGGACGGTTCGGCCGGCCAGGTCGAAGGGCTGACCGTGCGGTACCTGACCCCACACAACAAGTGGTCGATCCACTCGGAGTACCAGGACAACCTGTTCATGCTCTCGCTCTCGCGCGGCGGCCAGAACATCTGGATGAGCGACCGCGACGCGACCAAGGTCGGCATCAAGGACAACGACTGGATCGAGGCGGTCAACCGCAACGGCGTCGTCGTGGCCCGGGCGATCGTCTCGCACCGGATGCCGGAGGGAACGGTGTACATGTACCACGCCCAGGACCGGCTGATCGACGTACCGCTGGCGGAGACGTCCGGCAAGCGCGGAGGAATCCACAACTCACTGACCCGGCTGCTCGTGAAGCCGTCCCACCTGATCGGGGGGTACGCCCAGCTGACCTTTGCATTCAACTATCTCGGCCCCACCGGCAACCAACGTGACGAGGTCACCATCATCCGCAAGCGCAGCCAGGACGTGACGTACTGATGAAGGTCATGGCCCAGATGGCGATGGTGATGAACCTCGACAAGTGCATCGGGTGCCACACCTGCTCGGTGACCTGCAAGCAGGCATGGACCAATCGCTCGGGCACCGAGTACATCTGGTTCAACAACGTCGAGACTCGGCCAGGGCTCGGCTACCCGCGCACCTACGAGGACCAGGAGAAGTGGAAGGGCGGCTGGGAGCTCACCAAGAGCGGCCGCATGAAGCTCAAGGCAGGCGGACGCCTCAAGAACCTGATGACGATCTTCTCCAACCCGATCCTGCCCTCGATCGGCGAGTACTACGAACCGTGGACGTACGACTACTCCACCCTCACCGACGCGCCCGCCCAGGAGCACACTCCGGTCGCACGACCCAAGTCGCTGATCAGCGGCAAGAACATGAAGATCGAGTGGTCGGCCAACTGGGACGACGACCTCGGCGGCTCCACCGAGACCGCGCACCGCGACCCCATGCTGAAGAAGATCGCCGACAAGGTGAAGTTCGAGTTCGAGCAGACCTTCATGTTCTACCTGCCCCGGATCTGTGAGCACTGCCTCAACCCGTCGTGCGCCGCGTCCTGTCCCAGTGGCGCGATCTACAAGCGCGAGGAGGACGGCATCGTCCTGGTTGACCAGGACAAGTGCCGCGGCTGGCGCAAGTGCGTCTCGGGCTGCCCCTACAAGAAGATCTACTTCAACCACCGCACCGGCAAGGCCGAGAAGTGCACGTTCTGCTTCCCGCGTATCGAGGTCGGCCTGCCAACCGTGTGCGCCGAGACCTGCGTGGGTCGGCTGCGCTACATCGGCCTGATGCTCTACGACGCCGACAAGGTCCTCGCGGCGGCCTCGACCACTGACGACCAGGGGCTCTACGAGGCCCAGCGCGACGTGTTCCTCGACCCGTTCGACCCCGAGGTGATGCGTGAGGCGGAGAAGGCCGGCATCGCCCGCGACTGGATCGACGCGGCACAGCGCTCACCGATCTACGCCCTGATCAACACCTTCAAGGTCGCACTGCCGCTCCACCCGGAGTACCGCACCATGCCCATGGTCTGGTACATCCCACCCCTGTCCCCCGTCGTCGACGTCGTCGCAGAGACCGGGGAGGACGCCGAGGACAAGGGCAACCTCTTCGCCGCGATCGACGCCCTCCGGATCCCCATCGAGTACCTCGCCGAGCTCTTCACGGCCGGCGACGTCGAACCCGTTGACGCCGTCCTCAAGAAGCTCGCCGCGATGCGCTGCTACATGCGCGACATCAACATGGGCCGCGACCCCGACCCCTCGATCCCGGCTGCTGTGGGGATGAGCGAGGAGGAGATGTACGACATGTACCGCCTCCTCGCGATCGCGAAGTACGACGAGCGCTACGTCATCCCGCCGGCGCACGCCGAGCAGGCCCACTCCCTGGAGGAGCTGTCCACGGAGTGCTCCGTGTCGGACTACGGCGGCGGACAGCAGGACCTGTTCGGCGAGGGGTCCGGAATCCCGACGCCGATCGCGGTCGAGAACTTCCAGATGCTGCAGGACCGGCAGACCTCCGACTCGCTGGCCGGACCGAGCAACACCAAGGGCCGTGTCAACCTCCTCAACTGGGATGGCAAGGGCTCCCCGCCGGGGATGTTCCCACCAACGGGCTCCGACTCATGAGCAGCCGCCGTCAAAGACCGACCCTGCCCCCCGACCAGCTCACCATCGTGTGGCAGTCGGTCTCCCTGCTCCTCGACTACCCGGACGAGTTCCTCCTCGCCCGCGCCGACCTGCTGAGGTCCGCCTCGCAGCAGCTGACGCCGGCGGTAGGGGGCTCCATCCGGGCCTTCCTTGACCACCTCGAGTCCACTCCGCTGCCGGAGCTCCAGTCGGACTACGTCGAGACGTTCGACACCCGGCGCCGCTGCAACCTGTTCCTGACCTACTTCGCCCACGGGGACACCCGCAAGCGCGGGATGGCACTGCTCCGGTTCAAGCAGTCGTACCTCCGCGCCGGGTTCGAGCTCGACGACGGGGAGCTGCCCGACCACCTCTGTGTCGTGCTCGAGTTCGCCGCCACCGTCGACCAGGACATCGGCCGCGACCTGATGCTCGACCACCGGGCCGGCCTCGAGCTGCTGCGACTCTCGCTGCGGGACATGGGCTCGGCGTGGGCGCACCTGATCGATGCAGTCACCGCCACGTTGCCGCCCCTGCGTGGCGACGAGCGCGATGCCGTCCGGCGGCTCGCTGCCGAGGGGCCACCCGAGGAAGAGGTCGGGCTCGCCCCGTTCGCCAACCCGCAGTTCAGCCCCGGCGCGGACACCCGTGCCACGGCATCCATCGCCCTGCCCATGCCGTCGTTCCCGGGAGCCCGCACATGAACGAGTTCCTCTTCGTCATCCTCCCCTACCTGTGCCTGACGACCTTCGTGGTCGGTCACCTGTGGCGCTACCGCTACGACAAGTTCGGGTGGACCACGCGATCGTCCCAGCTCTACGAGAACAGCCTGCTGCGCATTGGCAGCCCGCTCTTCCACTTCGGGATGCTCGGCGTCGTCGGCGGCCACATCATCGGCCTGCTGGTGCCGCAGTCGTGGACGAACTGGGCCGGCGTCAGCCAGCACGCCTACCACGTGGTGGCCGTCACGGGAGGCCTGCTGGCCGGCGTGATGGCCGTGGTCGGCATGGCGATCCTGATCTACCGCAGACGCACCGTCGGCCCCGTCTTCTCCGCCACCACGCGCATGGACAAGGTCATGTACGCCTTCCTGGGCGTCGTGATCATGCTGGGCATGTGGAACACCATCGCCGGCTCGATCATGACGATCGGCGGCGAGTACAACTACCGCGAGGGCGTATCCGTCTGGTACCGCTCGTTCCTCGCGTTCCACCCCGACGCCTCCCTGATGGCGGACGCGCCGCTGGGATTCCAGCTGCACGCGCTCGTCGCCTTCGGGCTGTTCGCCCTGTGGCCCTTCACCAGGCTGGTGCACGTGTTCAGCGCGCCGGTCGGCTACCTGACCCGCCCCTACATCGTCTACCGCAGTCGCGACGACACCCAGCTCGGCAGCCACCGGCCTCGTCGCGGCTGGGACCGCGTCGGCTGAGGGCGCTCCGCCCCGGCCAGACCTGAACCACAACCCTGGAGATGAGCCCGATGCAGAACGAGTCCCTCAACGACCTGACGCGACACCACCTCGAGCTCGCCCGGACGGCGACCAGCGGACGGAGTGCGCAAACCGTGTTCGGAGGTCACGACCATGTCCTTCGCCAGACCCTCATCGCACTCCGCGCCGGCAGCGCCCTCGACGAGCACGAGAATCCGGGCAACGCGACGGTCCAGGTCCTGCACGGGCACGTCAGGCTCATCTCCGGGGACACTTCGTGGAGCGGGTCAACGGGGGACCTGCTGGTCGTGCCCGATGCCAGGCACGCCCTCGAGGCCGACGAAGACTCCGCGATCCTCCTGAGCGTCGGCAAGAAGAACGGCTGACACCTGGCCGCCTGCCTGCGCACTGCCCCAAGGTCGGGCGGCTGGCCCTTCACCAACCCGGCATCACTGCCCGATCATGCTCTGACCCGGGTGAGCCTCCTGCCACGCCAGCATCGAGGCGTCCCACTCGGCGCCTCCCAGCGCGATGAGTGATGCAGGGAAGAGGCCGTCCTCTTCCTTCGCGATGTGTTCGTGCAGCTCGGAGACCGCAGTCCGGATGCGTTCCTGGTCGGCCGGGTCAGCCAGGTCCACGGTGACAAGCAGGTCCGCCAGCTCGCGGTGCTCCCGCACCAATGGACCGATGTGCTCCGCCGCCAGGGGGTCGCGACCCATCACCGCGAACAGGCCGTTCTCCTCGCCCTGCCAGTGGGACCGCAGCTCGGCGCCCATCACGCGTAGAAGCTCACTCGCCACGGCCAGCTCACCGCGGTCGATGGCGCGCACCGCATCGCCACCGAGGTTGGTCGCCCGCTCGTGCTCGGCGATGTAGTCCCGGATCAGAGGCATCTCTCGACACCCGCAGTAGTGGCACATGGCTCCATCCCTCTACGGGGTCGGACCCGTTTCCCCGACCCTAGGCGACGTTGCCCTGGTTGACGCCGCGACAAGGCCGCAGGTCTCCTTCACGACATACCCCTAGCGGGTACAGACAGAGGCGCCAGGCTCGCGTTTCGGGGGTCAGGCGCCCTCTGGGCACGTGGTGGCAGGTGAAAGGATTCGAACCTTCGAAGCTTTCGCGATGGATATTCAGACCGACGTATGCCGCCCACCCACGTGCCGCTTCACCGCACCGGGCCCGACACGTCCCTGTCGGGCGCGGGAGGCTGTTCTGGTCCGCCGTCCTTCGCCCGCGACGACGACGGACTGGGCGGCGCGGGCTGGGCCGAGGGCCTTGCTCGAATGCCCACCTATCGGCGGCGATCATGCCAGCGCACGGGACCGGCCTGGATGGGTGGCTGGTCAGGTGCGCTGCGTGCGAAGGGCATTCCGCGGCGAACCCGGGTTGCGGTGCTGGTCTGGGGCGGGCTTGGGGGGTGGTCGAGGTCGGCTCGGCGGGCCGGGTCGCCCAGGATCGCGTATGCGGCGTTGGCCTGCTGCAGTGTCCTGTCTGAGGCTGCGTTGTCGGCGGGGTTGCCCCGCACGCGGGTGTCGGGGTGATGCCGGCGCAAGAGGGTGAGGTACGCGCGCCGGATCTGGCCTTGGGTGGCCTTCGGGGTCAGGCCCAAGACGGCGTAGGGGTCGGTGCGGTCAACGGTCATGGCTGCGCCGGAAGGTTCAGATCATTGATGGGCGGTCCCGTCGCTGTAGCACGGTTGGCGACACCATCGTGGGGTTGTGGGTGTCGCTGATGGGCCTCGCCTGGGCCGCGAACGGGTACGCCGTCAAGGCGTGGGCGTCGCGCAGCCTGCGTCGGGCGCGATGGCACGAACGCGGCCCAGGCGAGAGTCTGTTCGCATGCTTCATCCTGTGGGGTGCTGGGTGTCGGGCGATCACCTACCTTCGTCGATCCTTTTCGTTCGGTCTCAGATCGTGGTTGCGGCTGAGCCGCGGGGGCGAGCGTTGCCGGCTCCACCCGTCGGCACCGGGGTGGTGTGGTCGACGCGGGGACGCCACGCCACCGGCCGGCGGCCGATGCCGCCGCGGTCCAGGGCCGGGTCCAGGTGACGCGGCGGGTGGGTCAGCCGGAGGGGGACGGCTCAACCATTCTTGGTCGATGATCGCGTCGAACTCGGCCCGCAGCAGCTCTTCGTCCGCGCAGATCAGCTCGAGGAACTCCTCGTCCACACCGCGCACGGCGCTTTGCATGGCGGAGGCGTCGGCCTGGGCAGCAACAACGGCGAGCATGTGCCTCACCACCCAGGGTCAGGCGGTGATGGCCTGCTGGCCTTCGTTCCGGCTGCTGATCTCGATCTTGCGCGGCTTGGCCTGCTCAGCAACCGGAATCTTCAACGTGAGCACTCCGGCGTCATAGCTGGCCTCGATGCGCTCAGTCTCCAGGGTGTCCCCCAGGACCAGTTGCCGGCTGAACACCCCTCGGGGACGTTCCGCGGCGATCAGCTCTGCGTCACTGGCCCGCGCCGGCCGTTCGGCCCTGACGGTGACCACGTTTCGCTCAACGTCGATGTCGATCGAGTCGTGACTGACGCCTGGCAGGTCGAACTCGACATGGAAGACGTCTCCGTCCCGCCATGCGTCCAGCGGCATCGCCGAGGGCCGCGCCATCGTGCCCAGCGCCTGTTGGGTGAGCCGGTCGAGCTCACGGAAAGGGTCGGTGCGCATCAGCATCGTCTTCACCTCCGTCGTTCTTGCCTGATGCTGCGAGCGTCGCCACAGAAATCGCGGATCTATGGCATTCGCTATAGGTTTTATGTAGCACCAAGGCCATACTGATGCAAGGGGGAACTCCATGAATTCTCGAGGAAGGAGGCGCAACCCGTCACCTTGCCCGCTCCCGACAGTGGCCGCGGCGTGTTCGGCATCTCCGTAGCCGCCGAGCTGGTCGGCCTGGGTGTGCAGACCCTTCACCTCTACGAGGCGCGCGGGCTTCTCCGACCGGAACGCACCAAAGGCGGCACCCGCCGGTACAGCGCGAACGACGTGGACCGGCTGCGCCGGATCGCGGACCTGCTGGACGCCGGTCTCAACCTGGCCGGCATCGGCATGGTCCTCGACCGCCCCATCGGCGTGCGGCATTCCGCCACCAGGGCTGTTGGCTAGGAGCCCGTTGGCGGTGGGTGCTTCTCGTGATGGGCGCCGTAGCTGTCGACGAACCAAATGCGTCCGTCCTTCAGCACGCACTTCATCGGGTCAGTGACGGTGCCGATGAAGACATCGTCGACTCGGTTGATGAACGCGAGGAACATCATGTCGCCGGAGGTTCGGTCGCGAATGAACCGGCCGACGTACAGCTCATCGGTGGTCAGCAACTGTGCACCTTCGATGTCGTACGGACCCAACGGTGTTTCGGCCCTTGCTGCCCACACTCCCCCCGTGGTGCCCGTCGCGCGGCGCCACTGTGCGGCGTCCTGTGCCAAGCAGCTGAACGTGACGAAGTGAGCGCCATCGAAGTCCAGGAGGTTGAGGACTTCTAGTTGGCCGAAGCCCTGGCCCGGCTCTGTGAGCGGGCCACGCAGCTCCCACCCTGTGAGGTCCGCGGACCAACCGTGGCCGATGACGCCTCGATCGAAGTTGTCCGGCGGACCGGAGACCGCCCGAGCCGTGATCAGCATGTGCCATCCGCAACCCTCCGGGTCCGGAAACACCCAGGGGTCGCGGAATGCCTCGTCGTGCCAACGCCCGGCGGCAAGCTTCTCGTACCATCGGTCATCTGTTGCCAGGACGGGACCCGTGCCCTTGTCCCAGTGGATCAGATCGGTACTGGTGGCGAAGCCGATGGTTTGGATGTTGCTGCTGGCGGGGGCGCGGGTGGCGCCGGTGTAGAACATGAACCACCGACCGTCTGGATGCCTGACGACCGACCCGGTCCAGGTGGCGAGGTCATCGAATGCTGGTGCGTCGCTGCGCACGAGCGCATCCTCAACTCGTATCCAGCTGCGGAGGTCCTCCGACACTGCATGCCCGATGGAGGCTCGGTCATGCCTGGCGTCTGGATCCTGCAACGCCCTCGAGGCGAAGAGGAAGAACATGTGGTACTTCTGGCCGTCGTCGACGAGCCAGAAGTCCCACACCCATGAGTCCGGGAGTCGAAACACCAATGTCTCCTTCGTTGTTTCGCTGCCGCCGAACGAACATCCCCATGCACAGAGCCGAGTTCGCGGCGGACTGGGAGTCGCTAGGCACGGGTGCGCCGGATCGACGCTGCCGCCTCGTTGCGTTCGTACCCGAGCGCCGTGATCGCGTGAAGCACAGCAGTCCGGGCGGCTTCGCTGACGTGGGTGTTTTGATTCACGACCCGCGAGACCGTCGCAGTGCTGACTCCAGCGATTCGCGCCACATCCTTGACCGTCGGCGGACCAGGTGCGTGGTGGTCTTCGGGTCGCGCTCGCGCCACGGCGCAGCCCTCGTCCGAGGCTGGCTGTAGTGGCTCGGTACCAGCCTGAGGGTCTATCTGCGGTGTCACGATAGGCCGCCAGGGTTGGTCGGGGACACGGGCGCGGCTGCCGGCACGGGCAGTTGCGCTCCGGCGATTGAGGTCCCCGTGCAGACCTCCAGAACAGGACCGTCGACGATGACGGTCAGGTTCTCGGCAGGCCTGCCGCGCACTGATGGGATGCGCAGGTGTGTCGAGCCGATGCTGACCACGAGCTCGTCGCGACCGGACGTCACGTCGATGCCGTTGTGGTGGAAGCCGTCGATCTCGTCAACCTCGAGCAGCTGGACGTTCGGGTCGGCGCCGTTGGTTGGGAATGCGTTCATCGCGTTGGGGTGCGGTCGAAGGTGCAGCGCACCGTCGACGACCGAGAGCCGGTAGGGGATGCTGAGGGCGCCCGACCAGCCGGCGTCCAGGTCGGCTACTCCCCGGATCCAGAAGATGGCGCACGGGAGGTTGTCGGCGTCGAGGAACGCTGTCGCGGCGTAGTGGCCTCCCCCGTGCGTAATCTGCGTCCATTCGGTGCTCTCGAACCGGCCGTCCTGAAGCTCTCCGACGGCAGCGAGTACTTCGCCGGTGATGCCGTCCTTCCAGGAGCCGACGAAGAGGACGTCATGCCCGTCCACCCTGACCAGGTGGGGACATTCCCACGCAGTGCCGAGCCAGGGTCCGTCGTTTCTGAGGACTCCGACCGCGAGCTCGCCATCGAAGGCCCAGGTGGTCAGGTCCTTGGACACCCAGCTGAGGACTGCGGGGCGCCCGTCTTCATATCCAGCGCCCACCACCATTCGCCAACGATCATTCTCTCGCCGCACTGACGGGTCACGGAAGACGGTGATCCGCTTGCGCGTCTTCACATCGAGAGGAAGGGCGACGCGTTCCCCGTTCGTCCACGTTTGCCACGTGGAGTCTGCGGGAGATGCGGCTCGCACGTCCGCAAGATCAAGATGTGGTTCCCGGGCCGAGGTGTACAGGATCAGCGGCTGCCCGTCCGGGCGGAGGCAGAGGGTTCCCGTCCAACATCCGGTCTCATCGGGGGCAGGCTCGAGCGCGGTCGCCTCCGGGACCCAGTTCATCAGGTCGAGGCTTGTGGCGTGCCCCCAGCTGATCTCGGGACTCCATGACACCCGCTCGGGAAGGGCTTGGTGGAACAGGTGGTATCTCCCGTCGTGGAAGACGACTCCATGGGGGTCGTTGAGCCAACCCTGTCGGGGTGTGAAGTGAAAGGCTGGTCGCCCATTCTTTGCGTGGCTCATGGGCTGACTCCGCTGGATAGTGAGTTGGAACGGGCGCGAAAGAAGGTGTGGCTTGCGCAGCTGACGCGGGCGCTGAGGAAGGACGTGTGGTGCTTCTGGCCGTCGTCGTCGAGCCAGAAGCACCACCCGCTTGTCCCGGGAAGTTGGAGCACCAAGCTCTCAGCCCTTGACGCCGGAGGATGCGATCGAGTTGATGAACGATCGCTGGAAGGCGATGAACAGGATCAGCACCGGGACGGTGATCATGGTCGCGTACGCCATGATCTGGCCCCAGGCGACGTTGAGCTGTTTGAAGTAGCCGATGCCGACCATCACCGGGCGAAGTTCCTCGGACTGAACGGACATCAGCGGCCACAGGTACTGGTTCCACATCGGCAGGAACGTCAGGATCGCGACCGTGGCGATGGCGGGGCCTGACAGCGGCATGATGATGCTGCGGTAGATGCGGAACCAGCTCGCCCCGTCGACCATGGCAGCCTCGTCCAGCTCCTTGGGGATGCTGTCGAAGTACTGGTAGAAGAGGAACATCGAGAATGCGTTGGCGATGAACGGGACGATCTGCACCTGGTAGGTGTCCAACCATCCTTGGCTGAAGCCGCCCGGTCCGAAGAAGGGCAGCTTGTTGGACCACCACAGCAAGGGCAGGGCCAGGGTCTCGAACGGCACGATGAGGGTCGCGAGGATGATCCCGAGGACGAAGGATCCGCCGCGGAACTTGATCCGGGCGAGTGAGAAGGCCGCCATCGAGTTGACGATGAGCCCGAGCACCACGGTGACGACCGTGATGAGGATCGAGTTCATCATGAACTGAGCGAACGGGACCCTGTTGAAGACTCCCGTGTAGTTGTCCAAGGACAGGTCACCGACGGGCAGGAACGCCTTCGGGCCGGTGAGGTCGGCGAAGATTTGGRTGTCGGGTTTGAAGCTGGAGATGATCATGAACACCAGGGGCAAACCGAACACCAGGCACAGGGCCGCCCGAAGGAGAACGCCCAGGGCGACGCTGATCCGGCTGGGGCCCTGGTCGGGGCGGTGGGTTGCGGGGGCCGCCGTCTCGGCGACGTGGGGCAGGGTGGTCATGGTCAGGCCTTCTCACGAGTGAGGTAACGGTTGACAAGAGTGACTGCGAGGACGAGCACGAAGAAGGCCAGCGAGATCGCGGAGGCATAGCCCGTCTGTTGCTGCTGGAACCCGGTCCGGACCGCCATGAGCACCAGCGTGGAGGTCGAGTCCAAGGGTCCTCCTTCGGTCATGATGTTGACCTGGGTGAACAGCGAGAACGCCGAGATGGTGATGGTGATCAGGATGAAGGTCCGGGTTGCCCGAAGTCCCGGCCAGGTCACGTAGCGGAACTTCTGCCACGTTCCGGCGCCGTCCAGGTCGGCGGCCTCGTACAGGTCGCCCGGGATCGTCTGGAGGCCGGAGAGCCAGATGACCATGTGGAAGCCCATGGCCTGCCAGGCGGACATGAGGATGATGGCGATGAGCGCGGTGTGCGGGTCGCCCAGCCAGTCCGGCCCGGCGATCCCGAAGTTCGACAGTGCTTGGTTGATGAGGCCGTTCTTCTGGTAGAGGAACAGCCACAGCATCGACACGACCACCATGGAGGTGACGACCGGAAGGAAGTACACGGTCCGGAAGAAGTTGACTCCGCGCATCTTGACGTTGACCAGCAAGGCCAGCCCGAGGGCGCAGGCGGACTGCAACGGCACGATGACGATGGCGAAGATGATCGTGTTGCGCAGCGACTTCCAGAAGGTCTCATCGCCGAAGAGCCGGGTGAGGTTGTCCAGGCCGGTGAACTGGGCGGGCCTGGGAGAGATCAGTCTCGCGTCGGTGAAGGCGAGGATGAAGGTGAGGCCGATCGGGATCAGCAGGAAGGTGATCAACAGGACAGCAGCGGGCAGCAGCATGAGCACTGCGGTGCCGGTCGCCTGCCCGGGCCGTCGAGGCTTGCCGGTCGCCGTTGGCCTCCCGCGCTTGCCGGTCGCGGCCGGCTTCCCGCGCTTGTCGGCTCGAGGCGTCGAGATGGTCGTCATTGTCCGTCTCCTTTGATGTGCACAACGGGTCACGCACGTTCGGTTTGATGTCAGGCCGAGGTTGTGAGGTCAGGTCGTCAGGTCGGTATGCCGCGGGTGGAACACTCGCCGCGGCATACCGGGTCCTGTCACGGCCTCACTTGAAGTAGCCGTTGCCCTTCTGGTTGGCGTCGATGTCCTTGACGGCCTGGTCGAGCGCCTTCTTGGGGTCGGCACCGGTCAGGATGTCCTGGGCAGTCTTGGTGAACTCCGTCGCGATGAACGGGTAGCCGGGGGTGATGGGACGCAGCACCGCGAACTTCTTGGCGTACTGACGGAAGACGTCGTTCTCACCACCAGCCTGGTAGCCGGGCACGGTGGCGGCGGCCGCATCCGTCGCCGGGATGTTCTTGGTTCCCGCCGCCACCGACGCGACGTACTTGTCCTGGGCGGCGAACTTCATGTAGTCCTGCGCGCCGGCCTTCTCGGCGCAGCCGGTCGAAACGCCCCACTGCCACGAGCCGCCCCCGATCTTGGGGCCGTTGCCGAGGTCCGGCGGCGGCAGGAACAGGGTGTCAGCGCCGAATGCATTGCGGGTGTCCGTCGCTGTCCAGGTGCCGTTGTAGAGGATGGCGGTCTTGCCGTTGACGAAGTCCTTGGCCGGGTCGGCGCCTGACTTGAGGGGCACCAGTCCGTCGGTGACCAGGCCGCGGAACCACTTGGCCCACTCAACCGCCTTGTCACCGTTCAGGGTCCCGTCCGCCGACTTGTAGTCGGTCCGGTTGACGAGGTCACCGCCGAAGCTCTGCAGCATCGGCGAGTAGGCGTACGGCCACCACTCACCGGTGAAGCTGGTCGCGATGTCGAGGGGGTTCTGGTACTTCCCGGACGCCTTGAGCTTCTGAAGTGCGGCCGTGAACTCGTCCTTGGTCCAAGGCTGGTCGATGGTGGGGACCCGGATGCCGTTCTTCTCGAGGATCGTCTTGCGGGTGACCATCACGAGGGCCACGTCGTAGTACCCGTAGGAGTAGGTCTTGCCGTTGTACTTGCCGAGCACGCTGGGCAGGAACTTGGAGAGCGTGCTGTCCAGGCCTTCGAGGGGGGCGAGGTAGCCGGCCCAGGCCCAGTTGGGGACGTTGGGGCCGTCGATGTCCAGGATGCAGGGCAGCTTCTTCGACGCGGCCGCGGCGACGACGGACTGGTTGTAGGAGTCCTGTGGGAAGGCCTGGATCTTCACCTTGTACTTGGTCTGGCTGGCGTTGTAGTCGTCGACGATCTTGGTGATCGCGGCGAGCTCTTCCTTGTTTCCGGCGTTGTGGGTCCACATGGCGAGTTCGCCGTTGCCGCCACCGCTGGAGCTGCCGCCCTTGGCGCAGGCGGTGAGTGACAGGGGTAGGGCGGCGACAAGCAGGCCGACGACGATGCGTTGGGTTGGGTTGAGCTTCACGGAAGTCCTCCGAGGGGTCCAGGTGCAGATGAGGATGTGCAGATAGGGATGTGCAGAGCCGGGATGACGGGCTCCGTTGGTTGTCTGGGTCAGTGCCCGTGCGCACGGTCGTGCCGACTCCATCGTGTGATGACCGACGTTTCAAGGCCGGGCCTCAGCGACGAAAGTGCGGGCCACGGCCTCGTCGTTGGGGCTGCCGAGGGACCCCTGGGGTGGGAGGGTCCTTCTAGTGCTAAATTGATTCAGCAGACTGCAGGCTAGCAGCGTCGAGATGACACCACAAGGGCTTGCTAAAACCTTTTCAAGTGCAACTTCGTGACTGAGTACTGGTCCCTGTGGATAGGATCAGCCCTACGTGGCCGAGCGCGTCACAGCCAGGAGGGAGTAGCGGATGACCAAGCGCGTCACCCTCGCTGATGTCGCAGCCAAGTCCGGGATGTCAAAAACCGCTGTCAGCCTGGTGCTCAACAACCGTCCCGGGTCGCGGCTGTCCGCGGATGCCATGGAGCGGATCCAGGCGGCGGCGCGCGAGCTGAACTACCGGCCCAACCCCGCCGCGCGGTCCCTGAGGATGGGCAAGACGCACACGGTCGGCTTCATCTCCGACGAAGTGACCATCACGCGGTTCGCCTCGGCCATGATCCGGGGGCTGCTCGACGTTGCCGACGAGCGCGACCACGGGGTGCTGATCGCGGAGACGGGAAACCACCCCCTCCAGCTGGAGAAGGCCCTGGAGTTCATGATCGACCGCCAGGTCGATGGAATCGTCTTCGGCTCGCTCACCGCACGGCTGCTTGAGCTGCCGGACCTTCCCGAAGGCCTCCGCGCGGTCACTGCAAACGCCACCAGCACCAGTGCTCACTCAGCCGTCCTACCGGCGGAGCAACAGGCGGGCTACCGGGTGACCCGGCAGCTGCTGGACGCCGGCCACCGCCACGGAATTGGGATCGTCGGATACGCCCCGAAGGCCATCGCCAGCCCCACCATCTCGGCCACCATCGGCAGCCGGTTCGCAGGCATCTACCAAGCACTCGACGAGGCAGGGGTTGCGCCTGCCGTCACGGCCGAATTCGAAGTGTGGGAGCCCTGGAATGGGTACGACGCCACCAGGAGCATCCTCGATTCGGGAGTGAAGGTCACCGCCCTGATCTGTCTCAATGATCGCGTCGCCTTCGGCGCGCACCAGGCGCTGACGGAAGATGGCGCGACCGTTCCCGACGATGTGTCCATCGCCTCTTTCGACGACGACGAACTCGCCTCCTACATGCGACCGGGCCTCACCACCGCAAAGCTCCCCTATGAAGAGATGGGTCGACGCGCGATGACACAGGTCCTGGATCCCGATGCCCCCCGGGGAATCCAGCTCATTGACATGCCGATTCAACTTCGCCAATCCATCACCGCCCCCCGCTCGTAGCCCTCGGGCATCCGAGTCCGCGGCGAGCAAGACAAGGACTGCGGCTCGCAATCGCAGCGGTCTGGGAGTCCACCTCGATTGGATACCCCTACCCCGCACAGAGGGCGCCTGATCCGCGTTTCCGCGGGTCAGGCGCCCTCTGGGCACGTGGTGGCAGGTGAAGGATTCGAACCTTCGAAGCTTTAGCGATGGATTTACAGGCCGACGTATGCCGCCCGCCCACCAGCCGCTTCTGGGCTCCCCAGCAGATTTCGCCGCGATTTCCCCACAGGCAGACGACGCGAGACGTCGTCTCTCGAGCACACCCGGACCCTCAGGCCACGCTCTTGGCCTGAGGGTCCGCCGCGAGAGCCGCCATCAGGCGAAGGCGTAGTAGCGGAGCCAGAGGTAACCCCAGGCCACGCCGATCGTGACGAGCGCAACGACAGCACCGTACTTCGTGAACTTCCAGAAGGAGATGGGGTGTCCGTTGCGGGCGGCGATGCCGATCACGACGACGTTGGCGCTGGCGCCGACTGCGGTGGCGTTGCCGCCGAGGTCGGCTCCGAGGGCCAGGGCCCACCAGAGGGCGTCCGCTCCTGGCGAGCCCTGGCCTGAGGCGACCAGGTCCTTCACCAGGGGGCTCATGGTGGCCACGTAGGGGATGTTGTCGACAACACCTGACGCCACCCCGGATCCCCAGAGCAGGACCGAGGAGGCGAGCAGGTACTGGTCTCCTACGGCGTCGGTGACTGCCTCACCCAGGCGGCCGATCACACCCACTTCGATGAGCGCACCGACCATGATGAACAGCCCCATGAAGAACACCAAGGTCGGCCACTCCACCTCCTCCAAGAATTCTGGAGGGTCGAGCTTCGACAGCGCTACCAGTGCGCCAGCACCCAGGAGTGCGACCAGGGAGGGCTCGATGTGCAGTGCGGAGTGGGCGACGAAGCCGACCATGACGAGGGCGAGCACGACTCCTGAGCGGATCAGCAGGCCGTGGTCGCGGATGACCTCACGCTCGTCCAGCGCCATCAACGTGGCGACCCGATCTGGGTGGTACTGGAAGGCCGATCGGAACAGCACGCGACACAGGCCGATGAAGACGATCAGCAGCAGCAGGACGATCGGTGCGAGGTTGGCGAGAAAGTCGTTGAAGGTCAGGCCGGCCCGGCTCGCGATGATGATGTTCGGTGGATCACCGATCAGGGTGGCAGTGCCACCGATGTTGGAAGCCAGGGCTTCGGCGATCAGGAACGGCACCGGCGGCAGCCCGAGCCGGTCGCAGACCAGCAGGGTCACCGGGGCGATCAGCAGGACCGTGGTGACGTTGTCCAACAACGCGGATGCCAGGGCGGTGATGCAGACCAGCAGCACCATGGTGGCGAAAGGTCTGCCGCGGGTGCGCTTGGCGGCCCAGATGGCGACGTAGTCAAAGACGCCGGTCTGTTTGAGCACACTGACGATCACCATCATGCCCAGCAGCAGGAAGATGACGTTCCAGTCGACGCCTGTCTCTTCGCTGAAGAAGGCCACCTTGGTGTCCACCACGCCGAGGAGCACCATCGCGGCGGCACCCCACAGGGCAGCGGCGACACGGTGGATGCGTTCGGTGGCGATCAGAATGTACGCCGCCACGAAGACGACGACGACGAAGACCTCGGTCATGACTGGGCGGGACCCGGCGGCAGCAGGTGGCCGAGCAGCTGACTTGCGGTGATTGCGCCCACGACCCGACCGGTGCCGCCTTCGTCATCGACGACCGCCACCACTGGGCTGTGCATCCGCGCCATGACGGCCGCGACCTCCAAGGGGGTCGCGTCGACGTCGACCACGGGCAGCTCGTCGATGTCCTTCGGGTGCGGCAGAAGCTCCCCGACCGTGGTGCGCTCCAGCTTGCGACACAGCTCCTCGGACGCCTGCTCGTCCAGCGCCCGCGCAAGCGCCGGGGTCTTCTGGAGGTACTCAGGGATCAGGAAGCGCAGGACCTGGGACCCGGGAACGATCGTGTAGGGGTGCCCGTCGTCCCCACAGACGATCAGTCCGGGCTGGCGGGCTGCGGCCATTGCCTGCGCCGCCGCCAGGACCTCCGTCTCCGGGGTCACTGTCTCGAATGGTTGTGCCAGGTCGCCGGCTCGCATGTGTGAAGTCCCGTCTGTTGGCCACGACTGCCTACTTTGCCGACCAGACTTCCCGGCGCTCCGCGGCTACCGTACCGCCCTGGCGGCGCTACCGCCCTCGGACCGCGGTAGCGCCCTAGGACCGGGCTACGCGTGTGGGCCGACTCCGGGGGTGCGAGGTCGATGAATGCGCAGTGTGGTCGCAGGGAGATGGCCGTCGTCAGTGACAGCAGCAGCCCACGCCAGCCCGGCGAGAGCCAGAACTACCCACACCGCGGGCCCAAAAACCAGCGCTAGGAGCATGGCGGCCGGTGCGGCCATCGCGCCGGTTGCGATGGCGCGTTCCAACGACCTCAGAACGAGGGGTTGGGAGGCGCACATGCAGCGCACGTAGACGTGCGCCCAGGCACCCACGAGCCCACCGGCGAGGACCGAGACCAACGCGTGCGGCGCGCCACCCATTACGGCATCCGTGACGACACACGCTGTCCCGACTACGGCAGCTGCTGAGACCAACCCTGTCCGACGTCCGCTCATTTCGCGCCCTTCTTGTCCATCTCAGGCTACCCACCAACCGCACTCCTGGCCCCGAACCGGCGGGACCGGTCAGCTCCTGGCGCCCGAGCGGGGCCATGCTTCACGTCCATGCGGCGCGAGCTATCGGTCGTGGTCGGCATGCTGCCACCACAGACCGGTGGCGATGCTGGCAACCAAGCCCACCAGGACCACGCTGACCATCGACGGCACGCCCGGCAGGGGCTGGTCGGGCCCGGCCACGCCACTGAGGAGCGATGGAACCGCCCACGGGAACCACGCGCCATACCCCACAGCGGAAATGATCTGAGAGGCGAAGACGATCGCGAACATCACCCCCACCGCGGTCAGATAGCCGCGTCCCCAACTGGCGACCAGCCCGTAGGTAGCGGTCAGGGCTGCCGTCAGGAGCGCCACCGCAAAGGTCACGCCAAACCCGTGGAGCACCGTGGATGCCGACCACCCGGGGAGCCGCAGCAGTGCCCCGATCCCCAAAGTCATGACCAGCACCTGGCACACCAGGAGTAGGCACCAGCCGAGCGCCACGATGAACTTGGCCGCCACCACCGCCACCCGTGACGTCGGCAGGGCCAGCAGGTCCTTCGCAGTGCGGTCCGAGAACTCCCGCCCGAACAGCCAGATGAGCACCATCCCAAACACCAGGTGACCACCGACCGCGACGATCTGTGACACGAGTGCCAAGTAGCCGGCCCAATCCGCCGCGCCGCCCGCGAGCTGAGCTTTTGTGCCGAGCAGACCGAGCGAACGGGCCCGGGCCCGGTCCTGGAGGACGAACATGAAGAATCCGCCGACCAGCGCCGCCACGAGGAACGCGGTCCCCGTCACCCACGGCAGGACGGAGCGCCGGAGCTTCAGCTGCTCGGCCCAGACCGCGGCGCGGAGCCCGCCACTCACTGCGGGACTCCCACCGGTCGGGCAGCGGCGACCAGTCGCAGGAAGTGGCTCTCGAGGTCTTCTTCGACGACCGCGAGTCGGGTCGGCGGTTCTCCGGCCGTCACCAATGCAATGGCGACCTCCTCTGGATGCTGCACCGCCGCATGGTCCTCAACGACCAGCACGCCGGACACCTCCCGCACCATGAATCCGGCAGCCCGCAGCACCCGGGCCGCACTGGACAGGTCACGGGTCTCGATCTCGAGCCGGGAGCCGGCCCGAGCCGCCAGCTCGGTGGTGGAGGACTCCTCGACCAGCTGCCCGTGGTGGAGCACGCCGATGCGGTCTGCCACCAGGGCGACCTCGGAGAGCAGGTGGCTGGAAAGGAACACCGTCACACCCGTCTCGCGGGCAAGTTCGACCAACATCGTGCGAACCTCGACCACCCCCGCCGGGTCGAGTCCGTTCACCGGTTCATCCAGCACGAGGATCCTGGGATGGTGCAGCAGCGCCTTGGCAATTCCCAACCGCTGCGCGTTGCCCAGTGACAGGGTCCGAGCGCGCGAGTCCGCATATGCCGACAGGCCAAACCGGTCCACAGCCGATTCCACCGCCCCGGGCTCCCGAAGCCCACGCAGCCGTCGCGCCACTTCCAAGTTCTCCCGGACCGTCAGGTCCGGGTACGCCGACGGCGTCTCGACCAAGTAGCCGACCTGACCCCACATCGACCGATCGCTCACCGGGCGACCCGCGACCTCGACGTGGCCAGCGCTCGGACGGATCATCCCGAGCAGCACCCGGATCAGCGTGGTCTTGCCCGCCCCATTGAGGCCCAACAGTGCGTAGACCTCCCCCGGGAACACCTGAAGGCTCACATCATCGACCGCTGCCAGAGATCCATAGCGTTTGGAAAGGCCGCTCAAGCGGATCACCGACGACCTCATCGAGCCGACCCCGCAGAAAGGGCACCCAACGCAGCCAGCGCGTCATCCACGATCTTCGGCAGGTGCCCTCCGTGGGCGGCCCATCGTTCAACCGCAACGGAGACCGCCGCCGCGCAGCCCGCGGCCGCCACCTCCGTCCTCAGCGACTGCCGGCCGTTGGCGTCCCGCGTGGCGAGGGCTTCGCTCAGGTGCGCCACCAAGCTGGCGCTCTGCTCTCGCGAACGGCTCCGCAACGCAGGCACCGACAGGATCAGTGCGGTCCGCTGGCGGACCGGCTCCACGTCGCCCGAATACACCTCGGCGAAGGCATCTGCGAAGCCACGGCGCACCGCCACCAACGGTCGCTCCCGCGCCGGGCGGGCCACGACCGCTGCCCCGATCACCTGGTCGTAGCCGTCCTGCAGGACGATGTCCTCCTTGGTCGGGAAGTAGCGGAACAACGTCGCCGCCGAGACCTCCGCGGCAGCGGCGATCTGTTCACAGGTGGTTTCCTCGTAGCCCTGATTCACGATCAGCCGAAGTGCCTCGCGCTGAATCGTCTCCCGCGTACGTTCCTTCTTACGCTCGCGCAGACCCGCCACGGCCATCCTTTCAGAGTGTCTCTCAAATGAGAGTGGCTCGCAATATGGGTCAATGTCAAGGGCACGGCGTTTCACGGCCCTCTGGGCCGCCAGCGGCGGCATGGCACGCGGGCAACCGAGCCTCACGCAGGGAAGTGCCACGACCTCGTGCGTGAGCATCCGTTGAGCCGACCTCCGCCTGGGGAAATTGACGGTCCGCGCAGGCGCGGCTGCTAAGAGCCGATCCCGGTGTGCAACTTACCGATCAGTGGATGTTCTGCCGACCTCCGCACGATTCGCACTGCCCTCGGACACGCGGAATCAGCACGTCCTGATTCCGCGTGGACGTGCCACAACTGACCGTTGTCCGTAATGACGAAGGAGCCAACCTTGAAGGCACAACTCTTGGGCCACGTGGTAGCCGAAGCCAGCGACGATGATCTCGTCTGGATTGAAGGAAGGCTCTACTTTCCGCCAGCCAGCGTCAGGGACGGAGCTCTCCAGCCGTCGCCGCGCCCGTACACGTGCCCGTGGAAGGGCGCCGCCCAGTACTTCGACGTTCTGACCCCACAGTCACGAAGCACCGCGGCCGCCTGGAGCTACCCGATGCCACTGCCCAGCGCCATAGCTCGCGTGGGGGCCGACTTCAGCGCCTACATCGCCTTCGACCCAGCGTTCGTCGACGTCGGCTAGGACCACTCCCCCAAGCAGCCAACCTGCCGCCAACACCACCGCAGCACCACAGAGCCAACTCTTCGCGAGGGGCCTGGCTCGGCCCCATCAGCACAGCACCAAGACCCCACCGGGTCGCATTCGGGAGAAACAACAATGCCCTACCCGCCAACGCAGACCCCGTCGCCAACGGCTACGTCCTCCTCTGACCAGAACCCCACCCGCGCGCAGGCCCGCGTGGTGGGCTGGCTGACCACGACAGACCACAAGGTCATCGGAAACCTGTACCTGATCACCTCGTTCACCTTCTTTCTGTTCGCTGGCGTGCTGGCCCTAGTGATTCGCACCGAATTGTTTGAACCGGGACTGCAGGTCGTGGACAACCCACTGCAGTTCAACCAGCTGTTCACCATGCACGGCACCATCATGCTTCTGCTGTTCGCGACCCCGCTGTTCGCAGGCTTCGCCAACGCGGTCATGCCGCTGCAGATCGGGGCACCCGACGTCGCGTTCCCACGCCTGAACATGTTCGCCTACTGGCTCTACCTGTTCGGCGCACTCATCGTCATCGGAGGATTCCTCAGCCCAGGCGGCCCCGCAGCAGCCGGATGGACCAGCTACGCCCCCCTTTCCGACGCCGTCAACAGCCCTGGCGTAGGCGGCGACCTGTGGGTGTTCGGCCTCGCGCTCAGCGGGTTCGGCACCATCCTCGGCGCAGTCAACCTCATCACCACGATCATCTGCCTGCGCGCGCCCGGCATGACCATGTTCCGCATGCCCGTCTTCACGTGGACGGTGCTGGTGACCAGCATCCTGGTCCTGATGGCCTTCCCCGTGATTGCCTCCGCGTTCCTCGCGCTCGGTGCCGACCGGCGTTTCGGCGCCCACATCTTCGACCCCGAGAACGGCGGCCCCATCCTGTGGCAGCACCTGTTCTGGTTCTTCGGGCACCCCGAGGTCTACATCATCGCCTTGCCGTTCTTCGGCATCATCAGCGAGGTCCTGCCCGTCTTCTCCCGCAAGCCCATCTTCGGCTACAAGACCCTCGTGTTCGCCACCATCGCCATCGCGGCCCTGTCCGTGACGGTCTGGGCCCATCACATGTACGCAACCGGCCAGGTCCTGCTGCCCTTCTTTTCAGTCATGACCATGCTCATCGCCGTGCCCACCGGTGTGAAGTTCTTCAACTGGATCGGCACCATGTGGGGCGGGAAACTCTGCTTCGAGACGCCCATGCTGTGGTCCATCGGGTTCCTCGTCACGTTCCTGTTCGGTGGCCTGACCGGCATCATCATGTCCAGCCCCGCCCTGGACTTCCAGATCACCGACAGCTACTTCGTCGTCGCGCACATTCACTACGTCGTCTTCGGCACCGTGGTGTTTGCGATGTTCGCCGGGTTCTACTTCTGGTGGCCGAAGTTCACCGGTCGGATGCTTGACGAGACGCTCGGCAAGATCCACTTCTGGCTGCTGTTCGTCGGCTTCCACACCACGTTCCTCGTCCAGCACGTCCTCGGCGCCCAGGGCATGCCGCGCAGGTACGCGGACTACCTGCCCGAAGACGGCTTCCAGTGGATGAACCAGCTGTCGTCGGTCGGGTCGTTCATCCTCGGCGCGTCCACGCTGCCGTTCCTCTACAACGTGTGGAAGACCTGGCGCACGGCGCCCCTGGTCGAGACCGACGACCCTTGGGGCTATGGCGGGTCATTGGAGTGGGCGACGTCCTGCCCCCCGCCTCGGCACAACTTCGACACCCTCCCGCGCATTCGCTCCGAGCGTCCCGCGTTCGACCTGCACCACCCAGAGGCGGCCCCAGGCAGCGTGCCGGCAACTCCAACCACGGTGGTGGCCGTGATGTCGAGCCGGTCCGACGGCACCCACACCGAGACTGGGGACAAACCCTAGAAAGGCAGTGTTCGCGATCGACGACGGGTCGTCCCTGACCGTCCGAGGTCTTGACGCGACAACGTCCCGCACTCTGCTCGAGCAGAGTGCGGACGTTGTCGCATGGCTTACCGCCCGTTTACGTCGCCGGCTTTTGAACCGTGTTTCAGCCCCCGTTCGGCTGCTGCGGCTCGGCGGCCCCGTCGTGGTAGTGCCGCTCCGGCTGAGGGTCAGCATTCGCCGGCGACGGGTGGTGCTGGTCGCCGTTGTGCTCTAGGTGGGAGCGGACGTGGTCCATGTCGAGCTCGCGCAGCTGGCTGATGAAGTCCTCCAAGACGGGACCGGGCAGCGCGCCGGGCTGGCTGTACACTAGGACGCCCTCCTTGAAGGCCATGAGCGTGGGCACGGAGCTGATGCCGGCACCGGTCGCCAGCGAGGAGTTCTCGTCGATGTCGACTTTGGCGAAGACGATGTCCGGGTGCTTGTCGGAAGCGGCTTCGAAGATGGGTCCGAAGCTGCGGCACGGACCGCACCAGGTGGCCCAGAAGTCGACCAGCGCCATGGTGCTCTCAGTGACTACTGGCTCGAACGTGTCCGCGGTGACTGTTTGAGTCGCCATGACGGTCTCCCTTGCTTGTTGTTCGGTGGCCCGCGTGGTGAGCGCACGGCCGTCCTGTTCTTGGTTGGTGACCGGCGACGGCCCACCCTTTGCCCGCGACTGGCGTCGAGTGCACGGTTCAGGCGTGAGGGGCGGGTGCGTGGCGCATCAGGAAGCGCGTCAGCCAACGACCCAGACGGCACAGCTCATGGTCCACGGGTGTGCCGTCCTGCGCCGTCAGATAGGTGAGCTGCGCGGCCGGGCCGAGCTCCGCGGCGGAACTGGGTAGGAGACGCGTGCCCACCGAGTGCAACCCTGATCGGATGCTGTCCGGTCCGCACCAGTGTGCGACGCCATCTTGTGCGTGGAAGCGGACGGTGGGTATGCCGGCTGCGGTGAACGTGCTCGCGGCCAAGGTGATTGCGGGCTCGTGAGCCGCAAGGAGCGTGTGGACATCTGGGTTGAAGGCCGACTCGTCCGCCGGCAGGAGGTTCCGGTGGTCGCCTTGGGGAGCCCTTGGGCCGGAGGGCAGCGTTTCGACGGCCGCAGCCCAGATTGCGCCGTTCTTGCGGCCTGCGGCGAGTAACTCCTGGGTGACGCACGCTGCGATGTCCTGGGCGACCACACCCACCGACGTGATATCGAGCTGTCGCACCAGGGCGTCAAGGTGGGCACTCATGCCTGCCACGGCCTGCTCGGCGGTGACTGGTCCGGGCGCCGGGTGTAGGCCGGCGCCTACATGGTCGGGGGCGATGACATGGAAGTTTGGCGCGAGGGCGTGAAGCAGCGACGTGATGTTCCAAGCGGTCGAGGTCATCCCGTGCAGGAGGAGAACCGTCGGGTTCCCCGGTGAGCCGGCCTCGCGGTAGAGCATGCGCTGGCCCCACACGGTCCGTTCATGGAAATGCACACTGGTGCTGGCTGCCGCGCCCACGACGCAGGTGCCGTACTCCAGGTCGTCCTGGCACGCGGGTGCCCACGGCAGGTCCTGGACGGTCATGGCTGTTCGTGACCGCAGCAAATAGTGGTCTTACCGCTGGGGTGCGCCCGTCCCGCGAAAACCGTGCGGGACCGAGATGTGAGGTGTTTGGCGACGAGCCTGACGTGAGAAAGGGCGCCGGCCCGGCACTCCCTGAGGACGTCCACAACATGGGAGGACAGCCTTGGAACCACACGCGATTGACCGACTCAGCCAGAGCCTGGTGCACGCGCAACCGTCGCTGGAGGAGGTCAGCACGCCCCAGCATCTGCGTGCTTGGGCTGACGCTGTGATCGACAAAGCTGCAGACGAGCTCGAAGCCCAGGACGGCGATGAGCCCACGCCACGAACCCCGAGCGGCGACTCTCACGCCCACGCAGTGCGACTCTCCAGCGACGGTTGTGCGATGGGGCTGCGCGAGTGGGAGCGGGCGCTCGCCCAGACCTTGGCGCGGCTGCAGGCCAGGGGAAGCCTGTCCAGCGCGGCGGACACCACCACGTTGGGGTCCGCGTTCGCTGCCTTGCTGTACGGGGGGCTGTTGTTGGGGCAGACATCAGGTGATGCCGCACCCCTTCGCGCTGCCATGGACATGGCCCTGTCCCAGGTTGAAGGGCACGCCCAGAGCTGAGCTCGACCGTGACACCGGGGCGCGGACAGCCCACCCCCGGCGTCGCGTGACGCGCCCAGACATGGCACAGGTCCACCGCCCCGTCGGGGGCGGCGGACCAGGCGAGTTCACAGGACACGGCACCCGCAGGCCGGGTGCCGTGGTGCCCAGTGGTGTCAGGTGATGATGTTGATGACGGGCTTGCCCTTGCGGCGCTCGGTCGAGCTCAGGGCGGCCACCGCCTCGGTCAGGGGCACGACCTGGCCGATGTTTGTGCGGATCCTCCCGTCCCGGACGCGCTGGGCGATCTCACGCAGCTGGGCCGGGACTGACTCGACAACGAAGTCGACAGCGCGTCCGTCGGCTGGCCGGAACTCGACGGGCCCAACGATCGACACGAGCACTCCACCGGGACGGGTGATGGCTGCGGACTTCTTCTGCACGTCGCCCCCGATGACGTCGAAGACGAGGTCGACCGGGCCGACGTCCTCGAGTGCGTCGTTCTCGAGGTCAACGAACTCGTGGGCACCGTACTCGAGGGCCTTGTCCCGGTCACCGGCGCGGCCGGTGCCGATGACGTGGGCGCCGAACTCGCGGGCGAGCTGGGTGATCATGGTCCCGACGGCACCGGCGGCGCCGTGCGCCAGCACGGTCTGGCCGGCTTGGAGGTGGCCGTGGTCGAACAGACCCTGCCATGCGGTCAGCCCGGAGATGGGAAGGCTGGCGCCGACGGTGAAGTCGACGTCGCCGGGCAGTGGGGCGAGGTTGCGGGATTCGACGGTGACGTACTCGGCCAGGGTGCCGTCACGATGCCAGTCGGTGATGCCGAACACGCGCTGCCCCACCGTCAGGCCGGTGGTGCCGTACCCGAGGGCGGTCACCACTCCGGCCATCTCGTGCCCGGGGATGGACGGGGCGCGGTCGCGCCCGGCGCGGTCGGCCCAGGTGGAGGGCCACTCCATCTCCGTGGGGACGAATCCTGCCGCGTACACCTGGACGGTGACGTCGTTGATGGCCGGTGTCGGCTCTGGCTGGTCGGTCAGGGTCATGCCGGCCAGGCCGGCAGCTTGGTCGCTTGCCACGATCGCCTTCATGGACCTCAGCTCCTTCAGTTGGTGTGTTGGTGTTGGTGAGTTGGTGCTTCGAGGAAGGTGGCGCTTACGGCGCACTCGGGTGATCGTTGCTTCCCAGTGTCCTCGCGCCGGGCACCGTGTCCACAAGCGCCGGCCGACGTCAGGCCCGCACCGAGAGCTACTCGGCGATGCCTGGCCCGCGGGCCGCGATGATGGTGAAGGCGGTGGCTGCGAGGGTGAGTCCGCCGTATCCGAGGGCGATCGTGGTCAGCGACACGATGCCCGTCAGGGCGCCTGCGATCAGGCTCGGGAATGCGGCGCCGCTGTAGGACAGCAGGTAGATGACGGTGAAGATGGGCGCCCGGTCGGTCAGTGTGCTGCCGAAGAGGAGACCACGGACGGTGGCGCTGATCGCGACTCCTTGGCTGGCGCCGGCCAGGACGGTGCCAGCGATGAACAGGGGCAGCTGGCCGGAGGTGACGGCCGTGATGATGCCGGCCATGGCGACCAGGAAGGCGAGCATGCCGCCGCGCTGCGCGGTCGGCGGAGTGAGGCGGCCGCCAAGCGGTGCGCCGAAGGCGCTGGATGCCATGTATGCGGCGAACACCAGCCCGATGGTGAGCGGGCTGGTGGTGTGCAGCTGGTCTTGCACCAGGGCTGGCACGAGTGCCTGGTAGAACGAGCCGGTGGCCCATGTGGCCAGGAACACGGCCGCCGCCACGGGTACCAGGTGCCTTACTCGTGCGGGCAGGGCCGCTTGGGGTCGCAGGGACCGCCATGCGCCGCCCTTCGGCGCCACCGTTTCGGGGCTGAGTGCGATGAGCACGGAGGTCATGATGAGCAGAATGACGAGCACCGCGTAGACGAGCTGGCGAGGAAAGGGTGCGAACTCGACCAGGGCCCCGGAGCCGACCGAGCCGACCGCAAGACCGAACATGGGCCCTTGGCTGGAGGCGACCGACGCTAGCCACGCTGGCCGACGCGGCGCGGTGTCAACGATGTAGGCGGTGAGGCTCGTGCTGGCGATGCCGGAGCCCACCCCCATCAGCAGGCGGGCGGCGACGAGGGTGCCGGTGCTGTGGACCTGGAGGAGCATGAGGCATCCGAGCACGACGAGGACGACGCTGGCGATGGCGGTGCGCCGCCGGCCCCAGTGGTTCGACAGGCGCCCCAGCAGGAGAAGCGCGGCGATGGTCCCGAAGGAGTAAGCGACAACGGCCAGCGACACGGCGCCGTTGGTGAGACCGTCCTTGTTCCGGTACACGTTGTACAGCGGTACGGGGGCCGCGTTCGCGGCGAAGGAGAACACCAACGCGGCCACGCCCGACCCGAACGCCAGGCGCCGGCCGCGGGTTGACATGGGTGCTGGTTCGGCGGGTGTCAGCGGGCGTAGCACACTGGACCCGTCGGAGTGGCGAGTGGTCATGACGCGACCCCCATGTCCTTGTCGCGGCGCCTGGAGACGAAACCCAGCACGTCGGCTGGCCCCAGCCTGCCGATGGGACCGGAGGAGTACAGCGCGAGCAAGGTGTTGCCGCCGGGGTCGAGCACGAAGCCGGTGGACTGGAAGAACGTCGCGTCCGGGTCGGTGTAGCACCCAAGCGCCACCGCCACGTTCGGCACGTCCGCCTCGCAGCCGACCGGGAAGGGCAGGCTCAGGTCCTCCACGGTGTGCGCGGCCGTCGTGCGGGAGTCGGCGGAGAAGGCGACGGTGGTGATGCCCTCGGCCTTGAACAGGTCCTCCCGTTTGGCGAAGGAGCGCAGTTGTGCCACGCAGTACGGGCACCACGCACCGCGGTACACCAGCACGACGGCGTAGCTTCCCCGTGTGGCAGCGGGAAGCAGCAGCTCATCCCCGCTTGGTGTGTGCAGTGACAGCTGGGGAAACGGCGAACCGTTCGGCAACATGGGGCGTCCTCTTGGTTGATGGTCCTGTCCCGTTCGCCGTTCGGTGGCCGTGCCGCTTGTCACGGGGCTGGGCGCCCTTGGGGCTCTGACGCCGTTCCTGCCAGGCTGCGGTCATGGAGGGGTGTGGGCTGACCCGAGTTGGTGGCCGGCATGTTGGGCGTCTTACCGAGGTCCGGTCGCTGGAACAGGGCGCGCCAGACGGTGGTGCGCGACGAGAGATGCACCGACAGCCGGATACGAAGGTCCATGAGGTGACGTGTGCCTGACACGCTTGCTCTCGTGGCGCAGCGCCTCAGCGCTGCAGGGCCCGTCCCACGACGATGATGGTGGACATGTCGAAGGAGAACCGATGGATCTGACGGTAGAGAACAACGCGTCAAAGAGCAGGTACGAGGCTCGCAGCGGCAAGACAGTGGCTGGCTACAGCGTGTACCAGGCCACGGCCTCCATCATCGTGATCGAGCACACGGAGGTGGACCCGGCGTACGAGGGTCAGGGCGTGGGCAGCGCGCTGGTGCAAGGGATGTTGGACGACATCCGGGGCCAGGGCCAGCACAAGGTGCTGGCCGTGTGCCCTTTCGTGCGGAGCTGGCTGGGCAAGCACCACGACTACCGAGACCTGGTGTACGGCGCGGCGCCGAGCCGCGTCACCGACTGATCCGGGGTTCTGCGCATGAGGATTGCCGTCGTGGGCGCCGGCGGGGTGGGCGGGTACTTCGGTGCCAGGCTGCAACTGGCTGGCGAGGAGGTGCAGTACGTCGCCCGCGGGGCGCATCTGCGTGCCTTGCAGACCGAGGGGCTGACGCTGACCAGCGGCGGCCAGACCCATCATCTTCCGGTGGTTGACGCCACCGACGACCTTGCGGGCCTGCACGACCCCGAGCTGGTGCTGGTGACGGTCAAGTCGTGGGACACCGAAGACGTGGCCCGCCAGCTCGGCTCGATGATCTCGGCGGACACGGCGGTTCTGTCCCTGCAGAACGGTGTGCTGGCTCGTGACGTCCTCGGCCGCCACGTCCCAGCCCAGCAACTGCTCGGTGGGGCGGCGTACATCTCGGCCTTCGTCACGCAGCCCGGCACGATCACCCACCACGGTGAGCTTCAGCGCATCGTCTTCGGGGAGTTCGACGGCACGGACAGTGACCGGGTGGGCAGGCTGGACGCCGCCTTGCGCGGCGCTGGCGTCGACAGCGTCACCTCGAGGGACATCACCGTCGTCCTGTGGGAGAAGTTCACGTTCCTCGTCGGCCTGTCGTCGGCCACCTCCATCACTCGTTCTCCCATCGGTGTGGTGCGGACCAACCCGGCGTCCCGCGCTCTGCTTCTGGAGCTGATGACGGAGGTGACCACTCTCGGGCAGCGCCTGGGGGTGCCTTTGGACAGCACCCTTGCGGCTGACCGGTTGACGTTCTGCGACGGGCTGCCCTACGACATGACCTCGTCCATGGCCAACGACCTGGCGCACGGCCGCCGGCTCGAGCTGGACTGGCTCGGCGGGTACGTCGCCGCGATGTCCAGCCGGCTTGACCTCCCGGCGCCCGCCAACCGAGTCATCACGGCGGCCCTGTCACCGTTCGCGAACGGACGCCCCGCCTAACCTCTGCTTCCGAAGAGGCGGGCCAGACACCCTCTGGATGGGACGGTTCGGTCCAGATGTGTCGCATCGCGACAGGCGTCGCGGCCGGCGCTGGCGAGCTGCCGACAAGGGCGAAGTTTGTCACTGTCTCAGCATTGACACCGCACACGCGGGCTGTATTTTTGGACTATGAAGTCCTTTCTTGAGGTGCCGCCCGATGCCATGCTGGAGCACTTCCATGCAGGCGAACTCCTTGCCAAGACTGGACTCAATCGACCATTTAGACCGGCCGCAAGGCCAGCCGTCGACGCGGGCGACGGTGCGGCAGCATTGGCCTCCCGGCCGCCGGACTGCGCAGGTGAGCGCGCGGTCGTTGACACCGAGCGGGACCGGGAGAACGCGCGGTGGACGGCAGCGCTGACCCAGCCGGGCGCGGTGCGGGAACGTGCCGCAGACGCCCTGTACGCCTACCTGTTACGGGCTGCCCGCAGCGAGATCGGTCGCCGGACGGACACCTCACGCCTGTCCGGGGCTGAGCGAGACGACTTGGCCCACCAAGCGGCGGCCGATGCGTTGGTGTCCATCATCAGACGAATTCCCGACTTCCGCGGCGACAGCATGTTCACCACTTGGGCGCGAAGCTTTGTGACCTTCGAGGTTCGCGTGAAGATTCGCCAGCACAACCGCCGCAGCGTGGCCCACGGCCTGACCTCGGAGGAGTGGGACCGGTTGCCGGCGTCTCGAGGCGCCACGCCGGAGGCCCAGGCGGAGGCTGTGGCGCTGAAGCAGGCGGTGATGAGCGCGATGGACACGTCACTGACGCAGCGGCAGCGGCACGTGTTCCTCGGCGTGGTGGTCCACGGCGCCACCATCGAGCAGATCGCCACCCAGCTGGGGTCCAACCGCAACGCCGTCTACCAGCTGATGTTCCACGCCCGGCGTAACCTTCGTCGATACCTCGCCGAGCAGGGCTTCGTGTACGAGCTCCCCAGCCTCTGACGCCTGCTGCCGGTCAACAGGGGGACGGGCGCGGGTTGCTTCAGTGCGCCCCGGGTGTGGGGGTGATGCGCACTCCGCCGGCAGGGGTGTCCAGGTCGGCGTGCAGCAGCCGGTACACCTGAAGCTGGCGTGAGTAGTACTTGTCGGTCTCCCCGACCCATTCCATCCCGACCCGTTCGGCGACCGCCGCGGCCCGACGGTTGCGGGGACGCACCACGGCGAACACCTCCGCGGCGCCGTGAGCGAAGGCGTAGTGCGCTAAGGCGTGGCCTGTCTCGGTTGCCAGTCCCTTGCCCCACCGGCTGGGCTTGAGCTGCCACGCCATCTGCAGGTCCTCCCAACCTGGACCGAACGGCAGCAGCGACGCACCGCCCACGACCTCGGTCTCCTGCGGTGTGGACGCCAGGGTGATCGCCCACCGACCAACGGGGGGCAGGGCGGTGAGGTCATCCTCGGCCCAGGACCGCAGGATCCGGACCATGGTGTCCGTGTCCGGGACGCGGGGCATCTGCGGTTCCAGCCAGTGCGCCACTGCTGGGCTGCCGTAGATGCTCAACGCGGCCACGGCATCCGCTTCGGTCCACGGCCGGAGCATCACCCTGCTGGTGCTGATGACCCGTCCGTCGATCTGGCAGAAGTCGATCATCGAATCCCTGCAGCTCCCTCACTCGTGCGCTGACGAACCTGTTCGTGCCGCGGCCATGGCGACGGCACCTCGAGCAGTGCCCGGCTCAGGGGTCGGCAGCGCGCGGCGTGGCGACGACTTCAACCTGAACGCGCAGCCCCGGACGGCGCAGCTGTGGCACCACCACGAGGGAGGTCACCACGTCGTGGTCGAGGAACTGGGCGGTTGCCCGCTCATAGGCCGGGATGTCGCGCGGGTCGGTCAGCGCTGCTCGGACGCTGACGACGTCGCGCAGGCATGCGCCGGCCGCCAGGAGGGCTTTGCGCACGTTGACCCATGCCTGCTGCGCCTGCGCGTCGAACGTCTCCGGGATCGCCCCCGTGGGCGTGAGACCAGGTATCGCCGACGTGACCACCTGAACGGTTGCCGCGGGGAGCCGGACGGCGTCGGCCTGGCCTCCGGCACGATGGCACGCACCGACGCAGACCGACTGCGGCATGGTCACAGGTACCGCCTCTCGAGCATGGGTCAGTGCGGTTGGTTCAGTGCCAGTCACTCGCTGCCTCCGTGGTCGCTGTCTCGTCCCGCACGCGATCAGCCGGCGCGCCCGGGCCCCTGGCACGGCCACCACGCGTTGCGCGATCGGGTCCGCTCTCCGGGTGTGTGCCTGCGGCGGCCGATGTCTTAGCAACCGGGGTCTGCGGCCACGAGTCAACCTGCCGGTTCGACCGCGAGGGCGGCCTCGACACGGTGGCGCAGCTCCGGCAGGACCGTTTCCTCGAACCACGGGTTGCGTGCCTGCCAGCGGAAGTTCAGCGGGGAAGGGTGCACGAGCGGAAACCGGTCGGGCAGGTACTCGCGGAAGGCGCGGACAGTTTCGGTCAAGGTGGTCTTGAGGTGGCCCCGGAGGTAATGACGTTGGGCGTACTGACCGATGAGGACGGTGAGCTGGACCTTCGGCATGTGCTCGAGGAGCAGCGGGTGCCACCGGGCGGCGAAGTCTGGTCGGGGCGGGAGGTCGCCGTGCTCTGCCTTGCCGGGGTAGTAGAAGTCCATCGGCAGCAGGGCCACGTTGCGTGGGTCGTAGAACGCCTCAGCGGACATTCCGAGCCACCGACGGAGGGTGACACCGCTGGCGTCGTCCCACGGGATGCCGGACAGCTGGGCGCGGCGACCCGGTGCCTGTCCGACGATGACGATCTTGGCGTCGGGGTGAGCGGTGTACAGCGGCTGCCAGCCCTGGTCCGTCGCCCACGCATTGTCCGGGGCACCGGCGATGGCTGACCGGACGCTGTTCAACGTCGGGTGCATGGTGTGGTCCCTTCTCGCGCCATCCGATCCGTTCGTGCTGTCAGTGCCGGCTGCGGGGCGCATCTGACGCCGCAGTCGGTTGGTGAGTCCGCGATGTTGTGGGTGAGGACGACAGATTCCCGCCGGCGAAGACACTCAACGGTGACAAGGAGCACTGAGGAAGGGAAGCGCGTCATGGTGGAGTCGTTGGCCGGGTTCGACGTCGAGGACGGTGAGGCGGTCGCTGCGCTGGACCTTCCGGCAGCTGTGACTGCCGCGCCGTTGCGGTACACCGACGGCTCGAGCCAGTCGTTTCTCGCCTCGGGCCAGACCACATACTTCGAGGGTGGCCGCCCCACCCAGGGGCAGTGGTCGGTGGACGGTGGCCGTTTCACTTCGTTCTGGCCGCCGTCCTACCGGGCGACGTACGAGGTGAGCTGGCTGGTCACGGGCGGCCAGGTCACCGGTCTGCGGTTCGTCGATGTGAGGACCGGGGACCGGTTCGACGGGCACTTCCAGACCAGCAGCTGACGACGACGCGGCATCGTGCTGAGGACCCAGGTGTCACGTGAGCGGCGCTGGTCAGGTGCCCCGTGCGGTCATCTGGGCGTGGACTGCGGCGGCCTCTACCGCCTTGGTCATGGTTTTTGCGTCGTGCGGGCCGTAGTGCCGCCGCCCGTTGATGAAGAACGTTGGTGTGCCCGAGACGTCGCTGGCGTCGGCTGAGGCGACGTCTTGGGCGACCCGGTGGGCGTACTTGCCGGTGCGGATGTCGTGCAGGAACCGCACCTGGTCCATCCCCAGCTGCTGGGCGTACCGCCGTAGGTCTTCGATGCGCAGCCGGTCCTGGTGGGTCAGGAGGACGTCGTGAAACTCCCAGAACTTGCCCTGTGCCGCGGCTGCCTCAGCTGCCTGAGCGGCGAGGGCCGCGTGCGGGTGCACCTCGGGGATGGGCAGGTGCCGCCACACCAGGCGAACGTCGCCGCCCAACTGCCCGGCAGCCAGGGACTTCTCCGCGCGGCCGCAGCTCGGGCACTCGAAGTCTCCGTACTCGACGATGGTGACCAGTGCGTCGCCCGGGCCGCGGACATGGTCTCTGCCGGCCTCCACAGCAGTGGTGAGGTCGAGCAGCATCTCGGCGTCACCGGTCAACGCCCGGGCACGGCGCATCGGGTCGAGAAGGCGGGTGGCCGCGAACACGACGAACGTCGTCGCCGTGGACCCGACGATGGTCAGAAGGACTGCGACGCGTGCCTGCTCCAGTCGTTCGCCGGTGAAGGCCAGGTTCGCGATGAGCAACGACACGGTGAACGCGGCGCTGGCGACCGTGCCGCTTCCGACCACTGACGCCCACCCGACGGGCACAGTCACCTTGGACCGACCGATCGCCGAGACCACAACACCGGTCAGGACGACACCGACTGGTTTGCCAACCAGGTAGGCCACCACGATGCTCCACGTGAAGCCAGAGGTGAACGCTCGCTCCGCTTGGGGCCCGGTGAGCTGGACGCCGGCATTGGCGAGGGCGAACAGAGGCACGATGACGTATCCGGTCCAGGGGTGCAGCTGCTTCTGCAGCCGCGCATTCGGCGACAGTGTTGCGGCCAAGCCGGCGACGGCCGCCTTGGCGAGGTCGGAGGATGGCTGCTCGCGGTAGCGCCGGAACAACCCGAACGCCGCCTCCAAGCTGGACCGGCCCGGTGAGTACGCGGCGGCGGTCAGGCCAAGGACCAGGCCGGTGACCAGTGGGTCGATGCCACTGCTCAGCGTGGTCAGCCACATGACCGTGCCGAACAACAGATAGCTGCCTGGGACGTTCGCCCCGGCCTTCATCGCCCCCAGCAGCGCTAGGTACGCCAGCACGGCCAGGGCCAGGGGCCACGCGCGGACGTCGGAGCTGTACACGACCGCGATGACCAGCAGAGCCAGGAGGTCGTCGATGACGAACAGGGTGAGCAGGAAGGTGCGGGTGCGTTCGGGTGCGGACCGGCCGGCCACGGCCAGGATGCCCAACGCCAGGGCGGTGTCGGTGGACATGGCCACCCCCCAGCCGGCGGCGGCCCCGTTGGCGTGGTTGAGCAGCAGGTAGAGGCCCACGGACGCGCCCGCGCCGCCGGTTCCGGCGGCCACCGGCAGCAGGAGCCGGCTGCGGTCGCGCAGCTCGCCAAGGTCGAACTCGCGCCGCGTCTCCAGGCCGACGACGGCAAAGAACGCGGTCATCAGGCCGCTGTTGACCCATTCGTGCAGGGTCAGGTCGACGCCGTGGTGCGCCAGCTGCACGGACAGGTGCGCAGCCCACACCTCGGCGTAGGTCGTCCCGAGGTTGGCCCAGCAGAGCGCGACGATGATGGCGGTGGCCAGGATGCCGGCACTTCCGGACTCGGTCGCCAGGTAGGCACGGGCGGAGGAGATTCCTTCCCGCGCCATCCACTGGGTGACGTCGCCGAGGGCGGCTCGTCGGGCTCGTTTCTTCACGGGGCTGGGTCGCTCACGGGTCGCCCTAGTCGGTCAGGGACAGGCTGCGTCGTTCTTGGGCCTGCTCCAGGTCTTCGGGGTCCAGGCGGTACTGGTGGAGGGTCGAGCCGTAGAACTCACGGGTCGTGTCCTGCAGGCGCATGCCGAGCCGGGTGGCGAGGGCGGTGGCGCGCTCGTTCGCCGGCTCGATGAGGGCGTACAGGTGGTCGGCGCCACCGACGCTGAACGCGTGGTGTGCAACCGCGTGCGCCGCCTCGGTGGCGAACCCTTCACCGGTGGCGTCGGGGCGCACCTGCCACCACAACGTGAGCAGGGACGAGGTGGGTGTGGCAGTGGTGAGGACAATGCTGCCGATGACCTCACCGGTGTCCTGGCGTTCGATCGCCCACCGTCCTTGCGGAACCGGTGCCTGGTACGACTCGAGGATCCACGAGTCGAGCAGCCTGGTCACGTCGGCTCGGGCTTGCACAAGTGGGACGACTGGGTGCATCGAAACCGCCACCGACGGGGCGGAGAACAGGTCCAGGGCGGCGTCCACGTCGTCGAGCTCCCAGGGGCGCAGCAGCACGCGCGCGGTCACGATTTGCAGCGGCTGGAGCTGGACGTCGTGCTGGTCGTGCACGAACGCCTCGGCAGGTGCCGCATCGAACCCGGGGCGTCGGGGACGCCGTCCCCGCGAAGCTGGGGACGGGGCGACCAGGTCTGCGTGCTCGGGGTGCGCGGCGATGTGCTCGGCGACGAACGAGCAGCCGGGCGACAGGGTCGCCCCCTTGGCCCGGACCTCGCCGATGGCGTGCTCGACCAGTGTGATGCCGACGTTGTGCCCGCGTTCCCCAGGGGCGACGTAGGTGTGGTCCAGGTCGACGTGCGTGGCAGAGCGCCACTGGTAGCTGAGCAGCCCCACGACCTTGCCGTCACGCACTGCTTCGTACTGCTGGTTGACCGGGTTGTCGACGACGTCGACCACTCGGACCTCGTCGATGTTCGAGGTTGGCACACCTGACATGGTCCACCTTCTTCGTTCGTTCTGCCGCGACGGGTCGCAGGGATACGCGCCACCTGACGCGGTCGGACGTCACGGCTTGGCCTTGGAGGCCGATGCACAGCGGGTAGTGGGCGGCGACTGCCGGTTTCTTAGCGAATCGCGTGGCATCCACAAGCCCTGTCGGCGCGACGACGCCGACAGGCGCCAGCACCGGTGCGTTCAACGTCTTGGGAATGCGGCCGGGGGTCAGAAGCCGGTCTCGCCGCGTGGCTGCTTCTGGTGCCGGTGCTTGTACTTGGCTGCCTCGTCGACCGTCAGTTCGGCCGCCGGGTCAGCCTCCAGCCGGCCGTCCGGGATGGGAAGCCCGCTTTCCACCGAGAGGCCGTACGAGCCGTTCGCCAGGCGCTCCTCTGCTCGCTCCACGGCAGCCAACCGTTCCTGGAGACTGGTCGCGATGGCGATGTCGAGCGCCTCGTGCTCCAACGGCTGCGCACCGTCCGCGTCGCCGTCTCCGGCGTCACGCTCGGCGTCGTTGTCCTCCGCTCGAGCTGTGGCTGAGGCTCCCAGCAGACCGCTGATTCGTTCGCGCTCAGCAAGCAGGAGATGCTTGGCTCGGTCAAGGTCCATGATTCGTTCCCTTCGTTGTCCGCCTGGTGGCGGTCACTGGCTCTTGATGTAGGCGTCGACGCGGCCTCGCACGTGGTGACGGCCTCGGGCCAGGGCCCGCTGCAACTCCTTGAGGTCCGTTCCCAGAGTGGTCGCTGTGTCGTGCAGCGAGAGTCCTTCGACGTCGACGAGGTAGACGACGTTGGCCACGGCGGGAGACAGCTCATCGAGTGCGGAGTCGACGACGGCGTACAGCTCCTGCGTCTGCGCGTCCTCGGCGGGGCCGAGGAACTGGGTGGCGTGCGGCCACACCGTCGGCGGGCTGACCCAGCTGCCCCGGTCGTCGCCGTCGCTGTACAGCTCGGGTAGGAGCAGCTCAGCCGAGTCAGCATCGGGGTCCAAGGCATCAAGGTCTGCCAGTTCGCGCAGCGACCCGTATGCCTCGAACCCTGCTGGCAGGTCCCGGTCGGCCACCTCCGCAGGCGAGTGGGCATGGTGGGTCAGCACGGTGTCCACGTACGCACCCTCGTTGCCCTCGTCGGTGTCACGGTGGACGCCGGCGGCCAGCAGGAGGTAGGCGGTCAGGTCCTCGCGGCGGGGCGTGCGGCCTGGCTCCTCCTCGAGAAAGTGGTCCCAGGTGTCCTGGACCAGGTCGTCAGCGTGAGCGGGGTCAAGCTGGCGCGCCAAGGACGTCAGCGCGGCCTGTGTGGCCGCCACCTTGTCGCGGTCCGACATCGCGGCGACCATGGGCTCCAGTGCCGCCGCGGGGCTTTTCAGACGTTGTCCGATCAGCGCGGACACGGTTGCCGTCTGGGACAGGAGCTCGGCACACTCCGGGCAGCCCTGGACGTGTCGCGCGACTGCGCGCACGTCATGCCACGGCAGGAATCCACTCGTCGCCACCGGCGAGTACCTGGCAATCGTCGCGCAGTCCACCTGACCACTCCTCCGTGCGTTCATCTTCTGACCCGGCCGCAAGGAGCGGGCGCGGGGCGCTTCACGCGTTCGTGTCGGCGGCACCCGGAATCTTTGCCGGCACTGGACTCTCGGTAGGGGGCGGTAGCTCTCGACCTTGTCGGTGAGGCGGTGGTTCGAACCCTCGCCTCGTTGCCGGCACGTCCATGGCGTCACAGACCGCGTGCCACACCTCACGCAGATTCTGGCCCTGCTCCACGGCTTCGAGCACGGAGCAGTCGTTCAGGGCTGCCAGCACCAAGCCCTTCGACAGTGAGCTGGAGTACGCGGGCCCGAACTCGTCGTCCATCAGCGCCCAGAACTCACGCACCGGCATCGTCGGGCCTCATCCGGAGGGGCCGAACCGTTCCACGCGGATGTCGTGTGCTGGCACACCGAGGGAGTCCAGCAGCATGGTGACCGCGTCGCAGAACGCCGGGGAGCCGCACACGAACGCCGGCTGACCGACCTGCACCACGGGGGCGAGGTCGTCGACGGTCAGCCGTCCGACGCCTCGAGAGTCGCCGGGTGGGGCGGTGCGCGTGTAGACCACGTGCACTTCAGGTCCGGTGAGCTCGTCGGCGTAATAGAGCTCGTGGGGAGACCGCGCCGACACGACCAAGGACATGGTGTCGGGACGGCCCGCTGCTCGGGCGGCGCGCAGCATCGACATCAGCGGCGCGATGCCGCTGCCGCCGGCTACTCCCAGAATTGGGGTGGTGACGTCCCAGGCGAAGTGACCGCCGATGGGGCCGCGGATGTCCACGGTGTCACCGACATCGACAGCGTCGTGCAGGAACGTGGACACCTCCCCGTCGGGGAGCCGTTCGACGGTCACCTCGAGGGGGTCCTGGCCAGGTGGGGACGCGGCCGAGTACGCGCGCTGCGCGTGGTATCCGTCGTCAGCGGTCAGCCGAAGGATGAAGTGCTGGCCGGCGACGAAGTCGTGCGGTCCAGCAATCTGCAGCTGGAACGTCTTCGCCTTCGGGGTCTCCTGACGCACGCCGATGACCGTGGCCGTTTGCCACGGCTGGACCGGGGGGACGGGGGTGGTGACGAGCCGGTCCATCAGTCGCCCTGGTAGCGCTGCTCGCGCCACGGGTCGCCACGGTCGTGGTAACCGTTGCGTTCCCACAGCCCGGGCTCGTCGTGGTCCATCAGGGAGAGCCCGGAAACCCACTTGGCGCTCTTCCAGAAGTACAGGTGCGGCACCAGCAGGCGGGCCGGGCCGCCGTGCTCGAGGGGCAGCGGTTTCCCGTCGACCGTCCAGGCGACCCATGCCTTTCCGCCGGTGACGTCTTCGAGCGGGAGGTTGGTGGTGTACCCGGTGTGGGAGCGCGCCATGACGTAAGCGGCGGCGGGCTGGGGCCCGGCGAGCTCCAGGAGGGTGTCGACGGAGATGCCGTTCCACGTCATGTCGAATTTGGACCACGTGGTCACGCAGTGGATGGCGCCTTCGTACGTCGACGGCGGCATCTTGTGCAGGTCGGACCAGGACCAGGTCTGGGGTCGGTCGACCAGCCCGTCGATGTTGAACGTCCACGTGGCGGTGTCCAGCCGCGGGGTCGGTTCGTAGCTCAGGACCGGCCAGCCGTCGCCGGTGTTGTACTGCCCGGGCGGGAGCCGGGGGTCGCTGCGGTCCCGGCGGGTGAATCCTCGGGTGACTGCCATGGTCTTGACCTGCCTTTCGTCGGTGCGGGGTGTCAGGACGGGTCTGCGCCGTGTGGTGCTACTTCTGCCTCGAGCATCCACGCGTGCTTCTCCACGTCAAGCACGCTCTGGTTGAACAGGTCCGCGGTCGGGGAGTCGAGGGCCTCGATGGCCGTGTGCGCGTGCCGCAGAGCTTCGGCGACGAGCCGCAGGCGTGTGCTGAGCGCGCGGGCGACTTCCTGGGTCGAGCGTGGACCCTCAGCTGCAGGTAGCAGCGTCGACGCCAGAGCGACGACGCCAACGCGGGCGTCCGGGTACGCGCCCAGGGCGCGCATCCGCTCGGCGAACGTGTCCGCCGCGTCGCGGGCGAGGTCCACGATGTCGTCCAGGTGGGCGTGCAGGGACCGGAAGCTGCGCCCGACGACGTTCCAGTGCGCCTGCTTGGCCTGCAGCTGCAAGTCGACCATCAGGACCAGGGCGCTCTGCAGCGCCTGGCAAACCGTGTCGTCTGCGCCCGGCGGCACGCGGGGCGTGTACGACGGGGGCGCGGCCTGCGTGCTCATCTCAATGCTCTCCTTCTCTGACCGTGTCTACGGCCTGGCGATGTCCGTGGGTGGCGTGATTGCGCCGGCGCCTGAGGGCGATCGCTTTGTAGTGGTCGCGCCCGGGCGGATCTTTCGTCGGCGGGGGCGTTGTGCCCGGCCACCCTGGGCGGCTCGCGTGACACCGCTTCCCGGGTTCGCGTTGTGCCGGCGGCTGTGAGCGGGCGCCACCGCAACAGCCAGTCACCGCGCAGGGAAGATCTGCCATTCCAGCGGCACACATGTCAGGAATGACACCACTGGCTGAGAAGGAGCTTCACGATGCCCGACCGAACCAACCCATCGGCAGTGCCCGGCATTGACGGTGCGACGGTCCGCCACGACGACGCCGGCGGGTTCTACGAGGTCCTCGTCGACGGCGTCTCTGCCGGGCTGCTCGTGTACGGGCTGGAGGGAAGCCGCCGGGTCTTCACCCACGTGTTCATCAACGAGGAGTACCGGGGGCACCGCCTGTCCACGCTGCTCGTGCGCACGGCATTGGACGACATCCGCGCTGCGGGCGGCACGGTGACGAACTACTGCCCGGTCGTGGGTCGCTTCGTCGACCGGCACGCCGAGTACGGGCCGGTCATCGACGCCGGGCAGCCGGGTCGATGGCGACGCAGCAAGAGCGACGTGAACGACCCGTCACGGGACCTGGCCCCAGGTCTGCCGAGCCGCCCGTAAAAACGAGGGCTGGGCCGGCACCAACAGGCCAAGGCGTCGGCTCGTCCGACTGCATAGCGAAGCAGTGCGCAGGGCACGGAAAGGCAGGACCGGTGACAGACACTCGCCGCGGTCGCCCCCGGCTGACTCTCGTAGGTTGCCCTCCGTCACCGGTCGCAGCCGACCCCGGTTCCCGGGACATCGAGCCGGACAGCACTGGCGACCCGACGCCCGAGTATGGCTGTGGCGACCGCACCACCGCGTGCGCGACCAACACTGGCATCGACCCGGGGCAGGTCACGACGGCGACGACGACCCTGCTGACCGCCCTGGGTATCGAAGACCTGTTGGGGACCAGGGCCGCGCAGATGGCGCACGCGCTCACGCAGATGCTGACGCGGCAGTCGCTCGACATCGCGGTGTCCCCCAACCGGGCGGAGTACGAAGAGCTCATCGTCAGCAAGGGCATCGGTTTCCGCGCCCTGTGCGAGGAGCACATGCTGCCCCTGTCCGGGGTGGTCCACATCGGGTACATCCCCGGCGACTTGCTCATGGCGGCGACCGAGCCGGCGCGCGTGGTGAGCTACTTCGCCCGGCAGCCGCAGTCGCCGCAACAGCTCGCCTCCCAGGTGGCGCACTGGCTGGAGCGACAGCTCCACCCTCGGGGCATCGGGGTGGTTGTCCACGCGGACCACACCTGCGACGGGGACCTCGGCATGTTCGAACCGCGGGTGACCGTGTCATCGACGCTACTCGGCCAGGTCCGGGAGACCCCGTTGCTGCGCACCCACTTCCTGTCCTTGACCAGCAGCCGCTGACCCCACGCAGAGCCGCACTCCGACGCCTGGACTGTGTCGGGAATCAAGCAGCCGGTGCCGGCACGCCCAGTCGGCGGGCTGCGGTAGGTCGTACCGCAAAGCCCGCCGACGGGGGTCCCCTTTCGAAGGCTGTGGGGACGGGTCAGGCGTCGGACTGGCTGCGCCGGGGCAGCTTCCAGCCCGGGCGGACGAAGTGGCAGGTGTACCCGTGCGGGATGCGCTGCAGGTAGTCCTGGTGCTCAGGCTCGGCTTCCCAGAACGCGGATGCGGGTGTGACCTCGGTGACGACGGGGCCCGGCCACAGCCCGGACGCGTCGACGTCGGCGATGGTGTCCAGCGCCTGCGCGTGCTGCGCAGGGCTGGTGACGAAGATGGCCGACCGGTAGCTGGTGCCACGGTCGTTTCCCTGACGGTTGAGGGTGGACGGATCGTGGATCTGGAAGAAGAACTCCAACAACTCCCGGAACGACATCACGTCGGGGTCGAACTGGATCTCGATCGCTTCGGCGTGGCCGCTGTGGTTGCGGTAGGTCGGGTTCGCGTTGTCGCCGCCGGTGTACCCGACGCGGGTGTTACGTACGCCGGGCATCTTGCGGATGAGCTCCTGCATCCCCCAGAAGCATCCGCCGGCCAGGATGGCGACCTCGGTCGCCGGGCTGGTGTCTGCAGTGTTGCCTGAGGGCGTGTCCGTGATGGTCATGCGGTCTCCTGTGGGTGTGGCGTGGCTGAATGGAAGCGAGAACGGTCAGGGACTCCAGCTGGCCGGTCGGTGGTGCCTGTGTGTGGGGTGCCTTGGCTGCCCTACGGGAGGGGGACGCAACACCTCCCGTAGGGCGGCCAGGGGGCACCGGCACCGTGCTGGGTGCTGGTGCACCGGCCGGGCAGGCACCGGCTCGGTCAGTTGCGGCCCGCCATGATGCCCCCGTCGACGTTCACGATGCTTCCGGTCACCCAGCTGGCGTCATCGGAGAGCAGGTACGTCACGGCGGCAGAGATGTCCTCCGGCGTGCCGATGCGGCCCAAGGGGTGAACGGTATCGAAGGTGTGCAGCGTGTCGTCGAGGCCGTCCTTGGGCAGGAAGCCCTCGTACAGGGGCGTAGCCACCACTGCCGGTGCGACCGCGTTGACCCGGATGTGCTCGCCTGCGAGCTCGATGGCCAGGTTATGCGTCAGGGAGTGCAGTCCGGCCTTGGCCATGGAGTACCCGGAGGACGGGGTCGCAGCGAGGGCCTGGTGGGCCCACATGGAGCCGATGTTGACGATGGACCCGCCGCCGTGGGCGATCATCACCTTGGCGACGCCTTGGGTGAGGAAGAACGTGCCGCGGTTGATGTCCATGTAGGAGTCGTAGGCAGCGACGTCGTAGTCGAGGAAGCTCTTCGGGATGAAGAACCCGGCCGAGTTCACCAGCATGCTGGTGTCGGGGTGGTCGCGGGTGATGGTGTCGACGATGGTGCCGACCTGGGTGGGGTCGTTCAGGTCCCCAGCGATGGTGGCGACCTTGGCGTCGTCACCCAGTGACTGGACTGCCTCGTCCAGTTTGTTCTGGTTGCGGCCGACCAGGACGGCGGATCCGCCCTCGGCGACGACGGTGGCGGCGGTGGCCAGACCCATGCCGCTGCTGCCGCCGGTGACGACCAGTTTGCGTCCGTCGAATCGATCTGACATTGCTGGAACCTCCGGTTCAGTTTCGGCTCGGCCCGTGTGGGCGCGGCCCTTTTCGTTGTGTGGAACTGTGGAGGTAGGTGCCGGACGGGCGATGTTCCTTACCGGGCCGGCTCGTTTTCACGAGAGCGATAGGCGCGCATGCTGGTGCCCTGCCAAGCGATGACACCCCTGTAGCCCGGTGCGGCGGGCTCCCGGAGGTTGTGGACGGGATGGTCCGCCTCTATGCCGGTGTCCTGTCCGCCAGCTATCGTCATTGCGTGCCCAGTGACCAGGGTCAGCGCGCGCCGCGGCTGACAGCTCGTGGTGCTGCTACGCGCGCCCGAATCCTGCAGGCAGCTGACGAGCTCATCCGTGTTCACGGGGTGAACCGCACCCGCCTTGACGACGTCAGGGCGGCAACAGGAGTCAGCAAGTCCCAGCTCTACCATCACTTCCCCGACAAGGAGGCGCTGGTGGCGGCGGTCATCGCTCGCCGCGCTGAGGTCATCCTCGAACGCGAGACCGCCCTGCTCGGCCGGGTGGACTCCATGCGTGGCCTGGAACGGTGGAGGGACGCCGCAGTGAACCGGGTGGAGCTGAGGCGTGGCGCGCATGGGTGCGCCCTGGGGTCGCTGCTCAGTGAGCTGGCTGACCAGGACGAAAGTGCCGTGGTGTCGCTGACCGAGCACTTCCACACCTGGCAGATGCTGATGAGGGGTGCACTGGACCGGATGCAGGCGAGCGGAACGCTGCGACCCGAGGCGGACACCGAGCGGCTGGCCACAGGTCTGATGGCGGCGCTCCAGGGTGGATACCTGCTGTCACAGGCTGCTCACAATGCCTCGCCCATGGCGGCGTCGCTGAACATGGCACTGGAACACATCGAGACGTATGCCGGAAAGGCCGCCTGACTTCTGCCCAGCCCGGCCGGCCGAGTTATGGAGTACTGGACGTCCGTGTCTCGCAGACCTGATCCGCCGGGTCCGAGGCGCCGCCGGACCGGGCGAACGCAAGGGAACTGCGGGCCATCGAGGGAACCCATCGCCGGCCCACGACTCACTGCCACGAACTGTGGCGGACGTCAACCTCGTCGCACGAGACGGTTGGTCTGTCCGCAGGCCCTGCACACCCAGCCGCGTCCGGAACATCGAGAATCGGTACGGTGCGAAACTCCACCGCGATTGCATACCCCCACCCCATGTGTCCGTGCAGGTCACCGGCGCAGGAGTCCGACTGTCACGGCCGTTGACACCCAGATTTCCCCACCCATTCCCCGCCGCCCAAATCGGCGTTGCGTTTCCGCTGGTCAGAGGCTTGGCGATTCGGCGGCAAATCCTTCTGTTGCACATACCCTGCCCGGTAATGACAGAGGGCATCTGATCCGCGTTTCCGCAGGTCAGATGCCCTCTCGTGCACTGGGTGGCAGGTGAAGGATTCGAACCTTCGAAGCTTTCGCGATGGATGTACAGACCGACGTATGCCGCCGGCTCACCTTCAGCTTCTCGGCTCGCCGGCGAACTTCGCCGCGAATTCCCCACAAACACTCGACGTCCACCGGCGCCTTCCAGCGCCCGCCGGACACGGCGAGCGGTCAGGCGGCCAGCCGCCGTGGGGGCCTCGGGGCGCGAACTTTGGGGGCACAAGTGGAGCACACGCGTTCCCGTCGAACGACCCTTGCATCTCGCAAGCCGGCCTCGCATGTGGGCCTCGCTCGCGAGCTGACCCGCTCATTGCGAAGGCTTCCAAGGGTCACGGCAAGGAGTGACGACGTGCTCAATGCGCGGCGATGGAGTGCATGGAGTGCATCGCGACGGAGCGCGGGAGCACAACCGGGGCACAAGCCACGCCCTGCGCTCCGGCGCGCCACGCCCTGCGCTTCGGGACGGCTATACAGACCGGCGTATGCCGACCGGTCGCCAACGGTTTCCCGGATCACCAGCGAACTTCGCCGCAATTTCGCCACAGACACTCGAACCCAGCCGATGTCCGCCAGGGCGCGTCAGGCACTGGTGAGTTGGTTGAGAGTGCCGCCTTCAACAGCGCTAAGCCGCAGGAAGCCGCTCGCCGGACTACGGGCCGTGGCGCATGTCTAGTGGTCCCGGCCGTGACCCTTGCGATCCAAGAGCATCTCGGCCAACCGCAGGCCGATCAGCACGCAGGCGGGCATGGTGGGGACGGCGACGATGCGCGGCATGATCGTGCTGTCAGCGATGCGCAGGTTGCTCACGCCGTTCACGCGCAGCTCCCCGTCCACGACCGCCTTGTCGTCTTTGCCCATCCGGCAGGCCCCCGACGAGTGGAAGTACGTCGTGGCCCCGTCGCGGACAAAGTTGGCCAGTTCCTGTCCGTGCAGCTCTGCCCCCGGCGCCACCTCACGGACGACGAACGGCTTCATCGCGTCACTGCTCGCGACCGAACGCGCGATCGCGATGCTCCTCTCGAGCGCGGCGACGTCGTCGGGGTGGCTCAGGAACTGCATGTCCACGATCGGACGATCCGAGGGGTCGGCCGAGCGCAACCTGACAGTCCCGCGGCTCTTGGGTGCGACGAGGCCGCCACACAGCGCCCAGGTGGTCGGCGGAGGTGAGTACCGTGCGGCGATCACCTCGCTGGCGTAGGGGATCTCGATCTGCACCAGGCTGACGTCCGGCAGCTCGAAGGACGGGTCGGTCTTGTAGTAACCCGACACGTTGGCTGCGCTGTTGCGGTACTCGAAGGCGTCAGGCGCCTCATACAGGCACCCGCCGTGGAGGATGTGGTCCTGGACGTTCTTGCCGACCTCCGGAGCGTGCTGGTGCACGGTGATGCCGTGGCTGCGCAGCTCTGACGTGTCACCTATCCCACTGAGCATGAGGAGTTTGGGGGTGTTGAACCCGCCCGTGGACAGGACGACCTCACGGTGCACTTCGAAGGTGACGGGCTTGCCGTCGCGCACGGCCCTCACGCCGACCGCACGCTTGCCTTTGAGGAGGACCTTGGTGACCTCGGTGTTCGTCAGGAGCGTGACGTTCTCGCGGGACAGCACGGGGTAGAGGAACGCCCGCGCCATGCTGTTGCGTCGGCCCTCCTTGATGATCTGGTTCATGTATCCGAAGCCGTTGCCCGTGATCTCGCGCTCGCCATTCAGGTCGTCGACGACCGGAAGTCCTACTTCGCGGAAGCCGGCGAGGGCGGCAGTGGCGAGGGGCAGCGGATCCGCTGAGGGCTGCACCCAGACCGGCCCACCGGTACCCCGGAACTCCGGGTTGGGCTTGCCCTGCCAGTCCTCGATGCCCTTGAACAGCTCGAGGCTGTGTGCATAACCCCATTGACCATCACCGCTCTCGGCGGCCCAGTGGTCCAGGTCGGCCTTGAACGGACGCGCCCAGATCGTGGCATTGATGCTGCTGCCACCACCGACGACCCGCCCTGTGTGTTCGGGGATCGCCCGACCATTGACGCCCGCGCTCGGGACGGAGACATCGCCCCAGTCACGTGTCGTGCCGAGGTTGGTGAACCACAGCCGTGGATCCAGCACCGACTCGGCACTGTCCCAGTCCCCCGCTTCCAGCACGAGGAACTGCGCGTGGGGCATGGCCGTCGCCAGTGTGCCAACTAGGGCGCAGCCGGCGCTGCCGGTACCCACGACTATGTAGTCGTACTTTGCCTTGAGGTTCTTGGCCCTTCGCACCTGGTTCCGCCCCATGGCACCGAGCTCGTCGGCAAGCGCTGGGGCTGCCTCCATGGTGATCAGCCCGGTCGCCACGGCCGCGGCGATGAAGGTGCGGCGGTTGATGCGTCCGGCGATGAGGCTGCGCTCGAGCTTGTCGAGCTTGTCGTTGCTGTCCATACGATCTGCTCCAAAAGGCTGAAGTGACTCCAAGGGGTACTCACCACCGTGGGTGGGAGCTCTATCCAGGTACCTATGAGTGGCTTCAGGGCACCCACGTACATGGAGGAGGACGATCTCGCTCGGAGCCACGCTGCCTGCTCATCGAGCCTGGGGCGGCGGAGCCTTCAGGACGGGGCGCGCGCGTCCCGTCCTGAAGGGGCTCAGCTCAGAACGGGTACTGCTGGCCCGCCGGCTCGATGGTGATCCACCGCAGGTCGGTGAACTCGTTGATGACTGCCCGACCGTCGAACCGTCCGTGGCCGCTGTTCTTCATGCCGCCGTACGGCGCCTGAGCCTCGTTCTGCACGGTCGAGCCGTTGACGTGGACGTGACCGGCCTGGATCTTGAGCGCCACTTGGAAAGCTCGGTGCGTGTCCCGGCCGAAGACCGCGGCTGCCAAGCCGTACTCGGTGTCGTTGGCAACCCGGACCGCCTCGTCCGTGCCGGAGACGCGGACCACGGTGGTGATGGGTCCGAACGTCTCCTGGTCGTAGATGTCCATCCCGGGGGCGACCTTGTCGACGATGGTTGCGGACATGGCCGCGCCGTCGGCGGCACCACCTGCGACGACGGAGGCACCCTTTGCGACAGCGTCATCGATCATCGAGTTGATCCGGGTGCCGCTGCCCGGCACGATCATCGGGCCAACGATGCAAGCCTCGTTCGTGGTCGGGTCACCGGCCTGCAGGGATGCTGCTCGCTCGGCGAACTTGGCGACGAACTCGTCGGCGACGGACTCGTCCACGACGAATCGCTCGGTCGACATGCAGATTTGGCCCTGGTAGAGGAAGGATCCGAACACAGCCGCATTCACCGCACTGTCGATGTCAGCATCGTCGAGCACGACCAAGGGCGCCTTGCCCCCGAGCTCCAGCAGGACCGGGGTCAGGTGTTCGGCCGCTTTCTGCGCAATGATCCGGCCAACTCGAGTCGAGCCGGTGAAGTTGATGCGTCGGACCGCGGGGTGGGCGATGATCGCTCCCACGACGTCGTCGGCATCCTCGGGCGAGGTGGTGATGTAGTTCAGGACCCCACTGGGCAGACCAGCCTCATGAAAGACCTCGGCGATGATCTGGTGCGACCGCGGGCTGTACTCAGACCCACGGAAGACCACGCTGTTGCCACAGACGAGGGGGTAGGCGATGGACCGGGCAGCGAGGACACCGGCGCCGTTCCAAGGAGCCATGCTGAACACGACGCCGGCCGGCGTGCGGACGGTCATCGAGAGGGTCCCGGGCTTGTCGGTCGGGATGGTCTCACCCTGGATCTGTGTGGCGAGCCCCGCGGCCTCGCGCAGCAGGTTCGAGGTCAGGAACCCGTTGAAGCCCGACCACAGCGCTGCGGCGCCGACCTCCTGCCCCATCGCCTCCATGAGCTCCGGCGTCCGTCGGTCCATGATGTCCGCGGCCTTGAGCATGATCGCGCGGCGCTCGCTCGGACCGGTCTGAGACCACGTCTCGAAAGCAAGCGCTGCCGACTCGACGGCCAGGATGGCGTCATCGACACTCGCCGCCGCTCCACGACTGACGACCTCTCCGGTCAGCGGGTGGAGGCGGTCGAAGGTGCGCCCTTCCGCCGCGTCCTGCGGCTTGTTGTCCACGATCAGTTGTGTCTGCACCGGATGGCCCCTTGTCGACGTTGACGAGTGTGTGGGTGCGCCTGCACCTTGCGTGAAATGTAACTCTCAATCGCAGTAGGGCGCAATAGTGTTACACCCGAATCTTGTCGTTCAGACCGGTGGGGCGTCGAGAACCTGCCCTGTCACGTCGGTGACGAAGGCACAAGCGGCTGGGCCCAGGTCACGGTGCGCTGATCGAAAGAGCTCGTTCGCTTCGCTCCCGTGCCACGAGTCAGGGCGCAGCTCAAGGGGTAGCCAGGGGTCCACGAAGGGGAAGTGCCGGTATGCGGCGATGAGCGTTGTTCGCGCGACGAGGGCTTCAGCCCCCGACAGGGAGCTCGCGGTGTCGGCAACGTGCCGCTGGGAAGAGAGGAACTCTCGGTACCGGTCGTCGATCCGCCCCAGGTCCCAACAACGTCCAGCGAGGTCTCGATCTGCGCGGATGTCGTCGGTCTGCGACCTCATGACCGTGAAGACGACGTCAGGAAACTCGGCGACGAGGGTCTCCAGGTGGCCCGACCCGTGACGTGGCGACAGCCACGTGCTGGTCGTGAGCTGGCCGAACCCCAGCCAGGAGAGTTGGCGCCGCAGGCGATCCCGGGTCAGTCGGTCCGGGGTCTCGCTCTGGTGAATGACCGTCGTCCAGGTGCCGTCCCACTCCTCTTCGTAGTCGGCGAAGATGCGAGCACGGCCCTCGTCCAGGACTGAGAGCAGGTGGGCACCCAGCATGTAGATGGTTTCGCGCCCATTGCGTCGCGTCGTGAACCAGCCTTCCTTGCGCAGGCGTGAAAGCGTCACGCGAGCAGTTGCCGGCTCTATGCCGAACGCCGCCAGGAGCGCGACGAGGTCACCGGCCTTGACCTCACTTCCGCTGTAGCGGAGGTAGTCGCCGAACAGGTCCAGGATGACCGACCGCGGTTTCATCGTGGGCTGGTCGAAGCCGTTGGTCGCGAGCTGGGCCATCTACACACCGTACTGTCGTCGGACGGACGGACAGGGAACCTCTGGGCGAGAAGGGGCGCGTCGCGTGCACGCACGACCGTCCTCAACACGGTCCGTGCCATGCGTCAGAGCCAGCGCGGGGCCACTGGGCGTGGGTGCTGGGTCGTGGCACGCTCTCGCCCCGAGGCCCAGCCGACGATCTGCTGCAGGGTCCCGGCGACAACCGATTCGCCGTCTCCCCAGTCCAGCGAGTCATCGTCGGTGACCCTGATGCGCAGGGACTGTCCGTCGCCTCGCTGGTCCCACATCCCTGTGATGTCTCGGAGGAGACGCTCGAGGACTGCACGCGGCACCTCCTGGACGTCTCCCCCGTTGCGCAGGTCGATGGCGTGTAGCCAGACCTCGCGAGTGCGCATCCACACCGTCTCGGTCAAGGGGACGATGCGCCCCTGGGCAGTCTTGACGGTGTGCAACCACGTTTCCGGTGGGCAGTCGCGCCACGCCACGTCGAGCGTGATGGCCGCATGGGTGTGCAGATGCCGCAACGCTCGTGGGGGCTGGGTGGCGCCCGCTTCGATCTCCTCACCCCGAACGGCTGGCGAGGCGTACATGGGAGTCTCGATCCCAGTGGTGGCCCAGTCCACCAAGCGGGTGATCGCCCTCGCGTTGTACCCGACATGGGCGACGACGTGACGCCTGCTCCACCCGGGCAACAGCGAGGGTTCGTCGAGGTCGTCGTCGCCGAGCCGCTCGAGGAGGCGACTGAAGTATGCCGTCCCACGGCGGGCCACGAGGAGCTGCTCGAGCATCGTCGGGTCGGTGGCCAGATCGTGACGCTCTGGCATCAGCCGACCGCTGGGGCGATGGTGGTGTCGAGTTCCCCTATGCCGTCAATGTGGACCCTTACCCGGTCGCCCACGGCGAGGAAGACGGCAGGGTTCCGGGCGCGGCCGACCCCGCCAGGCGTGCCGGTCAGGATGATGTCGCCGGGATCAAGGGTCACCATCGTGGAGATGTAGGCGACGAGCTGGGCGGGGGTGAACAGGAGATCCGCGATCGCGTGGTCCTGCATGACCTCGTCGTTCACCGTCGTGGTGAGGCGAGCTGTCTGCAGGTCGACTTCGTCAGCTGTCACCACCACCGGACCGACAGGAGTGCTCGCCTCCCAGATCTTGCCCTGCATCCATTCGTTGGTACGGAACTGCCATGCCCGCATCGAGATGTCGTTGGCGACGGTGTAGCCGGCGACATGATGGCGTGCCTCTGCCTCGGGAATTCTCCGTCCGCCGGTCCCGATGACGACGACGAGCTCACCCTCCCAGTCCAGCTCTGGGTCCTCGTTCACGTACTCGACGTCGTCGTGGGGGCCGGTCAGGGTCTGCGCGAACTTCGCGAACAACGTGGGGTACTGCGGTAGGTCGCGCCCCATCTCGGTGATGTGGCTTCGGTAGTTGAGTCCGACACAGATCACCTTGCGTGGCTCGAGGACTGGCTGCGCGAACACTGCCTCATAGGCCGTGACTCGTCGTCCCGCAGCGGTGCTCGCCACCGCCCGCCACTCGGGGTCCGCAAGGAGGGCACCGAGATCGGCTATGCCTTCGATCACCGTGTAGTAGGCGCCGCCGCCGTCCAGGACCGCCGCGGCAGTGCGCGGGGCTCCAGGGTCAGATGTGTGGAGGCGCAGCGTCGCGAGCTTCACAGAGTTCCTTCCTCGACGAGCGTGCGCTGGAAGCCGAGCTTTTCCATGATCGGCTGGTCGCCGAAGGAGAACAGATCGAGCGAGGTTTCAGCCTCGATGCGGTGCGGCACCCATGACGGGATGACCACCACGTCACCCGTCTCGACGTCATGCACCTCTTCGGCGATGTGGAACCTGCCTCGGCCTTCGAATACCTGGAAGACCACGGAACCCACGGTGCGCGTCTGTGGGGTCAGGGTGCCTTCCCTCAGGCGATGGAACTCTGCTCGAATCGTCGGCATCACATCGCCCCCGGTCGTGGGGTTGATGTAGCGAACTGCCGCGTGCCCCGGACCGACGGTTGCCGAGTGCCCCTCGTCCTCAAGTGACAGTTGCTCGCTGAGGGCGCGATCGGTGTGTTCCCAGCGGTATGCGGCGATGGGTGAGTTCACCGTCTCGCGGAGTCCGGTGAGGGGACGGAGACCGGGGTGGCTCCACATTCGCTCGGAGCGGGACACCGACGGTGTCGACTCGTCTGTCACCCGATCCGTTCCGAACTCGAAGAACCCCGTGTCGGTGTAGTGGACGAAGGGGATGTCCAGGCCGTCGATCCAGGCCATGGGCTGGTCGGTCTCGTTGTGGTGGCCATGGAAGTTCCACCCGGGTGTGAGGAGGAAGTCGCCGCGACTCATCCGCACCGGGTCGCCGTTGACCACGGTCCAGACCCCTTCACCCTCGACGACGAACCGGAAGGCGTTCTGGGAGTGCCGGTGTTCTGGTGCCACCTCGTGCGGCCCCAGGTACTGGATCGCGCACCACAGGGTCGGCGAGATGTAGGGCCGACCACCCAGTCCAGGGTTGGCCAGGGAGACGGCCCGTCGTTCCCCGCCGCGACCGACGGGAACCAGGTCGCCTGCTTCCTCGGCCAACGGGAGCAGGTCAGCCCACTTCCAGGCGAACGGGACGGCTGAGGGTTGTGGCGAGATCGGCATCAGGTCGCCGATCTCGGTCCACAGGGGCACCATGTGGTGCTTCTCGAACGACCGGTACAGGTCGTCCAGACGCTCCTGCTCTTCAGGAGTGGCCTCCGCGGCCGGGGTCGTCTCATGCATGGCTTGCTCCAGCGGTGTCGTCTCGGTTGTAAGGGGAGTTGTTGGTGTTCACCGGCTGGCCTCGGTTGTCGTCGTGACGTGCTCGGCGACCTCAACCCGCAGGGTGCGCTTGTCGATCTTGCCGACCTTCGTCATCGGGATTTCCTCGACCACCTCGAGGCGCTCCGGAAGCTTGAACGCGGCAATGCCACTGTCGAGCATGGTTGAACGCACCTCGTCCAGAGTCAGCTCGACGCCCTCCTTGACGACGACGACCAAGCACACCCGCTCGCCGAACACCCGGTCGGGATACGCGACCACCGCTGCGAGCTCGACGCCCGGGATGCGGTAGGCCAGGCTTTCTATCTCTTCGGCCGAGATCTTCTCGCCACCACGGTTGATGAGGTCCTTGTCGCGCCCATGGACGACCAGATTGCCGTCGGCGCGTTGCTCGACGATGTCCCCGCTGCTGTACCAGCCGTCCACGAAGGATCGCTCGTTCGCGTCGGGCGCACGGTAATAGCCGCAAGGCGTGTAAGGCCCCTTGGTCAGGATGAGCCCTCGCTCCCCCGCCGGGACGTCCAGGCCGAAGGGGTCGACCACCCTGACCTGGTCCGCGTCGGAGACCGGTCTCCCTTGCGTCGTACGGATGACCTCTTCGGGGTCGTCCAGACGTGTCATGTTGATGAGGCCCTCGGCCATCCCGAAGACCTGCTGCAGGGTGCAGCCCAGAACCGGGCGCACCCGAGCCGCGACCTCGTCCGGCATCCGCGACCCACCCACCTGCAGGACCCTCAGGCTGTCCAGCTCTCCGGCTCCCACCTCCTCGGCGTGGTCGATCCACCGCTGGGCCACGGCGGGCACTGCCGCGGTGATCGTGACGCCTTCGGCAGCGATGGTGGCGAACGCCCTGACCGGTTCGGGGCTGCCGAGCAGCACCACTCGTCCGCCGGTCAGCAGGACCCCGAGTATCCCGGGGCAGGCGAGGGGGAAGTTGTGCCCCGCCGGCAAGGTCACGAGGTAGACATCCGTCTCGTCGATCTCGCTCGTGCGTGCGCATTCGCGGGCGTTGTACTCGTAGTCGTCGTGGGTCCGGGCGATGAGCTTGGGGAGTCCTGTGGTGCCGCCAGAGAGAAGGAAGAGTGCCACGTCCGAAGAGGAGGGAGACACCAGCTCCCCCGCCACCGCACCACCCGCCAGGAGGTTGTCCAGGGCCGTCTGTCCTTCCATGACCTCTCCGGATACCAGGATGTGCTGGACTGAGGGGCACTCACGGGCAACCCCTTGGGCGAGCACCCGGTGGTCGAATCCGCGCACTTCGTCCGGTACGACGATCGCTCGCGCCTCGGACACCTGCGCGATGGCCGTAAGCTCGGTCGAGCGGTGCGCGGGGAGGGCCATGACCGGAACGATTCCGGCGCGGAGGCAGGCGAGGAGGATGACCACGAAGTGCCACGAGTTGGGCAGTTGCACGACGACGCGGTCGTCGGGCCGCAGCCCCAGGTCGAGCAACCGGCCGGCTCCAGCCTCCGCGCGCTCCCACATCTCCGCATATGTCAACCGCGTCGCACCGTCCACGAGGGCGATCTCGTCCGGCCTGGCTGTCGCTGTCTCGCGGACGGCGTCGGCGAGGGGGCGGCCCCGCCAACGCCCTTCGGCGCGGTACTGGCGCACGGACTCCTCCGGCCAGGGGACGACGCCTTCGGCTGTCGGACGGGTCATGACTGGTCCTCCTGTGCAATGACTACGGCGTCGAGCGCCACGAGGCCCGTGTGCGTCAGCCTCAACGGGTTGATCTCGATCTCCGAGAGCTGGGGGTTCTCGACCAGTACGTCGAGCAGCCGCCGCGCCACGCGACCGAACTCAGTCCGGTCAAGCACGGGACCGCCACGGTGACCATCGACGAGCGCGCGGCTCCTCAGTCGGTCGGGGAGTTCGGCGAGGTCGGCCAACGACGACGGGGCTCCGCAGATGGCGGTGTCCTCCCAGATCTCGGCCTCCACGCCACCGAGACCGAGGACGACGATCGGGCCGAAGACGGGATCCCGGCGGACTCCGAGGATGAGGTCGCGTCCCGACGGAGCCATGGACTCGACGAGGAACTCGGTGGCTCCGATGGCTGTGAGTGCGTCGATGGCGGCAGCCATCGTGGCAGAGTCGCGAACGCCCAGATGAACCCCGCCGATGTCGGTCTTGTGCAGCACTGTCGCGTCGAGGATCTTCACGGCCAAGGGGGCGGTGAGAGTTCCGAGCGCGAGGCGAGCGTCATCTTTGCCTGCACACACCTGACGGGCTGGGGTCGTGAACCCGATGGCGTCCAACAGGTCCTTCGCGGCGGCTTCGTGCCACGGCCCCGGGAGCAACGGACTCGTCGCGCCTGGCGCCAAGGCAGGCGGGTCGTCAAGGCGAGTGCTTTCGCGGGCCCGTGCCCTGGCATCTGCGGTGATTGCGGACAAGCCGTGCACCAGGGCGGTGGCACCCCCGAGAACCGGTATGTCGTGGTGCGCCGCCTCCCGGACTCTCCGGATCTCGTCGGCCGGACCGTCCACGGCAACCACCGTCGGGACAGACGGTGCGGCAGCGGCGACTGCCGCGGGCAACGTGATGACGGGCTCGGTGATCCCGTAAACACCCAACACGTCGATCGCAGGGTCCTCGGCCACGGCCCAGATGATGTCTGGGTACGTGTCGCTCGGTCGTCCCGTGTCTACCGGGTTGCCCAGGAAGGTCAGGGGCGGAAGGAGCTCCGCGAGCCGACCGGCCGTCTCGTCGCCGAGGCTGGGCAGCTCGAGACCGCGCGTGGCAAGCTCGTCCGCGATGATGAGGCCCGGTCCCGCCTGCCCGGTGACGAGGCCGATCCCGGGGTGGCCGTTCTTGCGCACGCGAGGGGCAGTCAGCGCGCTCGCCGCGTTGACAAGCTCGACCTCTGTGTCCACAACCACCGCACCGGCTTGTCGGAGTAGCGCCCGCGTGGTCGCCCATGAGGTCGCGAGCGCACCTGTGTGGGACGTGGCGAACTCGGAGATGTCGTTGCGCCCGACCACGAGAACGGCGATGGGCTTGCGCAGTGCACACTCGCGAACCGAGCGCAGGAGCCGCTGCCCGTCGGAGACGTTCTCGAGGTGGAGCGCGACCGCCTTTGTTGAGGGATCGCGTGCCAGGTAGTCGATCACGTCCGGTGCCTGCACGTCGGTGCCGGCACCAACGCCGACTCCGAGGCTGACGCCGGCACCCACTTGGTCCAGCTGGAAGGCCAACGCGTGGTTCACTCCCCCACTGGCGGCCACGAGGCCGACGGCGCCAGGCCTCAGCGAGGCGGCGCCCGGGACGAAGGTCGCGAAGAGCCCGGCGCCGGGGCGGAAGAACCCCGAGGTGTTCGGCCCGAGGACGCGCAAGCCACTGTTATCGATGGCGTCCTCGAGGTCGCGCTGGACTGCAATCCCCGCCTCGCCGATCTCTGCGAAACCGCCCGAGCAGACAAGCGCCGCACGGATGCCTGCGTCGGAGCACTCGAGGAGCGCCCGCGGCACCAGCTGGGCGGGTATGCACAGGACTGCCAGATCGAGGATGCTCGGGTGAGACGCGGCCGCCTCCGCAACGGAAGCGAAGGCTGAGGGGTGGTTGCCACTCGGGTTGACCGCAGCGACCACGCCGGTGAAGCCCGAGAGCGAGGTCATCATGGCGTGGCCCAACTTGCCCGGACTGGCCGACGCCCCGATGACAGCTACTCCTTGGGGCTCGAGGAGGCATGACAACGAGACACCCGTGGCCGGCGGGCTGCCGTGGTTCATCACCTGCTCAACCATGGAGTGCCACCGCGTCTGCCCGCCCAGCCAGGACCACTGTCTCGGGATCCATCCGATCGCCCGGCTCGGCGACGACGACGGTCGGTGTGGTGTGGGTCAGCCGCACGTCCTCGCTGAGGAGCAGGCGGTCCAGTGGCGTTCCGCCCTTGATCACGGCCACCTCGGCATCGGTCAGGAGCGACGGTATGTCGTGCACGGGCTTCGAGGCGTCCAGGACTGCCGTCCTCGCCCCGATGCGCTCCCCGTGCTGGTCGATCCGAAGGCCATCCCCCACCCAAGCCAGCAGGCGGCCCGGCATGGTCGAGCTTCCGATCGAGAATGGCGTCTGCAGCGCCGGCGCCCCGTGTCCGGCGATCCAGTCCTCGCGGACGGAGGCGACGAGTCCGGGATCACGCGGTTCGATGCGGTCGATGTCGATGGACCGGGAGAAGAAGTGGAAGGCGAACTGGGTTGGTTCGAAGGCCGTGTGGTACCGGCCGAACCTCTCCCACCAGCTCAGACCACCTCGAGCAGAGTCCTGTATTCGCGCCACCTGCGGCTTGCGTTCCTCCTCATAGGCGGCGAGGGCGGCCGCCACGTCGCCACCGCTGTTGGCGAGCTCGTGAGCCAGGACGATGCCGTCCTCCATGGCCATCTTGGTCCCCGAACCGACCGAAAAGTGAGCCGTGTGAACCGCGTCCCCCAGCAGGACGATGTTGCGGTGGGACCACCGCTCACTGCGCCGCGTCTTGAAGGACGCCCACCGTGAGTGGTTCGCCACGACCTCCCGCCCGTTGATGTCCGCGGCAAAGAGGTCTGTTAGGAACGCCTTGGACCTGTCGTCGGACGGTCCTGGCGCTTGGGTCACGTCGAAGGCGTCCAGCCCCGAGTCCCGCCAGGTCTGATCGTCGGTTTCCACGATGAAAGTGCTCAGGTCGGCGCTGATGGGATAGGCGTGCACGGCGAAGTTGCCCTCTGGCGCCCTGCGGTGGACGAAGGTCAGACCGTCGAACATGAAGCGCGTTCCGAACCAGATGAACTTGGCAGAAGCGGTGTCGACGGTGTGCGAGATGTGGTCCTCGATCGAGCTCCTCACGCGGGAGTTGGCCCCGTCCGCACCGACGACAACATCGAAGTCGTCAGCCAAGGTCGTCAGCAGGTCGGGTGTCACGTCGACGCCGAACCGCAGGGTCACGCCCTTCGCCCTGGCGCTCTCCTGCAGGATCGGCAGGAGAACGCCCCGATGGATGGCCGCCATGCCGTTCCCGGCGAACGACCGTCGCTCGCCCTTCAGCCAGACCTCGATGCGGTCCCAGTGCGTCCCGTGCTCGGACAGAGCCTCTCGGAGGACGGGATCGGCAGCGTTGATCTGGTTCAACGTCGAGTCCGAGAAGACGACGCCGAAACCGAAGATGTCGTTGGACTGGTTGCGTTCGAACACCGTCACCTCAGCGGACGGGTCAGCAGCCTTGTACTGGCTGGCGAAGAACAGGCCCCCAGGCCCGCCGCCCACTACCGCCACGCGCAACGTCATCGGTGCTCCCGTGTGTCGTGTTCTGACTTCCTAATATAACTACTTTCCGTTCCATTACGTCGAGATGTTATATGAACACCTGCGGACGAGCCAGCCCAGTTCACTCCCTCAGGACGGTCGAGCGGGTCCATCAGGTTGTCCACTACCCGCGGGCCACTCCACGCTCCAGCGCCTCGCCCAGCGGTGCGGCGAGGGCCTCGCAGCGTCATCGAATGCCGCTACTCACCTCGAAGGCGGCGGCTGCCCGACCCATCGGATCGTCTCTCTCCCATAGTGGGTCGTCCAGTCCTCCCCGCAGATGCGCGGCAGCTGCCTCCTTCGCGTCGAGTCGTGCCGCACCTGTCCCGACCCGCACGGCTTCTCAAGACAGGATGTTCCCGCATCGCTTCCGCCCTTAGGAGGATTCGGACGTGACGGTCAACATCGACGACCTTGGCCCCTTTGCCACGAGCATGGGCCTGCGGGTCACGCACGCGGAAGGCGATTCCGTGTCCGCGGTCTGGGCTGCAACGGCTGCCCTGCATCAGCCACACGGCATCGTCCACGGCGGTGTGCACTGCGCGGTCATCGAGACCTTGGCGAGTGTCGGCGCCGCTCTGTGGCTGGGCGAGAAGGGGCGTCGTGGGCGTCACGAACTCGGCCGACTTCTTCCGCGCCGTGCGGCCTGACCGGGATCCGGTCAGCACTGGGGACGCAACGTCTGGGATCGAGGTTGGGGCGCCCCTGACCGGGGCCAGGCGGCCGGTGCAGTTCCAGCGGCTGCACTGGCCGCCCCGCCCGTCCGTGATAGCCGCAGCATCCGAGTACGACCCACCCACGCGCGACACTGGGCCGAGGAGCAGTTCAACAACATCCTTTCCACCGCCGCCCGCCGACCGACTCGCCACTATCGGCCACCAGTTCGCGGGCCTCTTCGACGACGCTGCGGCGCTCCTCGACAGGCCGTTCGACCCCGGAACTCACAAGCGAGCTGAGGCGTGCCCTCCCCGGCAGAGAACTAGGGTGACCACCACATGCGGGAATCGGACGAAACGCCCACCGCGCCCAGCCGTCGCGGCCACACAGTGCGCATACAGGGGAAGCTCGGCTGATCGCCGACGTGCCGCAAACTCGGGAAGCGAGTGAGTGTTCCTTGGGTGGACGCACTTCACCGTGTCGGCGCCACCTGCGGGTGCGGGTGCGGGCAGGACGAGTCGGCCCTAGGTCGGCCGCAGCTCCGGAACGTCCCTGAAAGGCGACGATCAAGGGGCGAACTTCAGACACCTAGTCGCGAGGCGGGAGCGACACGTCAAGTGGTTCGCTGAGGAGTTCATCGACCCTGACTTGGAACTGCGAGGGCATGTCGACGACGTCAGGGGAATACAGCCACTGAACTTGCAGTCCGTCCAGGAGGGCCGTCAACTCTATCGAGACGCGCTCAACGTCAACGTCTTGGCGCATCTGGTTGCTGGACTGAAGGGCTTCGAGGGCCTCTCGAAGCCACCCGCGGACAGTGGAGTACCGGGCGACGAAGTAGGCATGCGCTGGGTGCTCCGGGTGTGTGGCCTCCGCCGCGAGGACGGCGAACAGGTTGACGATTCCCGGCTGGGACGCGTTGCGCTCGACCAGGCGAACCATTCGTTGCAAGAAGTCGCGCGGATCCCCACGAGGGTCGAGGGTGCCGTGGAAGATCTGCCCACGGTTCAGCTCGTCGCGACGTTGCAGCACAGCCTCGAGCAAGGCTTCCTTGGTCTGGAAGTGGTGTAGCAGCCCCGCGCGAGTCACACCGCAGTCCTCCGCGATCTGGGCGATGGTCGTGTTCCAGTAGCCGATCTTCCCGAAGGCTTCGAAGGCAGCAACCATGATCGCCTCGCGCCGCGCGATGCCTGGTGCGTAGTGCCGGGGCCGTCCGCTGCCCATCCGACCTCCCAGGTCTTTGGTCTTCCCGTGCGCCGTGATCCTTTCACGCCGTGCGGCCGCGGCCCCCTTGGGCGGTGGTTGACAGATTCTCAAAATGAAAACCTACACATGCGTTAGTTTTCATGTTAGCGTACGGGCATCGCACTGAAGCGGTGCGTGAAATGGAGACCAACGATGTTCACCTCTTCACAAGGACTTCCATGGCAGCCGACGACTGCGTAGTCGGATGCCAGAACGTGGCCAAGCGCTTCGGTCACGTCGAGGCGTTGCGCAGTGCCAACGTGATCGTCCCCGCGGGCAAGGTTGTCGCCCTCGTCGGCGACAACGGCGCAGGAAAGTCGACGCTGATGAAGACGCTGCTCGGCATCAACAAGCCCGATCGCGGTGACGTCATCATCAACAACGAACCGGTGCGACTACACAGCATTCGAGACGCACAGGCTCTCGGCCTCGAGGCGGTTCATCAGGACCTCGCGCTCGCGCCTCACCTGTCGGTCGTGGAAAACATGTTCCTTGGACACGAACTGACCGGGCCGGCCTTTGGCACACTCTCCAGACGCGAGATGACAGAACGTGCCGATGTCGCCCTGTCCGAGCTGGGCATCAAGCTACCGTCGCTGACCGTCTCGGTGCGTGAGCTGTCGGGTGGACAGCGGCAGGCCGTCGCCGTGGCCCGCGCAGTCATGTGGGCTCGTGTCGCCGTGCTGATGGACGAGCCCACCGCCGCACTGGGCGCACGCCAGTCCGAAATTATCGCCGAGCTCATGCGGACGGTAGCCGCCCGGGGCCTCGGAGTACTGGTGATCTCCCACGACTTGCCGCGCATCCTCAAGGCCGCCGACACCATCACCGTCCTTTGGCGCGGGGAGACCGTCCTCGACGCGCCAGCCGACGGACTCACCGTGCCCGACCTGGTCGCCACCATGGTCGGCTACCGAAAGGAGGACGTCGCATGAGCGCGAACACCGCCACCGCTGCGACCACGGCGGATGACCGCGCACGAGCGCAGACATCCCGCGTTGCCACCTGGCTGCGCACCCGCGCAGCCTGGATCCTGCTGCTGGACGTCGCGCTCGTGGCGATCTTCACGGCGTTGTCGCCCGACAACGTGTTCTGGTCCCAAGCGAACGCCGAAGCACTCATGCTCAGCATCTCCCAGACACTCCTGCTAGCGCTCGGCTTGGCCATGATGCTCGGCGCCGGGATCTTCGATCTGTCCTTGGGCGCGAACCTCGTGCTGTCGTCGGTGATCGGCGCCCAGGTGATGCACAACTTTCAAAGCACTCCTGGTGCGGCCTCGTCCTACGACTCACCCTGGCTCGCCATCGTCGTGGGTCTGGCCGCCGCAGTCGTGACCGGCATGCTCTTCGGGCTGATCAACGGTCTGCTCATTGCTGTCGGCGGAATCAACTCACTGATCGCGACGCTGGGAACGCTGGGTATCGGCACCGGAACGGCTCTACTGCTCAGCGGAGGAACCGACATCGGCGCCCTGCCCGTCGCGTTGCAGACCGATATCGGACTGCGCACCCTGGGCCCGGTGCCCGTGCCTGCCATCGCAGCCATCCTGACGCTCGCGGCCCTGTGGGCGGTTGTCCGGTTCACTCGATTCGGAATGCGCGTCCGCGCCATCGGATCGGCCCGAACCTCAGCCGAGCGCGCGGGGATCCGTGTCCGCGGGTACCTGATCACACTGACTGTTCTCGGCGGGGGTCTCGCGGGTATCGCCGGCTTCATCGACCTGTCCAGATTCGGCTCCACGTCGATCGCCGGACACAGCAACGACGCGCTCGGGGCAGTTACCGCTGCCGTCATTGGCGGGACGCTGCTTGAGGGCGGGTACATCTCGGTCGTTGGAACCTTGTGGGGCGCCGCTTTGGCCGTGATCTTGCAAGCCGGCCTGGTCATCCTCGGCGTCTCTGCCTTCTGGCAGCTGATCGTCGTCGGCACCGTCCTACTCCTTGCCGTTCTCCTCGACCGCGTCGCCACGCTCCGACGTAACCGCTCCGCTGTCTGATTCGCCCACCCCCTCTCACACCACATTTGGAGACTCTCATGAACAACCTTCACACCTGGCGGCGTGCCGGCGTCGTCGCGGCCGTCGCGACCCTCGGGCTCACCGTCAGTGCCTGCGCCGGCAGCGACGACGCAGGATCCGGATCCACCAGCGCCGCCAAGAGCATTCGCTTGGCAGCCGTTCTGCCCAATACCTCAGACCCGTTCTTCGCATCGATCTCGTGTGGGGCGCTGGACAAGGCGAAGGAGCTCGGCGTCGAGCTGAAGACGTACAACTCGACGACCCCAGACGCCAACACCATGTCGTCCAACTTCCAGACCGCGCTCCTTGGGTCGCCCAACGGCGTGCTCGTGAGCCCGTTCAACAACAACCAGTTCATCGCCCAGTACAAGCAGCAGATGGCCAAGGGCGTGCCGGTCGTCACTCAGTCCAGCACGGACCCGCAGAGCGAGTTCAAAGCGATCTTCAGCGACACCGACACTGCCCCACTGGCCGCGGACGTTGCTGACCTGATCCCGCAGGGCGCTGGCAGCATGGTCTTCCTGGGGGGGGCCCCCGGCATCCCGCCCTTGGAACAGCGCACGAAGCCTTTCGTGGAAGCTGTGGCCAAGCAGCGTTCGGACCTGAAGGCACTCCCCACCGACTACAGCGGCTTCGACGTCAACAAGACGACGACCACCGTCTCTTCTCTGATCCTTGCTCACTCGGACCTCAAGCTTGTCATCGCCGCGGACGGCCCGGATGCCCTGGGGGCCGCAGCCGCCATCAAGCAGGCCGACAAGGCCGGCAAGATCGCCCTCATCGCCTTCGATGCGGTCCCGGGTGAGGTTGACGCGCTGCGCGCTGGCACGATCACCGCACTGGTGGCGCAGAACCCCACCGACATCGGAGCCAAGTCCGTTCAGGCCCTCGTTGACTACCTCAAGGCACACCCGAACGGCGGTCCGGTCACCCCGGCCGGCAAGGAGGCCGTCGCGAACAAGGTGATCACGTCCAAGAACGTGGACGACCCGGCTACGAAGCCTTTCTTGTACCGCGCCGGCTGCTGATCGCAGGGCGGCGGCGCGACCGCGCCGCCGCCCCAGCTTGACGAAGGGACCCGCAATGCCCGAGCCCGCTCGCACCCTGCTCTCGAGGGACGAATTCGACCGGTTGCGCAGTAGCTTGCGGGTCTCCACGGCCCGGCGGCCGGACCCCTCGAACATCGCTGCCGCTGCCGGTTTGGTCCGTCATGGCCTGGTGGTCGCTGCAGGTGAGGGACCAGCCGCCCCGGGGGAAACTTCGGACGGCCCGGGAGGACCCTACCGATTGGTCCAATGGGTCGACGAGGCTGATGCGTGGCATTCGGTCAATGACCGAATCGAGCTCGACCTCCATGGCTCGGCGTCAATGACTCACATCGACGCCTTTTCGCATTTCGCTTGGCTCGCCGACGGCGATGGCAACGGTGGCGAGGAGGGGAAAGGGTTGGCGCCCTCAACCTCGGAGGCTGCCAACGCCGCGCACACCGATGCCGGTCAGGTCTTGACTAGCGGAGCCATCGTTGCGCGCGGCGTGCTCGTGGATGTACCTGGACTGGTTGGCTCACCCGTGCCACCAGGGCACGTCGTCACACCTCTCGACATCGCCAACGCGCTAGAACGGCAGAACGTCCAGGTCCGGCGCGGTGATGCTCTGTGGTTGCGGTTCGGGCGGACTCGACAGCGGTTCTCCGACGACAGTCTGGGTCACGAGCCCGAGGCCGGGCTCAGCATCGCGTGCGCGACGTGGTTGGCCAGCGTGGAGCCGTCGGTGGTTGTCACCGACTTCGGCATGGACGGAACACCTTCACAGGTCGAAGGGATCCCAGTGCCGTGGCATGTGCTGCTCTTGACGAGTCTGCGAGTGCCCTTGGTGGACATGGCGAACCTCACCCCGATCGCCCAAGCATGTGAGACGCAGTCGACGTGGGAGTTCATGTCCGTCGTTGTCCCCCTTCCGCTTCCTGGGGCTACCGGCTCACCCGTCAACCCGATCGCGATCTTCTAGCTCCCACAACCCGAAACGACTCATGCAAAGGCACGTCACAGGCAACGGCCGGGCTGGGAACCGGCCGGCGCCAACACCGCCACACAACCACCCGGTGGGACCTACTGTTCCGCCCCTCTCCCGATTGGTCGATCACACGACATGACTGCTCGCACTTCTTCCTCCATGACGCACCGCCCCGTCGACGTTGGTGAAGCACCCTTCAACCTCGACGTCGATGACCGTTTCTGGGTCGAGCAGACCCTCGACGGGATGACACTCGAGCAGAAGGTCGGTCAACTGCTGTGCCTTTACCTGCGTACGGACGACGTTCCGACTTGGTGGGGACAGTTGCAGGGCTACGGGATCGAACCGGGTGGTGTGCTGATGCTGCCGCGTACGACAGACAAGGCGCGTGACGACGTCAGTAGCTTGCAGGTGCTTAGCCCGATCCCGTTACTCGTGGCAGCCAACCTCGAGTCCGGTGCCGTCAACTTCCTCACCGACGCTGAAGCGTTCGCGAACCCCATGCAGCTCGCGGCCACCGGCGACGTCACCGCTGTTGAGCTCTTGGCCACGCACTGCGCGCGCATCGCCTACGACGTGGGCATCAACTGGGCCTTTGCGCCTGTGGTTGATGTTGCGGTCAACCCGGCCAACCCCATAACCAACACTCGCACCTTCGGTGAGGACGTTGAGACGGTTGCGACGTTCGGCTCCGCCTACATCCGAGCGTTGGAGCAGCGTTCGATCGTGACGTCGCCCAAGCACTTTCCCGGCGACGGTGTCGACGGACGTGATCAGCACCTCGTCACGTCCAACAACGATCTGGACGTCGATGCCTGGCAGGCGACTTTCGGTGACGTGTACCGTGCTGTGATCGCCGCCGGAGCCCGCACGATCATGGTCGGGCACATCCGCCAGCCGGCACTGAGCCGGTCCCTGCGACCCGGCATAGAGCCCCACCAGCTCATGCCCGCCTCGCTGGCGCCGGAACTGCTGGGCGACGTGCTGCGCGACCAACTGGGGTTCAACGGGCTGATCGTGTCCGACAACACCGTGATGACCGGATTCACTTCGGTCATGACGCGCCGAGAGGCGCTGCCCACCGCCCTGAATGCCGGCATCGACATGCTCTTGGGGAACCTGTCAGTGGTCGAGGATTTCGAGATTCTTCTCCACGCCGCCCGCTCGGGCACTGTGCCGGCCGAACGTCTCGACGACTCGGTGCGGCGAGTACTGGCCACAAAGGCGTCCGCCGGTCTCCACCGGCCAGCGACGCGTGACCCAGGCCATCTGGGCTCGAGCGAGGTCGATGCCGTCGCGCGAGATGATGTCGCGCGCCGATCCGTCACTTTGGTCAAGGACACGCAGGAACTGCTGCCCCTTAACCCCGCCGTGCACCGCCGGGTCTTGGTGTTCGTTCTCGGTGACGAACCCACGTTCTACGACCCCAGCGGCCCATTCGCGCCGCGGTTCTTCGAGGGCCTGCGCGAGCGTGGCCTCACGGTGGATGTGGTGAAAGTGCCGTCAGAGCATGGGGACCCGGCTGCAGCTGAGCACCTCAACGAGCGCTATGACCTGTGTCTGTACTTCGCGAATCTTCGATTCACTGGCAACAGCAACAGCCTCAGGATCGCCTGGACGCCGTGGCAGGGCCACGACGCGCCGAGGCATGTTGCCAGCCTTCCCACGGCGCTTCTCTCGATCGCCGACCCGTACGTTTTGCAGGACGTGCCCATGATTCGCACGGCAATCAATGGGTACACCCCGACCCCCTCCACGGTCGACGCGGCCCTGGCTGTGCTCTTCGGTGAACAGCCCGCGCAAGGGCAAAGCCCGGTGGATCCATTCGTCGGACACTGGGACGCAGCACTGTGAGCGGCGATCGGACACCGGTGACGGCGGCTGAGATCCGTGGATGGTTGTTCGACCTCGACGGAGTCCTGACTCCCACGGCCGACGTCCACATGCGGGCGTGGGCAGCGGTCTTCGATCCGTACCTGGCCGCTGCGGGCGTGGCCGAGTACACGGACGCCGACTACTACTCGTTCATCGACGGCAGGCCCAGATACGACGGCGTACGCGCCCTACTGGAGAGTCGCGGCATACACATGCCCGAGGGGGACCCATCGGACGCGAGCAACGTGGAAACCGTGTGCGGCTTGGGGAACCGCAAGAATGACGCGTTCCATCTCGTTCTGCGCAGCGGCGGCGTCGTTCCCTATCCGGGCAGTGTCGCCTTCCTAGACGCAGTGGTGAAACGAGGCTGCCAGGTTGCTGTCGTTTCCAGCTCGAAGAACGCCCCCGAGGTGCTCGCAGCTGCGGGCCTTGCGGACCGGTTTGAAGTCGTCGTCGACGGAGGATACGCCGCGAGTGAGCGGCTGCCAGGCAAGCCCGCCCCGGACACGTTCATCAGAGCGGCTTCACTTCTTGGGCTCCTCCCAGGTCAGGCAGCGGTGGTGGAGGACGCCGCATCCGGAGTGCGCGCTGGTCGTGCCGGCCTGTTCGGGCTCATCGTCGGGCTGGACCGCGGCGTCGGAGCCGCCACCTTGGCTGCCGAAGGCGCTGACACTGTCGTGACCGAACTGGACCAGCTCCTCGACTCCCTCCGTTCAGCTCCATCGCCGTGACTGGCGCACGACGCCCTAGGCCAAGCGCATCGGCCATGGCGCGATCCGCAGGGTGGACACGCTGAAGTAGTCCGTGCGAGCGGGGCGCGTTCCTGCGTCCCTCTGTCGTGCTCAGGCGTTGGTCGGTGCGCCTCCGGGCTGGTTCGCACCACTTCCGGTGCGGTCGACGACTGTCGCCGATGTGGCGAGCACAACCTGGTCCACGGTGACGCCGGGAGCAAGCTCGACCAGTTCGAACCTGTCGTCGATCACGTCGAGAACAGCCAGGTCAGTGACGACGCGTGTCACCACATTCCGACCGGTCAACGGCAGGGTGCAGCGTGCCACCAGTTTCGCCTGGCCGGTGCGAGTGGAGTGCTCCATCAACACGATCACTCGTCCAGCGCCGCTCACCAGGTCCATGGCTCCGCCCATGCCTTTGACCGTTGCGCCGGGCACCATCCAGTTTGCTAGGTCCCCGTTGCTGGCTACCTGCATGCCGCCAAGAACAGCCACATCAATGTGGCCTCCTCGAATCATTGCGAAGCTGAGCGCGGAGTCGAAGTAGGCGGCGCCTGGCCGGACGGTGACGGTCTGCTTGCCGGCGTTGATCAGGTCTGGGTCGACGTCCTCGTCGTACGGGAAGGGTCCGACGCCCAAGATGCCGTTTTCTGCGTGCAGGGTCGCCGTGGAGTCTTCGGGCAGGTGAGCCGGTATCAGTGTGGGTAGACCGATGCCGAGGTTGACGTATTCACCGTCGCCCAGCTCGACTGCCGCGCGCGCTGCCATTTCGTCACGGGACCACGGCATATCAGCTCTCCTGCGTCATGGGTGATGGACGGTGGCGGGTGGTGCGCTTCTCGATCTCCTTGCGCGTGGCCTGCTCGGCGGTGAGGGCAACGACACGTTGCACGAAAACCCCTGGTAGATGAACGTCATCGGGGTCGAGCTCGCCGACCTCTACCACTCGCTCGGCTTCGACGATGGTGACTCGTCCGGCCATGGCGGCGTTGGGGTTGAAGTTCCGTGCCGACGCGTGGAAGACGCAGTTGCCGGCCCGGTCTGCCACGGCCGCACGCACGAGGGCGAAGTCGGTAACGATGGACTCCTCCAGGACCATGGGTCTGCCGTGGAACGTGCGCACCTCCTTGGGCGGGGACGCGACGGCGACCGAGCCGTCTGGTCCGTAGCGCCAAGGAAGGCCCCCGTCGGCCACTAAAGTGCCCACGCCTGTGGGTGTGTAGAAGGCGCCGAGTCCTGCCCCACCAGCCCGGAGTCGTTCGGCCAGCGTTCCTTGTGGGGTGAGTTCGACGTGCAGCTCTCCGGCGAGGAACTGGCGAGCGAACTCCTTGTTCTCACCGACGTATGAAGCGATAACGCGTGAGATCCGGCCGCGTTCTAGCAGGAGCCCCAGCCCCGCACCATCGACACCGCAGTTGTTGGAGACGACGGTCAGATCGGTGACGTTTCCGTGCACGAGTGCCTCGATGAGAAACCAAGGAATGCCGGCCAGGCCAAACCCCCCGACCGCGAGACTGGAAGCGTCGGGGATGTCGGATACTGCGTCCGCCGCAGAACTGACAACCTTGTCCAGGCTCATGCGGCGTCCACATTCTCGAAGACGGCGGCAATCCCTTGACCGCCGCCTATGCACATCGTCTCGAGTGCGAATCGTCCGCCGCGGCGTCGCAGTTCGTATGCCAGCGTCGCCAGGATACGTGCTCCTGTGGCACCGACCGGGTGTCCTAAGGAGATTCCGGACCCGTTCGGGTTGAGCCGGTTGTCTTGCGCGTCGATTCTCCACTCGCCCAGGCACGCCAGCACTTGGGCTGCGAATGCTTCGTTGAGCTCGATCAGGTCCATGTCGGCGAGGCTCAGGCCCGCCCGGGTCAGGGCCGCTGCACTTGCCGGCACTGGGCCGACACCCATCGTCTCCGGTGCGACCCCGGCGACAGCCCAGGAGCGCAGCGCGAGGATGGGTTGAAGTGCCCGGCGTTTGGCCTCGGTGCGGGTGGTGACGATGCAAAGGGCGGCTCCGTCGTTCTGGCCGCTGGAGTTGCCGGCGGTGACGGTGGAGCCCGGGTCGACCTTGCGGCGCACGGGCGGGAGGGCGGCCAGGGTGTCCATCGTCGTGTCGGCCCGTGGATGCTCGTCCTGGTCGATGACCAGGTCGGGCTTGCCGCGGGTGCCGGCTACTACGACGGGGACGAGCTCGTCGGCGAATCGGCCTGCTGCGTGGGCGGCGATCGCTCGCTGGTGGGAACGGTGGGCGACCTCGTCCTGTGCGCGACGGCTGATCGCATGTTCGCGACGTAGGTTCTCTGCGGTCTCGATCATTCCATCGCGTATGGGGTGGTGCTGCCCGCCCGCGGTCTCGCGGGCCCGTGCCAGGCGATCGGCGAGCTGGACGTTGCCGCTGCGGATCCCGGTGCGCAGTCCGAGGGCGTAGTGCTCCACCTGGGACATCGACTCGACGCCTCCGGCGACAACCAGTCGGGCCGCTCCGGTGGACACCATGCCTGCGGCGTAGAGGACGGCCTGCAGGCCAGATCCGCATCGACGGTCCACCTGCACTCCCGGCACGGACGTGCCAAGGCCGGCGTCAAGTGCAGCGACGCGTCCGATCGCGGGCGCTTCACCGTTGGGGTAGCCCTGCCCGAGGATGACGTCGTCGACGTCCCCATCGGACAGGTTCGCGCGGTGCGCCAGTTCTCGCAGGAGCCCGGCCACGAGGTCGGCCGCGGTCAGAGCCGCCAGCGCGCCCCCAAACCGGCCCACCGGAGTGCGCACCGGGTCGCAAATCACAATGTCCATGCCTTCGAAGGTACGCAGTCGGCTCAGAAGAGAGAAGTACCTATTCAAGCGTTATTAGAACTGTGCGAGTATGAGTAGATGGAACTTCGTCTGATGCGCTACTTCGTTGCGGTTGCTGAGGAATTGCATTTCGGGCGGGCTGCGGCTCGGCTGCACATGGCGCAACCTCCGCTATCGCAGCAGATCCGGTTGCTGGAGGCGGGCCTCGGGGTGGAGCTCTTGAGGCGTACGACGCGCAAGGTTGAGCTGACGGCTGCAGGGGTGGCCTACCTGGACCGGGTGCGTTCTGTGCTGTGGGAGGTCGAGGACGCCGCGAGGGAGGTGCGGCGAGTGGCGGCCGGCACGGAGGGCAGGTTGGTCGTGGGTTGCGTGGGGTCCGCGACGTACAGCCTGTTGCCAGCCCTGGCGCGCAGGCTGCGAGAGGAGCTGCCGCGCGTTGACTTCAGCTTTCGCGGCGAGATGCTCGCACCGGCGCAGGTTGAGGCGCTGGTCGCAAGGAACATCGACCTGGCCCTTCTGAGACCACCAGTCGACAGCTCTGAGATCGAGCTGCGGACGCTGCGCCACGACAAGCTGATCGTGGCGCTGCCGGAGGGGCATCGGCTCAGCGGGCGCAAGCGTGTCAAAACCAGTGACCTCAGGGATGAGGACTTCATCATGCACGCGGGCCAGGGACGTTCAGTCATGAGCGGTGTCGTCGCCATCCTGTGTCAGGATGCCGGCTTCGTGCCCCGCGTGAGGCAGGAGGTGGCCGAGACCTCCACCATGGTCACGTTTGTCGCTGCCGGGCTGGGGGTTGCCGTCGTCCCTGAGCCAGTGTCTGCTCTCGGCGTGCCCGGGGCGACGTTCAGGCCGCTGACACCACGGTCTGCGGTTGAGCTCTGCATGGCGACGCGGGCAGGTGAGCGCGCCCCGCATGTGGCGCGGGCCGCCGAAGTCCTCACGCAGATGACGGGCGGCGCGCTCGAGCCGTAGCTGCAGTTCTTGCTGCGTTCTTGTCCCCTAGTCTGGCCGTGCCATGGAAGCCATTGCCGATGGGTCTGGGTCGATGGCGGCCAGGGTGACGGTGGTCAGGGTGACGGTGGTCAGGCTCCACGCGACGAGCCCAGGTCGAGACGAATACGGTCGATGGTCTGCTGCAGTTCGGACTCGATGCGTGCCAGTTCCGAATTGTCAGCGATGCGGGCGGGTAGCGCCACTGCGATGACCAGCGGTATGGACTCTCCCGGGGGGAATACCGGGGCGGCGATGGACGCCACGCCGGGGATAACCCCGCCGGAGGTGACGGCGGCACCGCGACGCTTGACTTCGGCCCGGATCCGGTCGAGTTCTGCCGCGTTCGGCGGGCGTCCCGTGTCTGTCGACATCTGACTCTCCAGGACTGGCCTCGTGAGGGAGTCGGGCAGGTAGGCCAGGTAGACGCGGCCGACCGAGGACGTCAAGAGTGGCAGTGTTGCGCCGACGCGTACCGTGATCGGCAGAGCGTACGACCCATAGTCCCAGCGAACCAGAATCGGTCCGTGGTCACCCCACACGGCGAGGTTGACGGCGTGGGAGGTTCGGTCGCGCAGGTCAGGGAGATGTTCAGACACGAGGCCGACCTCGTCGAGGCGACGCAGAGACTCGACACCGATTCGGCGCATCGCCGGACCAAGGTCGTACAGCCCGGATCTGTGGGACTGCACGACCATGCCCGTGCGGACCAGGCTCACGAGGTAGCGGTGGACCTTGCTCGCGCCCATGTTGGCGGCATGGGCAATCTGGGTGAGGCTCATTGGACCGAGGCCAGCTTCAATGGTCTCAACGATCGACATGGCCAGTTCGACGGACTGGATGCCCTGCTGCTGGCCTTTTGGAGGTGCCTCTTGCGGCTGAGGCGCGTCGTCCGGTTGCACAGTGGACGAGTCTATCGGTGGGTCGGGTGCGGGGATGCGAGGTTGTCAGGGGTGTCCGGGGTGAGCACGAAGTCAAAATTGCACCGCCAAGTGGTGTCCTGATCCGTGCGCTCGTAGTTGGTCACCAAGGACTCTTTGACCCCGAAAACAGCGTCGGAGCGGAGGTAGTCGTCACCTGCTGCGAATGTATGCGTGACGAGTCGTTCGTAGTTCACGGCCGTGATGAGGAAGTGCACGTGCGCTGGCCGGTACGGGTGGCGGCCGAGCGCGCCGAGGAGCTGACCGACGGGGCCATCGTCGGGAATGGGGTATGACGTTGGCTTGATTCCGCGGAAGGAGTATGCGCCGTCGGCACCGGTGATGAACCTGCCGCGGTTGTTCCACTGCGGCTGGATGTCGGGCTGTTGGACGTCGTAGTAGCCGTCAGCGTTGTCTGACCACACGTCCACACATGCGCCTGCGATAGGGGAGCCCGTGAGGTCCAGGACGCGTCCGGTGAACAGGCAGCTCTCACCCTTGCCGTCGAAGGTGATGTTCTCACCCATGCTGCGGATGGGTGCGCCGGTGACATGGAACGGGCCGAACACGGTGCTGTCGGTCGCGCCCTTAGGGCGGTGGTGGTTGATCGCGTCCACCAGCATCGACAGTCCGAGCACATCGGAGAGCAAGATGAACTCCTGCCTTTCGTGGTTGCACAACTGTCCCGTGCTGGTGAGGAATGCGATTGCGTGCTCCCACTCAGCCTCGGTCAAGGCCACCTCCTTCGCGAACGCGTGAAGGTGCTGGATGAGGCTTGTCATGATCTGTGCCACGCGTGGGTTGGCGTCGGGGCCTGTGCGTCCCAGGACTTCCTCGGCTGAGCGCTCCTCGGTGAAGAACGTCATGACCTGCCTGCGTCCGAGTCGCTTGAGCCGGGCCGGCGCCCCGCCCACGCATCTTGAAGTAAGGAGCGAATGCCGTGACGTTCCAGGGGTCGGGGAGTCCAGTACGGGGAGGTGAGGGCAAGGTCTGCCACACGGTCGAGGTCGGCTTCCGTCACGCCCAGGTCAGCAAGCCGTTGCGGGGCACCGACGATGCTGGAGAAGTCATAGAGGCTCGCCCCGAGCGGGCTTCCGAAAATTTCACGTGCCGGGGCGAGTTGTTCCGCGGCTGCCTCAGCGACAAAAGCCATGGTGTGCGGCAAGAGGATTGCATGGGTGGGGGCATGGGGCAGGTCGAGACTTCCACCGAGGGTGTGGCACAGCTTGTGGTGGATGGACATGCCTACGCCTCCGAGCACGGTGCCGCACAGCCACGCCCCGTAAAGGGCCGTATCGCGGGCGTGCTGGTCGCTCGGGTCGCGGTGGAGTGCAGGCAGTGCTTCCCGGAAGGCCCGTAGACCCTCCGTGGCTAGCACGGCGAAGAGTGGACTGCCGTCGCGTGCGTAAAGACCCTCGAGAGCGTGCGCCATCGCGTTCAGGCCGCTGGTCACCGTGAGGGCTTCGGGCAGGGTGTCGGTCAGGGATGGGTCGTATACGACGACCTCGGGCAGGATCTCCGGGCCGCTGCGAGTGGTCTTCACCCCATGTTCGGTCTCGCCGAGAACCGGGGTGACCTCTGAGCCCGCATAGGTGGTGGGGACCACGATCTGGGGCACTCCCGTACGGCTGGCGATTGCCTTCCCAAGCCCTGTGGTGGATCCCCCGCCTAGGGCAACGATTCCGTCTGCGCCGGATGCGCGCAATGTGGTGACGGCCTCGTCGGTCACGGCGACTGGAGTGTGCATGGTCGCGTTGCTGAAGACGCCTGCAGACAGGTCGCCCAGGGAGGCAGCCAGCGTGGCGCCGTGCTCGGCCTGTTCGGGGGTCGTGAGAACCAGCGCGCGGTGTACCCCGACTCGTGCGACCTCCTCGGGGACCTGTGCCAGGGAGCCGCGCCCGAACACGATGCGGGCCGGCCCTGTCGTGTGGGTGAACCCATGGAGTGCGGATTGGGGTGCCGGTTCGGCGTTCATCGGTCCAGGCCGAAGAGCGAGGCTGCGTTGGTCCGCCCGATCTTGGTGCGGTCCGCCTCTGAAAGTGAGGCTGCGTCGAACCAGTTGGCTGCGTGGTCGATGTTCTCGAAGGGCCAGTCGGTCGAGAACATGATGCGGTCGGCACCGAGTTCGAGGATCGCGTCGATGAGCGACTGGGTGCGGAAGTTGCCCGAAGTGGTGATGTGGAAGTTCTCGGTGAAGTAGTCGACGAAGCGTCGCTTGGCCGGGTAGGTGGGTGGAAGGTCGACCCAGGCATTGCGGTTGTCCATGCGCCACAGCATTGCCGGGATGCCCTCGCCCATGTGGCCAATGACGATTTGAAGCGACGGGTGGTCGTCGAACAGGCCACTGGCCATGAGTCGCAGCGCATGGACGGCCGTCTCCTGCGCGAAAGCCCAAGTGGGGCCGAGCAGCCAGGGATGGTTGTCGTAAATTCGGGCGTCCTGTGCGAGCGGGTTGCGTGGGTGGAGGTAGAACGGCACGTCGAGCCGTGCAACCTCGGCCCAGAATGGGCGGTACCGGGGTAGGTCGTAGTAGAGCGGCTCCTGTCCGTTGCCATGTTGGTCGTCTTGGGAGAACCCGTTGACGAGGGCGCCGACGAAACCGAGGTCTGTGACGCACCTGTGCAGTTCCTGGGCGGCGGCGTCGGGGTCCTGCAGCGGCAGCGCGGCGAAGGCTCGGAACCGATCCGGACGTTTGGCGCACTCTTCGGCGAGGGCGTCGTTGGCGCGTTTCGCGATTTCGATGGCGCGCCGGCGGTCTGGGATCGCTTGGACGGCAGGTGCGTTCAGGGACAGGATCATCGTCTCGATGCCATGTTCGTCCATGAGTTCCACGCGACGTCCCTGGACGTCCAGGAGTCGGTTCTGCAGCTCGTCCCAGTAGGTGCCGGGTACGAAGCCGGCGGAGTCCTGAAGGGTCTCGGGGATCGCCCAGTGCTCTTCGAGCGCGATCTTGCCGTTCATGATGTTCTCCTTTGTCGGGGATATGTCAGGCAGGTGTGCGGAGCTGGCTGAGCAGCTCTTTGATCTGCGCGCCCAGCTCCTCGGCGTTGCCTGCCAAGGCATAGATGTAGCTGTCCGGACGCACGATCGCCGCGACGCAGCCTGTGCTGGCAAACCAGCGGGTGTAGGTGCCACCGGTGTCGGACAAGTCGGCGGGTTCGAACATGGACCCGATCCCGAAGGTGACTTCGCGCCCGCCGAGCGAGCCGAAGACGGCACGAATGTCGTCGGGGATCGCTGCCAGAGAGACGCGGCTGTTGGCGACAACGAGCCACCCTGTGCCAACCACGTCATCGAAGAGAGCGGTGCGTTCGGCCGACGAGACGACGCCCTGGGGGAACAGGTCTCCGCCACTGACTATGAGTCCGCCGCGCAGGGCCGGGTACACGAGCTTGTCCGGCTTTCTGTTCGCTTGGCGTGCGGCGATCATCTGGGCGTCGCGAAGTTCGGCCTGTTCGACGTCCCGCATCGTCTGGACCCGACCGAGCTCGATCGCCTTCTCCGTGATGAACCGGACGTGCGGTTCGCGTTCCACCTGGTATGTGTCGAGCAGGTCGTCGGGTCCGCCGCCGGCCACGACCATCTGAATCTTCCATGCCAGGTTTCTGGCGTCGCGAATGCCAGACACCATTCCCTGTGCGAGGAAGGGGGGCATCTGGTGGGCTGCGTCTCCGGCGAGCAGGACCCTGTGTTGCCGCCACTGCTGAGCAATGCTGGAGCGGAAGGTGTAGTTCGCGGTGCGGATCAAGGTGGCGTCGGCGGGGGTGAGGTAGTCCCCGACGCGCTCCCAGACCCGGTCGGTCCGAATCGCCTCCTCGGCCGAGGTGTCGGCCTCCAGCCTGAACGAGAACCGGTGGTGGCCCGGCCCGATGTTGACGATGGCGATTGGTTCGGCAGGGTTGCAGACCTGACGGAAGGTGGGCAGGCCGGGGACGTCGTGCCGGAGCCGGAAGTCGCATACGAGCCAGTTCTCGAAGAACCCGTAGTCGTCGAGGCCAACGCCAATCGCGTTGCGTACGGTGCTGTTTCCGCCGTCGCATCCGACTACATAGCGTGCGCGGACCTGTTGCTCAGTCCCGGCCGCGTCTCGGGTGGTCACTTTGACGTGATCGGGATGTTGGTCGATGCCCGTCACCTGAGTGCCCCGGCGGACCTCGACGGTGGGGAGCGTCTCTACCAGTTCGTGCAGCACGGTCTCGATGTGCGGCTGGTACATCATGTACTGGGCGGGCCAGCCACAGCGGCCGGGGTTGTCGAACTCGATATCGAGCAGGACGTCTTCACGACCGTTGACCCAGACGTAACCTCGCTGCACGTTGGTGCCAGGGAGCATCTTCTCGGCTACGCCCAGTTTCTGGAATGTCCGCATGGTCTCGTCGTCGAACGCAGCGGCCCGTGGCAGGTTGTAGAGGCCCTCATACCTCTCCATAGCCACGACGCTGACGCCTTGTTGCCCAAGCAGGGCTGACAGGGTCATTCCGGTGGGGCCATATCCGACGACGACAACATCGACGCCTTCTTCGGTGATGGTCATTTCAGGGCTCCTGGTCTTTGCTCACGAGGGCGTGAAGTGTCATGCCTTGAGCGCTGCTTCCTTCGCTTCGTGCCCTCGGGTCGCGCCGTTCGATCTGGTGAGCTGGGGGACGCATGCTGCCAGGACGGCTCCGATGACGCCGGGGATGGCAAACAGGTAGAAGTTCCACGACACGTCAAGGGATGAGGTCAGGATGGCGCCGCCCATGGTCGGGCCCGTTATGGCCCCGACACGGCCGATGGACAGCGCCCACCCGATGCCTGGACCGCGAAGGTGGTCGGGGTAGCGAGTGACGATGAAGGCGTTGGTGAGGACCTGTGAACCAATGAAGCCCAGGCCGCTGACGAACATGAGGACGAAGAGCAAGGGGAGCGGCGGTTTCAGGGTCATCAGGAGGAGGGCGGCGGCGCCGGCGAGGAATGAGGTCACGACGACGGGCTTGATGCCAAGCCGTCCAGCGAGGCGTCCCCCCGCGACCATGCCGACGGCGGCGCCAACCCACATCGCTGCGGCTTGGAGCAGGGAGGAGCCAAGGGAGTAGCCGGCCGCTTGCATGATGGTGGGCAGCCACGTGCTGATGCCGAATACGAGCAACAGACCGCAGAAGGAGATGGCCCAGAAGAGTAGCGTCGGCAGCCATACACCGCTGCCGAACAGCGAGCGCAGACCGCCGAGGTCACCGCGCTGGGTCGGGAGCACTGTGGTGGATGGGGTGTAGGGGCTTTCGGGAAGTGCCCGCACCGCGAGAGGAAGAAGGACGATGGCGGGAAGGGCGCCGGCAGCGTAGATCCACCGCCATGACGCGTCGGGCAGCAGGAAGCTTGCGAGCAGGGCCGAGACGAGGGCGCCTCCTGCATAGCCGGCCATCATCGCGCCCACGTTTCGGGTGCGTCGCTCGGGAGCGGAGAGGTCTGCGATGTATGCGGTCAGGGTAGGCAGGACGATGCCGACGCCAAGGCCGACGACGGTTCGGGCGATGCCGAAAAGGCCGAAGCTGTGCGCGAGGGCGCACGCCAGCATGCCGACCGAAAAGAGTCCGGCTCCGCTGAGCAGGAGCCGTCGGCTTCCTACCCTGCGGATGAGCAGGGCGCAGAGGGCGGCCCCGATGAGCATGCCGATAGCGAGTAGTGATCCGACGTGGCCGGCTGACTGCTTGGTGACGTTCAGATCGGACTTGAGAAGGGAGGGGATGGTGACGCCGTATGAGGCGAGGTCATAGCCCTCCAGGGCAGCAAACGCACCGGCGATGAGGAGAACTGGAAGTTCACGGCGGGATCCGGCGCCATTGCCGGACGGGGTCACAGACATGGAGATTCTCCTGGCGAAGAGTGCGGCTGTATGGAGTTGGGCGCCCTGGCGCGAGCACTTGACACGTACAGTAGATTTCACCTATGCGAAAGTCAATGAAGAATAGTGAAATGGTTTTTCATGCCGTGCCGGGCGGACAGGCCGCACGGTCATCCCGCAGGGAGGCCGTCCCGGGCCATGCGGATTGGTGGGCTGAGGAGCCCCGCCCAGTCCACGCCTTAGGTGCAGCGAGGGCTCGATGATTGGCGCGAGGTCGCTGACGTGGCCGTTCACGCAGGGTCTCCCGCCACGGGCTGCGACAGATTTCGCAGCCCTGCTCGGATCGCGCGCATTCCCCGACGCCGCCCGGGACGCCGCAGCGTGAGCGCCGCGGCCGACACGATGCGGGCTGTCGTACTGTCTGGCCCAGGCACGGTCGGCGCCCTGAGGGTGCAACGGATTCCGGTTCCGCAGCCGCGGGACGGGTGGGTACTCATCCGGGTGCGAGCGGCGGGCCTCAACCGGTCCGAACTGCACACCAGACTCGGCCTCGCCGAAGGAGTGACCTTTCCGCGCGTCCTCGGCATCGAGGCGACTGGCGAGGTCGTCGCTGCACCGGGCGGCGAGTTCTCGGTCGGGCAGCAGGTGATGACGATGATGGGCGGGATGGGTCGCACCTTCGACGGCGGATACGCCGAATACACCTGCGTGCCGGCTGCCCAGGTGATCCCGTTTCGCAGCGATCTCCCTTGGGAGCTCCTGGGGGCCGTCCCGGAGATGCTCCAGACGGCACACGGAAGCCTGACGACTGGACTGGACGCACAACCGGGGCAGACATTGCTCGTGCGTGGAGGCACCTCCTCCGTCGGGATGGCTGCCGCCGTGCTCGCGAAGCGCATGGGGCTCACCGTCATATCGACGACCCGTTCTCAGGCTAAGGCCACGCCCCTGCGCGAGATCGGTGTGGATCATGTGGTCATCGACGACGGGCAGATAGCGGCTCAAGTACGCCAGCTCGTGCCCGATGGGGTGGACGTGGCTCTGGAGCTAGTCGGCGCCCCCACCCTTCGAGACACGCTGCGGACCCTGAAAGTGCACGGGGTGGGCTGCTTCACGGGAATGCTGAGCAACTCTTGGGTCGTTGACGACTTCTACCCGATTGACTACCTGCCCTCAGGGGTCAGGCTCACCGCGTACTCCGGCGAAGCCGCCGACCTTTCAGCAGAGGTCCTGCAGGACTACCTCGACGCAGCCGCCAGCGACGTTCGCCTCGTCCCGCTGGACCGGGCATACTCTCTCGACCGGATCCGTGATGCTCACGACCGCATGGAGCAGAACCTCGCCACCGGCAAGCTCGTCGTGGTCCCATGAGCGTGGCCGGTTGGCGCGAGCGGTGGCGTAACGTGACCTACATGGCTGCCCCCTGGGACAACCTCGGCATTCTGATCATGACGGCGGCTGATCGCAGGCAGTCAGTCCATGTGCCGACAAGATCAATTGACACAGCCAACCCGGTGGTCGCCAGGTCGTTGAGTCAGCCAGAAACTCGAGAGCCACCGAGCTGAACACGTCGGTCCCGCTGGACTGCGTGATGCACACGATGTTCCCGCCCTTCGTTCAAGGCGAGACGGATATCGACGTCTGACCGGTTGGGCCGACGACTCGGACCAGGTTGATGACCAATCTGGTGCACGCCGTTGACACGCAGTTCGCTGTCGACGACCGCCCTGCCGTCCTTGCCCATGCGGCCGGCTCCTGAGGAGTGGAAGTAGGTCGTGGCCCCGTCGCGGACGAAGTTGGCCAGCTCATGTCCGTGCAGATCTGCGCCGGGATGTCGCAAAGGCTCTCGCCGCAACGGGCGCTGTCTGCGCGACAACACCGGAGCATGAAGGAGACCGGCCTGCTGGGGTGAACCCGCGCCGGCCGGCCGCGCTTGATGCGGGCCCCTGCTACCGCGAGGAACGCACCCCGGCAGCGGCAATCCCGCGCGGCAGAAGGCTCGGCGCTAAGAGGTTCACGGCGCCGGTACGGCACCGATCTGCTGCATCACCCCGAGGAGGTCGGGCTGGCCCCGTTCGCCGACGATCCGGCCGTCCGCCAGGTAGTAGAAGTTCATGGCCTGCACCGAGATCTTGTTGCCGCTCGCCGGGATCCCGAAGAATTCACCCCGGTGGGTACCCTCCATGGTGAACCGCGCGGCCACGGTGTCGCCTTCGGCGACCGTCTCCTCCAGCGTCCACTGGACGTCGGGGAAGGCGCTGCGCATCATCCCGATGACTTCCATGTACCCATGGGGCCCCCGCAGTGGTTCCGGATGGGTTGGCGCGTGGAACACCGCATCCGGAGAAATGACCTCGCGGGCGAGATCCTCGTTGCCCGTGTTGATGAACTCGACGAAACGGTTCATCACTGACTCGGTGGACTGCGATGGCATCTTGCTGTGCCTCTCCGGAGACGTTTGGGCAGGTGTGCGAGCCTAACATCGATTCGATGTTCGGGTGCGAAGATAGACTCATGCTGGAACTCGCGATACTCGGCTTCCTCGCCGAGGGACTCCTGCCTGGACACGAGCTGCGCCGCCGCACCTCACAGCTGACTGGCTATACGCGGCCGGTCAGTGACGGCAGCCTGTATCCGGCGATCAATCGCCTGACCAGGGCGGGCTTGATCGAGCGGCGCTCCGACCCTGCCGCGGGGGCGGCCCGATACGTGCTCAGCCTGACCGCGGCCGGACGGACCGAAATGCTTCAGCGGCTGCGCAAGCCCGCCGACCACGAGATCACCGACTTCACCCGGTTCTACGTCGTCCTGGCATTCCTCTCCCACCTGCCCGCCGTGGCCGAACAGCACGCGGTGCTGCGCAGACGGCTGGAGTTCCTGGAAGAACCGGCGAGCTTCTTCTACGACAACGAGCGGCCCCTGCGTGCCGAGGAGATCGCCGACCCCTACCGGCGGGGCATGCTGCTCACGGCCCGCGCCACCAGTCGCACCGAACGGACCTGGCTGCGCGAGACCCTCGGGAAGAAGCCGCCCGCATTAGACAGATACATCGACAGCGATCCGCACGGGCCCGCCGCTCCCGCGAGCTGACTGCGTCCACGGAGGTACCCCACAATTGCCAAGCGCTGAACATGCCGTTGTCCCTAATGGCACATGCGCCGGCTCACCGACCTGCGAACAGGCAGGGGCTGGGATGCAGGGTTCCCCAAACCAGTCCTTCGCGTTGATCGCCGACGATGACGCGGACGTTCGCGCACTACTGTCCCTGGCTGTAGGCCGGGTCGGACTTGCATCGATACAGGTTGAGGACGGACGACAAGCCATCGAAATGTTGGCCGACCTGTCCCCCAGCGTTGTCCTCCTTGACGTGAAGATGCCCGGTCTCAGTGGGATCGAAGTCTGCTGGTGGATCCGTCGGCAACCGCGCCTCGCGGACGGTCCGGTGATTCTGGTCAGTGCACTCACTTCCCAGTTCGAGATCGATGCGGGCCTGTTGGCCGAAGCCAACGACTACGTGACGAAACCGTTCACGAGCGCCCACATCACGGCCGCGGTCGCCCATCACCTCGTCGGGCGCCCAATATTGCCGCCGCCGACCCGGGTGATCATTGCCGAGCCTGCGGACTGAAGGGCGCAGGTTACCGCTGCAGGCCGGGTCGCAGTCCATGTTCCGGGAGCAGCGCTGGTCCATTGCCCACTCGACTAGGTGTTCCGGTGCTGCCTTCGCGAAGGTCACACCAAACCCGTATCGCGGCCTCGAAGCGGCGTAGTGAGTGAGGAGGGGCCATGTGCGGTGCGGATGGAAGAGCGGCGTCAAGGTCGAGGCCAAGGTGTTCGGCGCGGCGCATGCGCTCGAGCAGCGGACGCCAGCGGTCGGCGGTCTTGGCGGCTTCGATGTCCTCGGGCGTGACTCCCACGCCAAGCAGTAGTTCGGTGTACCGCCTTTGCCGTCGGTGGTGCTGGATGGCGGCGCCTTCGGCGTCCAGTCGGGCAGGACTACTCGCCGCGGCGGCCTCGTGGTCGCGGGTTTGTGTCGCCGATAGCTCGACGCCGGACGTGGCGAGCACCTTCTTGAGCACCTCTTCGGCCGGGACCGGGTCGCCGAGGTCGTGTGCCGTGTCGGTGTCCGGGTCGTAGCCGGTGTCGACGTAGAGCCGGTTGGCCTCGCGGCCACGGGTGGCCATGACATACAGCGGTTCGCGGACGGTGGCGGCGCTGACGTAGGCGTGGCACGTGTCGACGGTGCGGCCTTGGGCTCGGTGGGCGGTGGTGGCGTACCCGAGCTCGACGTGCTCGCCCACGTAGTCGGCCGGTAGCCGGGTCGCCGTTCCTGCCTTGCCGGTGCGGTGGACGGTGAGCGATCCGTCGCCGTGGACGGCGGTGACCGTCCACTGGTCGCCGTTCTTGACCCAACCGCCGGCGGCCTGCAGGTCGCGCTGGTTGAGCCGGGTGACCACCACGTCACCTGCACCGATCGTGGTCCCGTCCGCGACCGTCACCCCATCAGGCGCGACATGACCGGTGGCGACCAGGTCGGCGCGGGCGCGGGCGTTGAGCTCGGCCACGGTGGCGGCGTCGGCGGCCACCATCAGCGAGGTTCGGCCGGCGCGAGTATCCGCGCGCCACGCCTGGTGGATGGCCTCGATCATGGTGTCTCGGTCGCCGTCCTGGACGCGGCCATGGTGCAGATAAGGCTGTGCGGCGGCGGGACGGCCATCGCGCAGGGCCAGGCTCGCGGCGGCTTCCCATTCGTGCCGGAACCGGCGCACATCCACAAGCTCGGGCGCGTCTGTTCGGTCGGTAACCAGGAGCCGGAAGGCGCCGCCCGCGGCGATCGGGGACAGCTGGGTCGGGTCCCCGACCAGCAACACCTTCGCCCCGACCTGACGGGCTTGGGTGGTAAGGCGGTCGAGTTCGAGGGTGCCTGCCATGGAGGCTTCGTCGACGATGACCAGCTGTCCATGTCGCAGCCGCCACCGGTCCAGTTCCGCCCTGACCTGGCGGGCGCGGCGGGTCAGGGCGCGGGTCCGCAGCGAGGGACTGGCACCGCGCAGCTTGCCCTGGAGGGACGCGAGTTCGGCAAGACGCTGGTCCTGCCGACTCTGTTCGGTGAGCCATTTGGCGGTGTTCTCCGTCGGCACCCCGACCGCGTCCGCGAGGACCTCGGCGGCTGCGGCGGAGGGGGCGAGCCCGATGACGCTCCCCTGCCCAAAGGCGGCTTCCCAAGCGGCCCGCACACCGGCCATGGTGGTCGACTTCCCGGTCCCGGCCGCACCGACCAGCAGGTCGAGGGCGCGGCCGGAGGTGACCACCCGGCATACCGCGTCGGCCTGTTCGGCGGTGAGCCGGCGTCCATCGGTTCGCCCTGGCAACAGCGAACCGGCTGCGGCCGCGGCCACCACTGCCGGCACCCGGGGTCCGTCCGTGGCGCGGCCTGCGGCAAGGAGCTGTTCTTCGGCCTGCAGCACGCCGGTCGTGGTGTAAAGGGTGGCGTCCCGGGCCCGCAGACGGGTGGAACCGTCGGGCCGTTGCAGCGTGGCGGGGACGCGTCCGAACTCGGGTGGGGTGAGCTGCACCGCGGCTTCCAGCGCCATGGCGGTGACGCGTTCGGCGGCGTGGGCGCGCTCGTGCGGGCTGGTGAACCGGACCCCGTGCAACTGCCGCAGCGCCTCGGCCAGCACGTTGGAGCGGGTGAACGTCGCCCGCCGGGCGGCGACCGCATCCACCACCACGCTCGCCGCGTCCTTGAGCATCCCGTCCTCGAGGTCCGCCAGGCTCAGCGCGGGCAGGTCGCACCGGTTCGCTAGCCCGGCCACCCACGCCTCCGCCTCCGCCTCCGGGGCCAGGTGCGGCTCCGCCCGGTGTCGCCAGCCGCGGACCAGGTCGGCCAGCGGCCGCGACTCCTTCTCCGGTCGGGTTTGCAGAGTTGCCTGCTGCCGCAGCCGGATCACCTCGGCCGCGGTCGGCTGCCGCCCATGCGTGGCAGCGAAACCCGCCATGAGGTCCTGGGCTGCGGCGTTGATCGCGGTCGAGCGCTGCGAGAACTCCTCCCGCAACCCCTTGCCGACCCCAATCACCTCCCACGTCGGCGACGAGGAGCGGGCCCGGGCCTGGGCCACCCAACCCCACCCCAGATCGGCGGTGAGCAGGTCCATCAGGGCGCCGTTGTACAGCTCCGACAACGCGACGTTCGCCTTGAACAACGCCCTCGAGTCCAGGGTGCGCCACGCCCCATCCGAGGCCGCCTGGACCCGGTTCAGCACCACCACATGGGTGTGCAGCTGCGGGTCCCCCGCGCGGGAGTCCCAATGGTCAAACCCGGCCGCCACCACCCCGCGGACCGCCTCGTTGACCACCCCGCCGCGTCCCGTGCGGGTGGTGAACACCTCCCCCTCCGCGTAGCCGATGACGTACCCCAACGCCCGCTGGTGCGCCGCGTAGATCCGTTCCCGGGTCGGCCCATCCGCCAGCGCCCACGCCACGCTCACGCTCTTCGGGGCCGAGAACGTCAGGTCGAACCCGGCCACCGTCCGCGACGCCGGACGCCGCTTGCCGCCCGCGTCACGACACGGAGGGCGGTCCGCGACGGGGGCACGCCCCAACGGTTGACCACTGACCGGGTCCTGCAGCATCCCCAGCATCCGCCACAGGTGCTGCTCGGTCACCACCAACCCCGGCTCGACACCTCGTCCACCGTCCAGCCCGGCCAGGCCGGACCCGAGGAACCGGCCCGCTGGGGTGCCCTCCTGCGTGTAGTACGCCGTCAAAGGATCCGCCGTCGGGCCCTCCCGGTCTGCGCGCGCGACCGAGGACATCAGGTACCGGAACCCGGCCCCCAACGTCATCCGCCGCATCGACATCGTCACGCTAAGGCAACGGCCACCAGGGGGCACCATCGGGGCACAGCCCCACCTTGGTGCCTGACGTGTGGCTCGAGAATGTGGGCTGGATCGAGGTGGTCGAGTGAGCGTGGCTGCGAGGCGGGGCGCAGGGCGGGTATGCCGGGACGCAGGCGGGCCCGGGTCGAGCTGAGACGCGACGGGAGAGGCATGGAGCGGCGGAGAAGGCGGGGAGAGGGCCGGGCTCCTCAGGTTGCGCCGACTCTAGGAAGGTCGTGCGCCAGATGGCAGGCGGGGTCGGTCTCACACGCCCGAGAGGGTGACTGGCTCCCCCTGGGCTGGGCCCGAGGGGACCCAGTCAGCCGTGGGTACCTTCGCTACCGCTGAGCCATTGAAGGTCGTGATGGGCCATGGCTTGCTCCAGGTCGGGGTGCTCAGGTGTGAGAGCTTCGAGACTGCGGTACACGAGGTGTGGGCTGATCGCGCCGTCGTCAGGCCGCTCGAAGATCGCCCATAGGCTGAGCTCGTCACCGTGGCGTGAGGTGAAGGTGACGCCGTCGACGCCGACCGCGTAGAGGTGGGTGGCGACCGGTTGGGTCAGCGATCGCAGCGCGGGGTCCTTGAGGGTGGCAGTGTCGAAGTCTTGACGGCCCAGGTGCAGGACGGCCGAAATGAACCTGGGCCGGAGGGCCGCCACAGAGTCAGAGTGGGTGACGTCGCAGTAGTCGCCGGTTAGGGTCGCGGAGCATGCGGTGCGGGGCTCGAGCCAGCTGTATGGGACCTCACCGGCCGGCGAGGTGGGGTGGTTGGCGTCGGCCGGATCCTCATCGATCTCGTCGAGGTCGACGAGCAGCTGCGGGTCCGGCCGGAAGGCGGCGAGGACCTCTAGCAGGCAGGCAAGGAGGCCCTCTCCGGCGTAGACGGTGCGGAAATTGCCGGCGCTGTCGTCCCACCGGCCGTTAAAACGGCCGCCGGTGGCCCACTCCCACCCGGACCAGGCCCAGGGGTCAGGCTTGAAGCCGACTCGCCACACACGCTCGGCCGGGGCCGGCACTATCCGGACTTCGGGCACGTGTCAGGTTCTCAGTTCGCAGCGGCCCAGGCGCGTGCGGCCGCGAGGACCGAGGGGCCGACCTCAGCCAGTTCCCCTTCGCGAAGCACCCGGGCCGGGGCGACGTCGTCCAATTGCGGGTTCATCCCTTGGAACCATGCCTGCACCACCGCCGTCGCGTCCTTGCTTCGCAGGATTGCAGCCACCTGATAGGCCGCTCGAAGACGAAGCAACACTGCCGCCGAAGGGGCGCGCTCACCCTCGGCCCACTGCCGGACCGCGCGCGTCTCTTGGACCCCGCCGATGTAGGCCACCAGCCGAGCGCCCAACAGATCTCGCAGGCGGCTGACGAGCTCGTCGTCGGCCAGCCGTACGGACTCTTCGTAGGCCCTTAGATCCGCCCGCGCCAGTGTCGTCGACATGTGCTCAGTATGCCCTCATCCCATGCCGATAACAAGCAGGATCACAACCGAAAACACTCCGTCACCGGCAGTCCTCAGTTCCTTATCCGCTCAATCGATGTGCCCAGTGATCGGGAGCAGCCTTCAACCGCCGCGAGTGCGTCCAGTCACCAAGGCCTGCGAAATGCTGATAAGCGCCCATCCCGCCGTGGGCATTTCCGCGGCGCCACATGCGGGACAGACACCCTGCGGCCGCGGCGCCAAGACGCGGGCCGGTGAGGGGACCTACCAGAGGAAGTCGATGGGACACGAGGGCCATCTGTCGCATGGTGCCCCGGTCGCCGCGTTGTCTATTCATAGCCTGTAGCTGAGAAGGGGCAGCCATGTCTGAGACGAAGCGTGTGGAGCGGATCCATCTGACGGTCAGGGATGTCTGCGCCGAGTTGGGTGTTGCCCGTTCGACCTTCTATGACTGGCGGGCCGCCCACAAGGCGCCACCGTGTCTCAAGCTCCCGAACGGCGACCTGCGGATCAAACGGAGCGACTTCGACCGCTGGCTCGAGTCGCTAGAGCAGTCGGCCTGACCTATGAACTCTACGAAGACCTTCGAGGTTCAGGTTTGGGGCGTTCGCACCTACAAGGGAAAACTCAAGACGACTCACACGGTCCGCTGGCACGTCCACGGAAGGACGTTCCAGCAGACCTTCGGCACGGTGAAGTCGGCGCAGTCGTTTAGGGCCACGCTGTTGGTGGGTCTGCGCAACGCGGAACCCTTCGACCGGAACACGGGCCTTCCGGTCAGCGCAGCCGAGGCGTCCGCCAGCCCCAATTGGTTTGAACACGCGTGCGCCTTCGTAGACACGAAGTGGGCACACGCTTCTCCCCAACACCGGCGTGGGCTGGCGGACGGCCTCGTCACAGCCACCTGTGCCGCGCTTCCTGCCGGTGGACCTGACAGGGCACTTCTGCGAAAGGCCCTGTTCAGTTGGGCCTTCAACTCCGGAACACGACGGCAGGGCGCCGCCACCGCTTCCCCGCCGGAGGCCTTCGCCGAGGCGATCGCCTGGGCTCGGCGCCGATCGCCCACCCTCGAGGAGCTCGCCGAACCTTCGCGATTGAGGCCCGTGCTGGATGCTCTTGCACTCAGGCTGGATGGCACCGCGGCGTCGTCCAGCACAGTCGCACGAAAGCGTTCGGCGCTCTACAGCGCTCTCGAGTTCGGCGTTGAAATCGGTGCTCTGACGGGGAATCCCATGGACAAGGTGAAGTGGAAGGCGCCAGCCCACACCGACGTCATCGACCGCCGCGTCGTCGTCAACCCGGACCAGGCACGCGCCCTGCTCGCAGAAGTGAGGCGCATCTATCCCTCGCTGGAAGCATTCTTCGCATGCATCTACTACGCCGCGCTCAGGCCCGCGGAGGTCCGGCATCTCACGCTGAAGGACCTGGACCTCAAGGGCAGCCCAACAGGCTGGGGCACGCTCCACCTCGTCGGCTCGACGCAAACGACGGGGGCTGAGTGGACCGATAGCGGGCGGCCCACCGAGGACCGGCAGCTCAAGCACCGGGCCCGCCGTGCGACCCGCCTCGTTCCTGCCGTGCCCGAGCTCGTTGAAATCCTGAGTCGCCACCTCGAGCAGTTCCCACCGGGACCTGCGGGTCGGCTCTTCGTCACCCGCACAGGCAGGGCGGGAGTGCCCGTCTCACCACCATTCTCGAGTCCTCAGTCGATGGCCATCGTGTACCGGGCATGGGACCGAGCTCGCCGCAAGGCGCTCACCGAGGATGAGTACAACTCGCCACTCGCCAAGCGTCCCTACGACCTCCGCCACGCAGCAGTCTCGCTTTGGCTGAACGCCGGCGTGCCCGCAACTCAGGTCGCGGAGTGGGCAGGCCACAGCGTGAACGTGCTCCTCCGCGTCTACGCCACGTGCATCTCGGGACAAGACGAGGCGGCGCGTCGACGGATCCAGTCGGCCTTAGTGTCCGGGGAGACTCCGTGAACACCAAGGGCCAGAGACAGGGGCCAGGGCCCGAATTTCCCCACCAGTTCCCCACTGGCACCCGTAGAACACCGTTCAGGGCCGCTGACAGCCGGACACGAGACGGGACGAGAAAGAAGGCCCCAAACCTGCGTTTCCGCTGGTCAGGGGCCCTCTTGTGCACTGGGTGGCAGGTGAAGGATTCGAACCTTCGAAGCTTTCGCGATGGATTTACAGTCCACTCCCATTGGCCGCTCGGGCAACCTGCCGTGGTGCGCGTGGAAGGATAGCAAGGACACCCACGAATGCCGAAACCGGTAGGCGCCCCCACCCGGCGCCTGCCGCGTGACGCCCAGGAAGGACACGCCACCATGGCCGACAGCTCGTTCGACATCGTCAGCAAGATCGACCACCAGGAGGTCGCCAACGCCCTCAACAGCGCCTCGCGTGAGGTGGCGACGCGCTACGACTTCAAGAACGTCGGCGCCTCCATCGAGGCCAGCGGCGAGGACAAGGTGATCATCAAGGCGAACACCGAGGAGCGCGCCAACGCCGTGCTCGACGTCTTCCAGACGTGGCTGGTCAAGCGCAAGGTCTCGCTCAAGCACCTCGACGTCCCGGAGCGCGGCCCCCAGCTCTCCGGCAAGGAGTACCGACTCGAGCTCGGCCTGCAGGAGGGCATCTCCCAGGAGAACGCCAAGAAGGTCGGCAAGATCATCCGCGACGAGGGCCCCAAGTCGGTCAAGTCCCAGATCCAGGGCGACGAGCTGCGCGTCACCAGCAAGTCTCGCGACGACCTCCAGGCCGTGCAGGCACTGCTCAAGAGCAAGGACGACCTGGACTTCGCGATCCAGTTCACCAACTACCGCTGAGCCCGCGGCGACTCACTGCCCGCTGAGCTCGCGGCGGCTCACCCGCCGCCAGGCAGAGGTATGCCGCCGTCCCCGAGCCGGGGACGGCGGCATACCTGTCTGCTGTGGGCGCCTCGGCGCGGGAGCTAGGCGCTGCCGGGCTCGGCCTGCAGGGCCATCGTCGGACCACCGAGGTCGGGGAACCGGATCACCGAGCCGTCGGTGTCGGGCGAGTCGTCCTCCGTCCAGCTGTCGAGGGCGCTGGCCAGACCCAGCGCCAGCCCGGCCATCTCGTGGTCGCCGATGCCGACCCGGGAGGCGACCTCACGAGCGTTCGCGGGACGCTCCGCGGGATTCTTCGCCAGGCAGTCCCTCACGAGTGACGCGAGGTCCTCGGGGACACCATCGGGCAGCGGCGGGGGTGGTTCGTTGACGTGGCTGAGGGCCGTCGCGACGGGGGTTCCCCTGTCGAACGGCCTACTCCCCGAAAGCATCTCGTGCGCGACCACCCCGAGGGCATAGAGGTCGCTGGCCCCGGTCGCGGCCTCGCCCATTGCCTGCTCCGGGCTGAGGTAGTCCGGCGTGCCGAGCATCTCCCCAGCCCGGGTGTGGCCCGCGGCGTCGAGGGCTCGCGCGATGCCGAAGTCCGTCAGCTTCACGAGTCCGTCGGGACGCACGAGGATGTTGGCCGGCTTCACGTCACGGTGGATCACCCGGGCCTCGTGGGCCACGCCCAGGGCGAGGGCAGCCTGTCCGACCAGGGAGCGCACCTCTGCCGGGTCGAGGGGTGCGCGGCGCTTCAGGAGCAGGGACAGCGGCTCACCCTTGACGAGCTCCATGACGAGGAAGGCCAGGCCGTCGTCCTCGCCGTAGTCGAACAGGGTCGCGATGTTGGTGTGCAGCAAAGCCGCCGAGTGCACGGCCTCGTCACGGAACCGGAGGGCGAAGAGCTCCTCGTGACCGGTGTCCGGTCGCATGACCTTCACGGCCACGGTGCGCTGCAGCACCGTGTCGGTGCCGGCCCAGACGTCCGCCATGCCACCGGACGCGATCCGTGCACCGAGCACGTAGCGACCGCCGAGCGTGTCACCCTCTTCGAGTCGGTTCATCCTGGCGTGTCCATTCATACCTCCGCAGACGGAGGTGAACGTCAACTGACATCGCAAAAGCCCTCGCCACCTCTGATGGTAGCCCCGAAACAGCCGCGGTGCGCCCTTGCGCCTCGGGCAATCAACCCTCTGACCTGCACCGACGCCCCTGAATCCCTCATTTGCGCGGGGTCTGTGCGACGGAATCCGTGCGGCCGGCCCACCAACCCCCACGCAGAGGTATGCCGCCGTCCCCGAGCCGGGGACGGCGGCATACCTGCCACGGGTGGTGAACTCAGGGGAGGTGGATCGTGATCTCCCGCTGCTCGCCGCGGCCGAGCGACACCGTGGTGGCGTCGGCCTCGGAGGTGGCCGAGTCGTACCAGACCGTCTCGCCCTGGCCTTCCTCGGTGTACCGGGTCAACGCCAGGGTGAAGTCGCCCGGGGGCAGGGACGTCGAGCTGAACGTGTTCCCGTTGTAGACGTCGAAGTCACCGATGTAGTCGCCCGACGTGGTGCGGATGATGCCCACCCAGTAGTCGGTCGTGGGCTGGCCGTCGGCCGTGACGACACTTCCGGTGATGCGGGCGCCGGGCTGCAGGACGGCGTCGTAGGACGACGTCCTCGTCGCCTTGACCCGCAGCGGGACTGCGTCCTCGCGGCGGTCGGCGTTGCCGGACCACAGGGGCGCGAGCCCACCCCACTGGCTGGGCTCCACGAAGACCGTGTGGTCGCCCGCAGGGACGCCGTAGATCGTGTAGCGGCCGTCAGCACCGGTCTGGGCGTACGTCGGTCCGTTCGGCCCTCCGGCCCGACCGCTGTAGCCGCCGTCGATGCTGACGTAGGCACCCTCGACCGGCTGCCCCTGGTAGTCGGTGATCCGGCCCGAGATGCGCCCGCCCGGCTTGAGCTGGACGTTGCGGACCTTCTTGACCTGGCCCGCGCCGACCGTGATGAGGTCGGCTGTTGCCTGCGAGGTCGCCTTGAAGGCCCACGTGTCGCTGTAGGTGCGTGGCTGGGTGTACACGCTCAGGACCACGGCGAAGTCACCCGCCGGGAGACCCTTGATGGTCCAGCGGCCGTCGGCGCCACTGCACACCGGGACGGAGAACTGGACGTACCTTCCCGCATGGCCGGAGTACGCACCCGGGCAGGCGTCGCGGACCGGAGCGCCGGACTTGGCGTCGACGGCGAGGCCCGTCAGGACAGCGCCCTTCGCGAGCGAGGCGTTGACGGTCGCCGGGGCACCCCTGTCCACGGCAAAGGTCTGCGCGGAGCCGATGGCCTGGGTGTTGCCGCTGTACTCGCCCGCGTACCGCCCCTCGGGGTCGGAGACGGCGGCGATGTACTCGCCCGGCTCCGAGATGTCGATCGAGTACGTGCCATCGGGTCCCGTGCAGCCCTCGCCCGCCTGCATCGTGTTGTCCGGGTCCTGGGTCGGCGTGAGCACCGCGACACACGCGCCCTCCACGGGGCCACCCGTCGCGTCGCTGGTCACTGTGCCCTGGACCGTGGCCGCGGCGAGGAACTGGTCATCGACCCGCACGGAGTCGCCCGCCGCGACGGTGAAGCGCGCCGCGTCGTCGCGGGACGTCTTCCCGAAGGCGTACTGGTTCGCGGGCCACGCGTCGAAGTTGACGACGTACTCGCCGGGCCGCACCAGCGCGCTCCAGGCGCCGTCCTGGTCGGTCGAGGCGAACGCAGCGATGGTTCCGTCGTCGGTGGAGCTCGAGATGCCCACGCTCGCCCCCTCTGCGGGCTGCCCGTCCGCCCGGGTGAGCGTCCCCAGCAGGTGCCCGCCGGTGGCCAGGGCTGCATCCACGGTGGCTGGCGCGGTGATGAGGTCCGCGTCCGCGTAGGACGTGGCGTCGTTAGCCCACTCGCCCACGTGCACGTCGTCATAGGCCTCGAACTCGACCTTGTAGCCGGCGCCGGCGACCAGGCCGCCCACCGCCCAGGTGCCGTCCTCCCCCGCGCACGTGGAGGCGACGTAGCCGTCGGCCTCGTCGGCCAGCGTCACACACGCCTGGAGCGGGGCGCCGGTGTCCTCGGCGGTGATCGTCCCGGACAGGGTCGAGTCGCCGACCTCGCGGGAGTACTCGAGCGGGAAGTCGAGGTGGGTGGGAGCCTCGACGACGGCGGCGTCCTCGAACGTGCTCGCCCCGCCGCTCCACTGTCCCTTGTAGAGCGAGTCGAACGCGTAGGCCTCGACCTTGTAGCCGACCCCCGTCTCCACTCCCTCGGCGGTCCACTGACCGCTGTCGTCGGTGCAGCCCGAGGCGATGAAGGAGTAGCCGAGGTCGTAGACGCTCACGCACCCCTGCAGGTTCTCCCCCGTGGCTGCCGCGGTGATGGTCCCCGTGATGGTCGATGGTTCTGCTTGCGCGGGTGCGGCAAGGACCCCGGTGGCCAGCGCAGCCGCCAGCACGATCCCCCCGACCCGCCCGAGTGCTGCGCGCATGAGCCGCTTGCCTTCCGCCGGTCTGTGACTGCCAATCCGGCGGAACATAGCAGCGACCGAGATCATGGCGACGGGTTCTAGACCAACTCCTTACCTGCCCACCGCCCGGCCGGTCGGGGCCGGCGGCATACCTGCTCGTGGGTCGAGAGCGCACGACACGCTGGGCCGACGACGAGTCGGTCAGCGTGTCGTGCACTCTCGATGGCGCGCGGCCCAGCTCAGCCGAACGTGGCCCGCGAGCGCAACGCCTCGCGGAGCTCGGACTCCGCGTCCACCACGCTGCGCCGCACCCCGACGCTGAGGCCGCCGCTCGCCACCGCCGCAGCACTCAGCTCGGCCGTCGCCTCCTCCACGATCCGCGCGGGGTAGGCCAGCGTCGCGACCCGGGCGATCGCGTCCTCCCCCACCCACGCGGTCATGGCTGGGACCTCGGTGAAGTAGCGCTCCGCATAGGGCCGCACGAGGTCGAGGTCGTCGGCGAGCCAGAACCCCTGCGCCAGCGCGTTGAGCTCGTAGTTGGAGCGAGACCGGTTGGTCGTCAGCTCCTCCCAGGCCCAGGCCTTCGCGTCGGCCCACGGCATCGAGGCGCTGGCGAACAGCGCGTTGAGCCGGCCCTGGAGCGTGTCGTCGTCGGCGTGCCGGGCTTCGACGAAGGCGCGGTCGACCAGGCCACGGGAGGCGAGGTTGCGCACCGCGATCCAGCCGAAGTCCGAGTCCTCCTCCAGGCCCGCAGGTCGGTCCTTGCCCGCGGCCCAGGCACGCAGGAGGGACTCGTCGGCCGAGGACCGCGCCACCGTCCGGGCCGCCACCAGGGCATGGGTGGAGCCCGCCTCGGCCGACCGCAGCAGCTGCCCGGCCGCCTCGGCAACCACCTGCTCGGCCCAGGCGTGCTCCTCGGGCGGCAGGAAGGTCGGGATGAAGCGGGCCGACAGCGCGAGCGACGTCCGGCTCAGCACCGAGTCGTTGTCCTCGGCCGGCCAGGCGTTGCCGAAGGTCCGGACGAGCACCCGTGGGTCGACGGTGCCGAGGCAGACCCCGTCGAGGAGGGCGATCCAGACGACGGCCCGGGCCTGGGTGTCGGGCACCGACGCCAGGGCGGTCGGCACGGCGGCAACCGAAGCCGGGTCGAGGGTCACCGTGGCCCACGTGAGGTCGGAGGCATTCGGCACGACCAGGTCAGCGGCCGGCACCTCGCGCAGCGCCTCGACACTGGTGCGGTCCTGCGTCACCGTCACCGGGACCCGGAACACCTCGGCGCCCTCGGTGAACCCTGCGACGTCCAGCGTGTGCGGCCGGTCCGCCGGAAACCGTGGTGGCACGTCCCTGTCGACGACCCCGGTCACCGGGTCCACCGAGATCACGTCGAGGCCGGCCGTGAGCAGCCAGGCCTCGGTCCAGGCGGTGAGCGACTGACCGGACGCCCGCTCCATGAAGCCCAGGAAGTCGGCGAGCGTCCCGTTGCCGAACGAGTGCTCGCGCAGGTAGGCCGACACCCCGGCGATGAAGGCGTCGTCACCGATGTAGGCGATCAGCTGGCGCAGCGTGGCTGCTCCCTTGGCGTACGAGATCCCGTCGAAGTCCTGCAGTGCCGCCTGGGTGTCCAACGCGGCAGACCCGGCGACGGGGTGCGTCGAGGGGGTGCGCTCCGCGGCATACCCCCAGCCCTTGCGGGCCATCGTCGAGTCGATCCAGGCATCGGTGAACTCCGTGGCGTCCACGCAGGTGCGGTGCGACATGTACTCGGCGAATGACTCGTTGAGCCAGAGGTCGTCCCACCACCGCATGGTGACGAGGTCGCCGAACCACATGTGTGCCATCTCGTGCGTGATGGTGTTGGTGCGGGACAGCACCTCGTCGCGCGCGGCAGCCCCCCTGAAGATCATCGTGTCGCGGAACGTCACGCAGCCCGGGTTCTCCATGGCTCCGGCGTTGAACTCCGGCACGAACACCTGGTGGTACTCCCCGAAGGGATAGCGGATCCCGAACAACGAGTGGTAGTAGTCGAAGCTCGCCCTGGTCACCTCGAGCATCTGCGGCGCCTCTCGCTCCAGGTGCTCCTTGAGCGAGGCCCGCGCATGGACCCCGAGCGGTATGCCGTCGTGCTCGTCGCGCACGGAGGCGTAGGGACCGGCGCAGATCGTCACGAAATACGTTGCCAGTGGTTGGGTTTCGGCCAGCTCCCACCTCCCCGGCCCCACCCGCGTAGCCGCGCCGTTGCCCAGCACGATCCACGTCTCGGGGGCGCTGACCTTGACGACATAGGGCGCCTTCAGGTCGGGCTGGTCGAAGCAGGCAAACACCCGCGGACCTGCGTCGAGGAAGAGGTGGCCGTAGACGTAGTGCTCCCCGTCGGCGGGGTCGACCGCACGGTGCAGCCCCTGACCGTCACGGCTGTAGGCCATCAGCGTCTCTACCTCGAGGACGTTCTCGGCCGCGAGACCCGCGAGCTCGATGCGCCCGTCCCGGAGGCCTTCACCATCGACAGGGGTGCCGTTGAGCGTCAGCGACCGCAGCTCCAAGGGATGGACGTCGAGGAAGGTGGAGCGCCCGGGGGTGTTGCAGGAGAACGAGATCCGAACTCGCGACTCGAAGCTTTCCTCACCGCGGTCGAGGTCTAGATCGACCTCCATCCGCGTCACGTCGATGAGGGCAGAACGCTCTCGGGCATCGGCCCGGGTGAGGGAAGGCATGGGACCGATTCAACCAGCCGCACTGCTTGCCGGTTTGCGCGGCGTCGCCAGGGTCCTACCCAAAAGTAACCTACCAACAGTAACAACAAAGGAGTTGTCTCGATGCGTCCTACCTTGAGCCGGGGACTGGCAGGGGCTGCCGCTCTTGCCACCGCTCTCACCGTCGTCGCCACCGCCACACCAGCGAGCGCGGCCACCTCCAGCATCACCGACCCACTGCGCTACGTAGCTCTCGGGGACAGCTACTCCGCCGGGGCCGGCATCTTGCCCAAGGACCTCTCGGCGTCGCCGCTGTGCATCCGCACGACCAAGAACTATCCCCGCCTCATCGCGTCGGCGACGGGAGCATCCCTCAGGGACGTCACCTGCTCGGCTGCCGAGACCCGGCACTTCTACACCTCGCAGTACCTCGGCGTGCCGGCGCAGCTCAACGCCCTGAGGTCCGACACCGACCTGGTCACCCTCACCATCGGTGGCAACGACAGCCAGGTCTTCCTCGGCGCGATCGTGTCCTGCGGGACCAAGGGCATGTTGACCCTCGGCTTCGGCAGCCCGTGCAAGAACTGGTTCGGCAGCTACTACGACGACCTGATCGAGACCAGGACCTACCCGGCTGTGAAGAAGGCCCTGCGGGACATCCACGCCAAGTCCCCGAACGCCGAGGTCGCGATCCTGGGCTACCCCACGATCCTTCCGCCCACCCGGGGGTGCTTCGCCCAGATGCCGATCGCCTACGGCGACGTTCCCTACGTCTACAACATCCAGGCGCACGTGAACGCGGTGGTCAGGCGAGCCGCCGCCGAGACCGGCACCACCTTCGTCGACATGTCGGCGACCGGCCGCGACGCGTGCCAGCCGATCGGCACGCGGTGGGTCGAGCCGATCCTGTTCGGGACCAACACCGTGCCGGTGCACCCGAACGCCCTCGGCGAGGCGGCGATGGCCAAGCGCGCGATGGTGGCCCTCGGCCTCTGACCCTGCACAGACCAACACCGTTGGTATGCCGCGTGGCCGGCTCGGCCGCGCGGCATACCTCGCTGCGCTCCTGGGAGAACGCCGAAGCCCCCGGCCGAGATGGCCGGGGGCTTCGATCTTGTTCAGAGGGTGGGGCAGGTCAGATGACCGTGACCTTCTCCGCCTGGGGACCCTTCGGGCCCTGCGTGATGTCGAACTCCACGCGCTGCGCCTCGTCGAGCGAGCGGTAGCCGCCGGACTCGATCGCGCTGTAGTGCACGAAGACGTCGGCGCCGCCGCCGTCCTGCTCGATGAAGCCGAAGCCCTTCTCAGCGTTGAACCACTTCACTGTTCCCTGTGCCATGGGATAACTCTTTTCCTAATTGGCCGATGTGGCCGCGGATGCGGACCACCAGCTGCGACATCACCACGACACGGAATACACCGCTTACGGAAAAGGCCCGCGCTTGGCGGGCCCACTCACACGAGGAACTGCAACTGCTGACCATCGTAACGCCTATCGCGCCGACTTTCATTCCCAGCCCTCCGCGAGTCTCGGGAGGAGGTCGTCCAGACCCCGTTCCCGAGCACGCGGAGGGCCCGTCTCAGCGTTGGCGGAAGCCGTAGGCCTGGGCCTCGAGCCGGGCGATCCGCTCGGTCATCGGGGGGTGGGTCGAGAAGAAGCGCGACACGTCCTGGGGGCGGAACGGGTTGGCGATCATCATGTGGCTCGAGTTCTGGATGGCCGGGGTCGGCTGCAGCGGGGCTTTGGCCACCCCGGTCTCGAGCTTGCGCAGGGCGGACGCGAGCGCCAGTGGGTCGCCGGTGAGCTTGGCGCCGTCCTCGTCCGCGTCGTACTCGCGGGTGCGGCTGATCGCCATCTGGATCATCGCCGCGGCGAACGGCGCGAGCAGGGCCATGGCCAGCATGGCGATCGGGTTGGGACGGTCCTCGTCGTTGCCGCCACCCCCGAACATGCCCGCGAACATGAGCATCTGGGCCACAGACGTGATGACACCGGCGACCGCGGCAGCCACCGAGCCGGTGAGGATGTCGCGGTTGTACACGTGCATGAGCTCGTGTCCGAGGACCCCGCGCAGCTCACGCTCGTCGAGCAGCCCGAGGATGCCCTCGGTGCAGCACACGGCGGCGTTCTCGGGGTTGCGGCCGGTGGCGAAGGCGTTGGGCGCCGCGGTGGGGCTGATGTAGAGCTTGGGCATCGGCTTGCCGGCGGCGGTGGAGAGCTCGCGCACGATCCGGTACATCGCGGGCGCCTGGGCCTCACTGACCGGATAGGCGTGCATCGCCTTGATCGCGAGCTTGTCGGAGTTCCAGTAGCCGTAGGCGGTCATGCCGACGCCCAAGAGGGCGAACAGCCAGATGAAGGCGGGGCTGCCGGTGGAGCTGGCGATGACGCCGCCGATGGCCAGGAGGAGGGCGAAGATGCCGCCGAAGAGGGCTGCCGTCTTGAGCCCGTTGAAATGGTTGTGCATGCCTGCCTCAACGCTCCCTTCCGTGCTCGCGTTCCCGATCCAGCGCCGTCCGGCCCGTCCGGCAGCGCGTCATCCTGCCCCTCAGCCTGCCCGTCATCCAGCCGCTCAGCCGAGCAGGCCGAACAGCAGCTGGGGCATCACGCTGGTGGCCACGAGCGCGAGTCCGGCCAGCACCAGGGCGGCGAGCGCGGGACGCGGGATGGTGCGGATGACGGGCCGTGCGGGACCCTCCTCGGGGTCGCGCAGCAGCACGGCGAACCAGCGCAGGTAGACCGCGACGCCGATCACCGCGTTGAGCACGGCGACCACGGCCAGCGCCCACTGCCCCGCCCCGACCACGGGGCGCAGGGCGACCACCTTGGCGATGAGCCCGACCACGCCCGGCGGGAGCCCGGCGAGAGAGAGCAGGGCCAGTCCCAGCGCCCCGCCCAGCAGCGGGTGGGCCCGCAACAAGCCGGTGTATGCCGTGAGCGTGCGTCCGAGGTCCGCGGCGCCACGGAGGCGCGGGGTCGACGTCACGACGTGCACCACGACGAAGGCGACGAGGGTGGCGATGACGTAGGCCAGCAGATAGCCACCTGAGGCGGCCGTTGCCCTGCCGTTGAGGGCCGACAGTGGCAGCACCACCCACCCTGCCTGGGCGACCGTGGACCAGGCCAGCAGCCGCACCGGGTCGTCCTGCACGAGGGCGAGGACGTTGCCGAGCGTCATGGACACCGCTGCGAGGAGGCCGATGCCCACGATGACGGGCGCTCCGGCCCCCACCAGGGCCTGGACGACGACGAGCAGGGCGGCCAGCGCCGCCACCTTGGAGGTGGCCGCGAGGAAGGCCGCGACGGGTTCGGTGGCGCCGGCATAGGCCTGCGGTGTCCAGACGTGGAAGGGCACGAGGCTGAGCTTGAARCCCACCCCTGAGAGCAGCAGGAGGGCCGCGAGGAGCAGCACCACTCGCCGGTCCGGCTCGGACAGCGCATCGGCGGCGGCACCAGGGGCGAACACCGCCTCGCCGGTCGACACCAGCCACAGGGCGGCGCCGAGCACCACCATCGCGAACGACACCAGGGACGTGGTGAGCAGCGCGAGCGCGCCGCGGCCCGCGGGGGCGTCGCCACGAAGGGCGACCAGGGCGATGGGGGGCAAGGTGGCGAGCTCGAGGCAGACCAGCCAGGATCCGAGGTCGTGGGCCGCGGCGACCCCTGCGGCGCCCGCCGTGGCCGCCAGGACGAGGGACACGAGGACAGCCGGACCACCCCGCAGGTCCTCTCGAGGATCGGTGCCCGGCCAGCTCAGCAGCAGCACCACGAGCGCCGCCCCGAGGGCGCCGAGCTGCAGGGCGCTGGCGAGGGGACCGGCTTCGAAGAGGCAGGCACCGTCGGGCGCCGGCAGGCAGAGCGATCGGAGCGGGTCGTCGCCGGAGCGCAGGGCGCCCGGGACGGCCAGGGCGAAGCCGGCGGCGAGGGCGAACACGCCCATCGCGGCGTGCAACCGGACCAGGCGCGGGGCGATGACGTCCAGGACCAGCACGGCCACCGCACCGATGGCGGGGACGAGCACCGGCCCGAGGACCGCCCAGTCGAAGCTCACCAGGCCGGTCGTGGCCAGCACCGCCGCGGGCACCGCCGTGGGCAGAGCGGCCACCGCCGTAGGCGCGATCGCGGCGATCATGGTGCGGCCCCGATGATCGTGGAGACCGCACCGCTGGTCATGGCCAACAGGGGTCCGGGTGCGATGCCGAGCAGCAACACCCCGAGGACGAGGACGGCGATGACGTCCCACTCGCTGTCGCGGCTGTCCTCGATAGGGGGCGTCGTGCGCTCCCCCGCCCAGACGGCGCGGGCCACCCGCAGCGCGTAGGCGGCAGCCAGGACGGTGCCGACGGCGGCGACGACGGCCAGAGTGCGGAACAGCCCTTCGGGACGGTCGGCGGCCGGCGACCACGCGGCATACACACTGAGGAACTCGCCCCAAAAACCTGCCAGGCCAGGCAGGCCGAGGGATGCGGCGAGGCCCACGATGAGGGCGAACCCGAGCCGCGGGGTGACCTCGCGCAAGGCGGCCCGGGCGGTCTCGAGATCGGCGTTGCCCCACCGCTCCTTGAGGCCGCCGACGACGACGAACAGCAGGGCCGAGATGACACCGTGGGCGACGTTGGCGAACAACGCCGCCTGGAGTCCGGTGCGCGTGCCGCTGGACAGGCCGAGGACGACGAAACCCATGTGCGCGACCGAGGAGTAGGCGATCAGCCGTTTGAGGTCGCGCTCGACGAGGCAGGCCAAGCCTCCCCAGATGATGCCGACGGCACCGAGGACGGCCAGCACCGGCGCCACCCTCGCGAATCCGTCGGGGACCGAGGCGAGCGGCAGCCGCACCAGGCCGTAGGTGCCCATCTTCAGCAGCACCGCCGCCAGCAGGACCGACCCGGCCGTGGGAGCCGTGGTGTGTGCCGGTGGGAGCCACGTGTGCACCGGGAAGACCGGCACCTTCACCGCGAGCCCCGCCACGAGCAGCGCCGCGACCAGGGTCTGGGTGCCGACGGGTATGCCGTGGCCGCCACCCTGGGCGATGACGTCGAGGTCGGACGTGCCCGCCTTGGCGACGAGCGCCAGGATCCCGACGAGCATCAGCGTCGAGCCGAACGCGGTGTAGAGGACGAACCGGCCACCGGCGTCGGCGCGGGCGTCAGCATCGTGGGGGTCGCCGAACCTGGTGATCAGCACCCACATCGGCACGAGGACCAGTTCGAAGGCCACGAAGAACAGGACCGCGTCGCGGGCGTAGAACGTCGCCAGGGCTCCGAACTCGACGAGGAGCAGGCAGGCGTGGAAGGCGGCGGTGGTCCCGCCCAGCGGAGGTCGGTCGAGGGTGTGCAGCACCACGCCCACCCCCAGGACAGCGGTGAGCAGCAGCAGCGGCGCGCTGATCCCGTCGACAGCGAGCTGCCAGCGCAGTCCGAGTGAGGGCACCCACGCGCGGTCGACCGTCGGACGCGCGATCACGGCGACGATGACGGCGGCCAGCGTGACCACGCTCGCGGCGCTGGCGAGCAAGTTGGCTGAACGGTGGGAGACGGCGCGGCCACCGGTGAGCAGCCAGACGGCCACCGCCGCCGGGACCACGAGGCTCAACAGGATCACCACGGTCTCGCCTCCACCGCGGTCTCTCCTCCACCACGCCTTCCGGTCACCACAGCGCCACCCCCGCGAGGGCGACGGCGACGACACCGGCCACGACCCAGGCCAGCCCGGACGCCGCGCGTTCGGCCTGGTGGGCCCGCTGGCCACCCGCGCCACCGAACCGGGTCGCGGCTGCCGCACCGCGCACGTAGGCGTCGACGACCTCGCGGTCGAGGAAGACGACGAGGTGCGCAAGGGCGACGACTGGTCGCGCCACGTAGTCGACGTAGAGGCGATCGACCCCGAAACCGTCGTCGAACGACGGGATCCGTGCCCCGACGATCCGCACAGCGGGATCCGCACCGTGGGCCAGTGAACGCACGGCCAGGCCGGCGCCGACGATCAGCAGGATGCTCAGCAGCGCCACCAGCCACCCGATGTGGCCGCCGAGGTCGATCAGAGGGGTGAAGGCGACCAGCCCGCCGGCAACGGTCAGGATGGCCAGGACCGTCACCGCCGCAGTCACGGGGAAGCTGGCGGTGTCGGCCTCGTGACGTTCGATGTCCGCGGCGGCCAGGTCGTCGAGGACGATCCACGCGCGCATGCAGTAGGCAGCGGTGAGGACCACGGTCAGCAGGCCTGCGAGCAGGACGATCCAGGCCCGCGCCTGGCCGTCGGCCGCGCCTGCCTCGGCTGCCGCGAGCACGTGCTCCTTGGAGACGAAGCCGACGAGCGGAGGCACCCCGGCCAGCGCCATCAGCCCGACGAACATCGCCGGCCTGATGAACAGGTGTCCGCGCAGACCACCGCGCATCGTCGCGGCCGCGGTGCCGCCGACGGTCACGCTCAGCCAGCCGATCGCGAGGAAGAGCAGCGCCTTGAAGAACGCGTGCGAGTAGAGGTGAAGCACTCCGGCGCCCGGTCCCTCGTCGACGGGGGCGACCGCCAGCGCCGAGAGCATGAGGGCGACCTGGCTGAGGGTCGAGTAGGCGAGCAGCCGCTTGAGGTCGCTCTGCCCGAACGCCAGCCCCGCGGCATACACCATCGTCACGGCGGTGCTCAGCGCGAGGACCCAGCGTGCACCGTCACTGGCCGCGAGGACGTCGAACAGCTGCGCGAGGACGAACGTGCCGGCGGCAACCATGGTCGCCGCGTGGATCAGGGCGGACGCGGGGGTCGGGCCTTCCATGGCGTCGGGGAGCCAGTCGTGGAACGGGACCATGCCGGACTTGCCGAGGATGCCGATGACGAGCAGCACCATGGCCGCCGTGCGCAGGGTCGCGTTGGGCGCTGCACATGCGGCGGCGTCCGGGCAGTCCGTGGCGGCCCAGGCCTGGAGCACCTGCGGGTATGCCGTGGAGCCGGCCCCTGCGGCGAGGATCACCACCCCGAGCACGAAGCCGACATCTGCGAGGCGGGTGACGAGGAAGGCCTTGAGCGCGGCCCGGCGGGCGGACTCCTTGCGGCTCCAGTGCCCGATGAGCAGGTAGGAGCACCAACCCATCACCTCCCAGCCCACCAGGGTGAGCACGAGGTCGGCGGACTGCACGACGAGGAGCATGCCTGCTGTGAACAGCGAGACCGTGGCGGCGAAGATGCCGTAGCGGTCATCCTCGCGCAGGTACCAGCCGGCGAAGGCCTGCACCGCCCAGCCGACGATCGCGACGACCAGGGCGATGAGGGCAGTCGCGGTAGTCGCCTGCAGCTGCAAGGGAATTCGCAGCTCGCCCGCGTCGAGGGCGGGGATGGTGCGGGCGATGGTAACCCTCGACGAGCCGTGCACGGCGACGACCTGGAGGAGGGCCGCGAGGACCGCGAGCAGGGAGGTGCCGACGGCGACGAAGCGGGCCGGCCGTGGGTCGGTGTGACGGGCCAGCAGGAGCCCGAGGAATGCGGCGACGGCAGGGATGAGGACGACGAACCGGGCGGCAGCGGCGCTCATCGGGGAGCCTCGCTCACCGTGGGGTCGCTGACCGTGGCGTCGCTGAGGGTGGGGTCGCTCAGGTCGACGTCGCCCCGCAGCCGGTAGACCGCGAGGACCACCGCGAGCGCCACGACGACCTCTGCGGCAGCGATCGTGATGACGAACAGCGTGAGCACGTTGCCTGCGGCCCAGCGGTCAGCACCCGCGGCGGCGACCGAGACGAGCAGCACGTTGGCCGCGTTGAGGATGAGCTCGACCCCGATCAGGACGAGCACGGCGTTCCGTCGCGCCAGCACGCCGTAGGCCCCGATGCCGGCGAGCACGGCGCAGAGCAGGTACGGCCCGGCGAGATGGATCATGCCGACTCCCTGGCCGCGAGGTCGGAGCCGAGCGGGTCAGCGGCAGGGTCGGGGCGGGTCATCCGCGACACCGCCATGGCCGCGATGAGGGCGACGAGGAGCAGCAGTGAGAGGACTTCGAAGGGCCAGAGCCAGGTGCCGAAGAGCTGTTCTGCGACCCGGGTGGTCGAGGTTTCGTGCCGTTCCACGGCGGGGCCCGCGATGGGGAGGAGGGCGGCGGCCAGCAGGGCCGTGACGCCGGCACCCAGCGCCGCCGCGAGCACCCGGTGCAGGCGGCTGGTGCTGATCTCGCTGTTGGGCCCGATCGGCGCGCGGGTGAGCATGAGGGCGAACAGCACGAGCACGACGATCGCGCCGACATAGACCAGGAGCTGCACCAGTGCCACCAGCTCCGCCCCCAGGACGAGGTAGCAGCCGGCAAGGGCTCCGAGGCAGACCACCAGCCACAGGGCGGCATGGACGACGTGGCGCGTCGTCACGGCGAGCAAACCGCTGGCCGCCGTGATCAGCCCGACCGCGGCGAAGGCCACGTCCAGAGCCGTCATTCCCCGGTCTCCGGTGCCGTCTCGGGGGCTGGCTCCGGACTTGGCTTCGGGGCCGGCTCCGGGCTTGACTTCGGGGCTGGCTGCGCCTCCTGCCCGGTCGGCGTGACGCGCGCGGGAGCGGGACGCGCCGGCGCCGTGCGCACCAGCCGTCCGGGTCGGGTGGTGGCTCCGATCTCGGCCGGCTCGGCCGAGTGCTCGTCCAGGGCCGAGGGTGGGGGCACGGTGGGCATCCACTGGCCGAGGCGGTCCTTCTCGTGCAGCAGGTCGCGGATGTCCAGCTCGGCGTACTCGAACTCGGGACTCCAGTGCAGCGCGTCGAACGGGCAGACCTCGATGCAGATGCCGCAGTACATGCAGAGGCTGAAGTCGATGGCGAACCGGTCGAGGACGTTCCGCTGGCGCTCGCGCCCACCAGGCGTGGTGGCGGGGATCGTCTCCTTGTGCGAGTCGATGTAGATGCACCAGTCGGGGCACTCGCGGGCGCACAGCATGCAGGAGGTGCAGTTCTCCTCCAGCAGCGCGATGACGCCACGGCTCCGGGGCGGCAGGTGCGGCTGCGCGTCGGGGTACTCGGCGGTATGGGTCGGCCTCGACATGGTGCGGGCGGTGGTGGCCAACCCCTTGAGGATGCCCGGTATGCCGATGCCTCCCGGCTTCTTCTCCTGCTCGCTCATGCGGTGGCCACCACCCAGACACCGGTGAGGGCCAGCTGGGCCAGGGCGAGGGGCACCAGGACCAGCCACGCCAGTCGCTGGAGCTGGTCCTCGCGCAGCCGGGGCCACGCGACCCGGAGCCAGATGACGAGGACCGCGATGCAGAACCCCTTGAGCAGGGTCCACAGCCACCCGAGCTGGTCGCTGAACAGCCCCTGCCAGCCACCGAGGTAGAGCACGGCGAAGAGGAGCGACATGACGACGATCCCGGCGTACTCGCTCAGCAGGAAGAACGCGAACCGCAGCCCGGTGTACTCGGTGTAGGCGCCGAAGACGATCTCGGAGTCGGCCACCGGCATGTCGAACGGCGGTCGCTGGAGCTCCGCGACGGCCGACACGAGGAACACGATGGCTCCCGGCAGCTGGAAGACCAGCCACCAGGGAGACCAGGCCGCAGCGATCCCGGAGAGGGACAACGAGCCGGCCGCCAGGCAGACGCTGGCGACCGCCAGCACCATCGGCAGCTCGTAGGAGAGCAGCTGCGCCGCGGCACGCATCGCACCGAGCAGCGAGTACTTGTTGGCGCTGGCCCAGCCGGCCATGAGCGTGCCGAGGATGCCCACCGCGGTCACCGCCAGGACGAACACGGCCGACGCGGGGAGGTCCGCGGCGACCAAGTCGGGGCTGAGCGGAATCGCTGCCAGCGCAACGAGATAGGGCACCAGCGCCACCGCGGGAGCGAACCGGAAGATCCTCTTGTCGGCAGCCGCAGGGGTGATGTCCTCCTTCTGCACGAACTTGACCCCGTCGGCCACCAGCTGCGCCCACCCGTGGAACCCACCGGCATACATCGGGCCGAGCCGGCCCTGCATGTGCGCCATCACCTTGTGTTCGGTCTGGCCCACCAGGAGGGGCAGCACGAGGAAGGCAGCCAGCACCCCCACCGCCCGCAGGGTCACCTCGACGGCGTCGTTCATCGCGGCCCCCACTCGGGGTCCGGGACACCGGGCGCTGACACCCGGCGTCGCCCGGTCGGCCTGGCGTGCTCGGACTCGCCCGGCTCCTTGGCTCCGGGCCACGGCTTGGAGGCTCGAGCCGCGAGCACGAAGGACTTGCGCAGCGGCGTGCCCTCGAACCCGTCGGGGAGCAGGAGCGGGCGCAGCCCCAGACCGGTGCCGTCGTCGAACCCCTCGAAGTCGAGGCCGAACATCTCGTGCGTCTCGCGCTCGTGCCACGCGACCCCGCGGAACACTCCCGTCAGGCTGTCGAGGCTGGCACCGCTGGGGACGCGGGTGCGGAACAGCTTGCGCCGCAACGCCCTTGGCGTGGACCCGTCCATGAGGTGGCACACCACGTCGAGACCGGGTGCCGCCTCGTCGTCGCTCTGGTCGACCGCGGTGAGCCAGTCGAAGAAGGTGTAGCCAGCGTCGCGGGCCGCTGTGATCGTCGCCACCCAGTCAGGCGGGTCGACCTCGGCGCGCTCGAGGGCGCTCGGATCCACCACACCGGTCGGGTCGCTCACGGCGCGAGGGCCGCTCATGAGACGTCCTTGGTCGGTGGCTGCACCAACGGTCGCTTGACCTCGCCTGCGGACGCGAGGCGGTGCCCGGCATACTTCGCGCGAATTCCCTTGGTGGACAACGTCTCGGCTGCGATCTTCTCCTGCAGCTTGAGGATGCCCTGCAGGAGAGCCTCGGGCCGGGGCGGGCAGCCAGGGACGTAGACGTCGACGGGGATGATGGTGTCGACGCCCTTGGTGACCGAGTAGGAGTCCCAGTAGGGTCCGCCGGAGTTGGAGCAGGCTCCGAACGAGATGACGTACTTGGGTTCGGGCATCTGGTCGTAGAGCCGTCGCACGGCCGGAGCCATCTTGTCGGTCACGGTGCCCGACACGACCATCAGGTCGGCCTGTCGCGGGCCGGGGGCGAACGGGATCACCCCGAGCCGGATGAAGTCGTGCCGGGCCATCGAGGCGGCGATGAACTCGATCGCACAGCACGCGAGGCCGAAGTTGAAGACCCACAGCGAGTAGCGGCGGCCCCAGTTGAGGACCACGCGGATCGGCTGGGGTGCCAGGTCGGTGGCGGGACCGACCCGGGGCATCGGCAGGGGGACGGGCTGCGTCGTCGTCATCAGAGCCACCTCAGCAGACCGCGCCGCGCTGCGTGGACGAGTCCGACCAGCAGGACCCCGATGAACACCGCGATCTCGAGCAGCGACACCGCACCGAGGTTGCTGCGGGCGACGAGGGCCCAGGGGAACAGGTAGACGGCGTCGACGGCGAAGATGACGTAGAGGAACGCGTAGACGAAGTAGCGCACCTGCGTCTGGGCCCAGTCCCGACCCACCGGATCGACTCCGGACTCGTAGGTCGTCAGCTTGGCCCGGGTCGGCGCCTTCGGAGCCAGCAGCGCCCGGGCGCCCATCGCGGCCACGAACAGCAGCAGGCCGACAGCGACCACCGCGGCGATGACGACGTAGGGCGACACGGTTGGCAGCCTAGTGGCCCACCTCCATGAGGGGGTGTTGCGCCGGGTCGTGGGCACCTACCGTGACGACATGGCGCGGGTCCCGCTCTTTCCGCTCGGCACGGTCCTGGTGCCGGGCGCCGCGCTGCCGCTCCAGGTCTTCGAGCCGCGCTACCTCGAGCTGCTCAGCGACCTGGTGAACGTCATGGAGGCTCCCGAGTTCGGCGTCGTGGCGATCCGCCAGGGTCACGAGGTCGGGCCCGACTCGGTGCACGACCTGCACGAGGTGGGCTGCCTGGCCCGGCTGACGAACGCCGCCCCGGTCGGAGACGGTCGCTACCTCGTCCTCAGCACTGGCATCCAGCGCTTCCACCTGGAGGCGCTCGTGCCAGGTGCCGGCACGGCATACCTGATGGGCGAGGTGACCATGCTTGAGGAGAACACCGGCGACGCCGAGGAGGTCGCGGGGCTCGCCGCGCGGCTGCGGCAGGCGCTGCACGAGTACGCCCACACCGTGGGCGCCGACGAGCCCACGTGGCCCTCCGACGCCGCCGAACTCTCGTATGCCGTGGGTGGGGCGGTGGGGCTCGACCTCGGGGAACGGCAGCAGCTCCTCGCCGCCGACGACACCGAGACGCGGCTGCGACTCGGCCTCCAGCTGGTCCGGCGCGAACGGCAGCTGGCCGCGATGCTCGGGGTCGTGCCGCCGTCACCGGAGCACGGGTTCAACCTGAACTAAGCGGTGGCGCGCGGCCGGCCGGTGCGACAGGGTTCGGACCATGACGCGAACCGACACCCCCAACGCCTGGGACGAGCGCTCGACGCTGCTGGCGATGCTCCAGTACACCCGGGACACCGCAGCCGAGAAGTGCCACGGCCTCGCCGACGAGCACGTCGGGAGCGCGCCCCTGCCGACCTCACCGCTGATGACGCTGGGCGGGGTCGTCAACCACATGCGCTGGGTGGAGCACTCGTGGATCGAGAACAGGTTCGTCGGTGGACCGGACCTCGGGCCCTGGACCGACGAGGAGCCGGACCGGGAGTTCAGCCTCGGCGCCACCACCCCCCTCGCGCAGACGTTGGAGGAGTATGCCGCGCAGGCAGTCCGCACCGATGCGATCGTCGCCGGGCTCGACCTCGACGACCTCTCGGCCACACCGTTCAGGAGCGGGGAGCGCCCGACCCTGCGGTGGGTGCTGCTGCACCTCGTCGAGGAGAACGCCCGGCACAACGGACACCTGGACATCCTCCGCGAGCTCGCCGACGGCCGCACCGGAGACTGACCCGCCCCGGGTTCCGGCACCACGGCGGTGGAGGTCGGAGGGTGCGTCAGCGGGCGACGAGGTAGCCGTCGGCGTCGAGGGTGACCGGGATGGGGTCGCTGATCTCGAACCCGTCGAGCCCTTGCGGTTCGAGGTTGTGGAACCCGACGAGCACCCACGACCCGTCGCGCTGCTGCACCAGAGGCGCGGCGAACAGGTCGGGCTCCGCGGCGAACGGACGGGCGGCGTCGATGTCCCACGGGCCGAGCGGTCCGGGACCGGGCACCGACCAGGTGCAGTAGCTGCCGGTCCGCTCGATCCGCTCGGGTGTCATCTCCTGCGGGTGGCAGGTGAAGACGAGCACCCACCGGCCGTCGATCTGCTTGTTCTGCAGCACTTCCAGCTGTCCGAAGCCGGCTCCGGGCGCGCACAGCGGCTCGCCGAGGGCCCAGGTCTCGAGGTCGGTGCTGGTGGCGTGGGCGATGACCCCGTCGTCGTTGCGCGCCGCGTCCCTGGCCCGCGCGGTGACCAGCATGTGCCAGCCGTCGCCTGCGGGGTCGGCGAAGACGAGCGGGTCGCGCCAGGTCTCGCTCGCCCCCTCCAGATCGGGCCCTTCGGTGGGGGCCGGCGTGTTGGCCAGCGTCTTGTACCAGCGACCGTCCACGCGCACGACGGGGTCGGGGCCGCCCCGTTGCCAGTGCTGCAGGTCGTCGGACACGGCCGAGCCGATCCGCTGGTCGTAGACGTGGTGGCCGGTCGTCGACACCGCGGTGTAGAACATCCGCCACCGCTCCCCGTCGTGGAGCACGGAGCCGGTCCAGATGGCGAGGTCGTCGAACCGACCCGCGCCGCTCTGGTCAGGTCCGAAGCACTCCCCGAGGTCGGTCCAGCTCACGAGGTCCGCGGAGGTGGCGTGCCCCACCCGCGCCGAGGTATGCCGCTTGCCCGGGTCCCCCAGCGCGCGCGGCGCCTGGAGGAAGAACAGGTGGTAGAGGTCGCCGTCGTCAGCGATCCAGGAGTCCCAGACCCACAGGTCATCCAGCCTCAGCATGACCAGAGTGTGGCAGGGCGGAGGCGGTGGCACCCGGCGAAACCAGAGGGTGGTCACGGGGTGGACAGCGGCCACTGGACGGCCGGGGAGGATGGCCGCTGCTAGGTCCCGACGACTTCTCCGACCGTCCCACCGGCACGCCAGTAGAGACCGTCGCGGCGCTCGAGGAAGCCCTCCTCGACGAGGTAGCGACGCAGGGCGGCGACGTCGTCGTGCCAGCTGCGCAGGATGTTGTTGACCTGGGTTTCGTCATAGGTCTCACCGATATCGAATTGCTGGGCCAGCTCGTTGAGCACCACCAGCCGTTTGCGGATCTTCGTGGGGATCCTCGAGAGCCTCCCGTCCGCCGTGAGGAACGCTCGCAGAATGGCCTCTCGGTCCTTCAGCGCGTCGTCGAGCACGGGTCGATCCATCCACCGACCGTAACCCTCACAGCCTGAAACCCGCAGTCCTTCGAAACCCTCCCTGGCTTCCCGCGAATGGGGAACGCGCGCACGTCCAGCCGTTGTCAGTGGCTTCCCATAGGATCGAACACATGTTCGAAGATGCCCGCACCGTGGAGGCGACCGACCCGGCCGTCCTCGCGAGCGCGCTCTTCACCCTCACCGACGATGAGATCGAGGGCATGTCTCTGGTGCAGGCCGAGGCGTTGACGGTCGCCACCCAGCGCGTCGTGAGCGCCGCGACGGCGCGACAGCGTTCGGCCATGGAGACGGTCGCCCGACGGTGCGACGAGCAGTCCGAGCGCGACGTGGCCGATGGCGTGGCCGTGGGGATGCGCCCCCACCACCTGTCGGGCCACGCGGTCGCCGCTGGCTCGCTGGCCGCCCTCCTCCATGTCTCACCGCGCACCATGTCGACCCGCATCAGCCACGCCCGTCGCGTCGTCTGCTCCCTGCCCCAGATCCAGGCGCTGGCGTGGTCCGGCGACCTCGAGCCCTACCGCGTGGATGCGGTCGTGTCGGAGTCCCTGGCCGCACCGACCGACCGGTTGCACGAGTTCGAGGCCCGGGTGCTGGAGGGTGGCGCGACCCAGCTCTCCTGCGCCGCTCTCAGGCGTCGAGCGCGTCGCAGCGCCGAACGGTGCAACCGAGAGGAGGCGGCACAAGCAGCCGAGCGGGCCAGGGCTCGGCGTGCCGTCAGCATCCGTCCGGGTGACTGTGCCGGCATGACCCGACTGGTGGTCGACCTGCCGACCCCGACCGCGCTCCGGCTGTGGAGTGCTGTGGACGGGCTCGCCGCGGAGTACGCACGGGCTGAGCCGGGTCTGCGGATGGGCGCCGCTCGCGCCGACGCACTGTCCGACCTCATCGAGGCCAACGCGACGATCAGCACCACGATCGAGCTGGTCGCACCGATTGACTGCGAGCGGCCGGGCTTCGTCGCGCCTCCCGTATCGACGGCGTGCTTGGGCGTCCGCGAGGACGCCCCCGACTCAACCGGAATCCACGCCACAGACGTCCAGTCGCCGATCCCCGACGCTGCTGACCGCGCCGACGACGGTCGCGACCCGGCCGCGCTCGGCTCCGCGGGCACCGACACAGCAGTCGAGCTCACCCAGGTGTCCGGCTGGTACCACGACCTTGGCGGCTGCGAGCAGCTGGACGACGGCGTCCTGCACGACCACGAGGACCGCCTGTGGTTCGTGTCCTCGCACACCGAGGTACCAGTGCTCGGCTCGCTGCTCCCGTCCGACGTGGTCGCCGTGCTGAGCGACCCAGACGTCGTCCTGCGACTGGCCCGCAGCGACTCCGTCACCGGAGCCGTTCGATGGCAGGACCCGACCACCTCCCGACCCGGCGCGGCGACGGCGCGCGCTGTCCGCTCACGGGACGGCACCTGCCGCTTCCCTGGGTGCGCCACCGCGGCCAAGCGGTGCCAGCTCGACCACGTCATCCGTCACCCCGACGGCCCCACCTCCGYCCCCAACCTGCAGTCCCTCTGTGCCACCCATCACGGGTTCAAGCACCATGCCGGGTGGCGGGTAGAGATGGACCCGCTCGGCGTCTGCACGTGGACCGCCCCGGATGGCCGCACCCACACGACGTGGCCGCTTGACCGCCACGGATTCCGCGCGGCCTGACCGCCACACCCCTTTCTACTGGCACCCGGCTCAGGCGCCGACGTGCAGCGCGGCGCAGAGCTCGACGACGACGTCGGCGACGCGGTCGGGCTCGGCGAGGTGCGCCAGGTGGTGACCAACCTCCTGACGGACCACCCACCCCGCGCCGCGCGCGAAGGCCAGCTCGGCGGCATACGTGTCACCGAAGGCAAGGTATGCCGCCGGCCGCACCTCCCAGCCGCGTGGCACCTGGAGGGGCGTCGTGAAGTAGGCGGGCGACAGGCGTGGCGCCTCGCGGATCGCCAGGTCGAGCCAGTCGTCGTCGGGGAAGAGCGCAGCGACGTCGGCGCGGTCCCACCAGAGGGGCCACGGCGGCAGCAGTCCGTCGCGGAGCGGCAGGGAGCCGATGAACTCTGCAAAGGCTGGAGGCGCCAGGCGGGTCTCGGACTCACCCACGGCAGGCAGGGCAGCATCCATGAAGATGGTCGGCACGCCACGATCCAACGCCGCGGCCGGCGCGAAGTACCCGGCATTGCTGTGCGCGACGACCACCGTCGCGCCCTGGTCCGCGACCTGCGAGCGGAAGAACGACAGCACCTCTGACGGGGAGAAGTCGCGGTCCGGGAGCTCGGCGACGGTGGTCGCCATCGCGCGAGCCGTCAGTGCCGCAGCGAGGGGCGCATAGGTCGCCGGACCCAGCAGCGGGCTGGGCAGGACGACAAGGCCGGGCGACACCTTGGGCACGCTAGTCCAGCGAAAGTGCTCGACGCGACGGGTCGGTGTGAGCCCCGGGTGGCGCTGTTGAAACGCCCGCGAAACACTGCCTTGGTCTACTGGGCCAGCACCCGCCAAGGAGGCCGCATGCACCTGTCCCCCGCGGACACCGAGAAGCTCCTGCTTGCGGTGGCCGGGATGGTCGCCCGTGACCGGCTCTCGCGCGGCGTGAAGCTCAACCACCCCGAGGCCGTGGCGCTGCTGTCCACCTGGGTCATCGAGCGCGCTCGCGAAGGCTCGACCGTCGCCGACCTGATGGAGCAGGGTCGCGATGTCCTGCACCGCGACCAGGTCATGGAGGGAGTCGCCGAGATGGTCAGCGATGTGCAGGTCGAGGCGACCTTCCCCGATGGTCGCAAGCTCGTCACCCTCCACCACCCTATCGCCTGAGAGGACGGAACTCCGTTGAGCAGCAACAGTTCTGGACCCGGTGCAATCAGGGTCAAGCCGGGCACCGTGACCATCAATGCCGACCGCACCGACGGCGAGCGGCTCACCCTCGTCATCGTGAACACGGGCGACCGTCCCGTGCAGATCGGCTCGCACCTGCACCTGCCCGACAGCAACACCGCGCTGGACTTCGACCGGGCGGCGGCGCACGGCTTCCGTCTCGACATCCCGAGCGGGACGTCCGTCCGGTTCGAGCCGGGCGTCAGCCGAGAGGTCGCCGCGGTGGCGCTCCGTGGACGACGCCGGGTCCCGGGCCTGCAGGTGCCAGGACAGCGCGTCGGCGAGCGCGGGCCGGACGGTGAGCTCGATGGCTGACCTCGACCGGGATCGCTACGCGGCGATCTACGGCCCCACCACCGGCGACCAGGTGCGTCTCGGCGACACCGACCTGTGGGTCGAGATCGAGGACGACCTCACATTCGGGGGCGAGGAAGCAGTGTTCGGTGGCGGCAAGTCCATCCGGGAGTCGATGGCCCAGGGCACCCGCACGAGCGCCGGCGGGGCGCTGGACACCGTCATCACCAACGCGGTCGTGCTCGACCACTGGGGAGTCATCCGCGCCGACGTCGGCATCCGCCACGGCCGCATCGTCGCGCTCGGCCGCAGTGGCAACCCTGACATCGCGGACGGCGTGCACCCCGACCTGGAGATCGGGCCCGGCACCGACGTGATCTCCGGCGAGGGCCGGATCCTCACGGCCGGCGGGGTCGACCTGCACGTCCACTTCCTGTCGACCAGCCAGGTGCACGAGGCGCTCGCCGCAGGGATCACCACCCTCGGCGGCGGCGGCACGGGACCCTCCGAGGGTTCCAAGGCCACGACCGTCACGCCCGGACCGTGGCACCTCCAGTCAGTCCTTCGAGGGCTCGACCACCTCCCGGTCAACCTGCTACTCATGGGCAAGGGCAACACCGTCAGCGCCGAGGGGCTGCGCGAGCAGGCGCTGGGCGGAGCGGCGGCATACAAGGTGCACGAGGACTGGGGCAGCACCCCGGCCGCCATCGACGCGGCCCTGCGCGCGGCGGACGAGTACGGCCTTCAGGTGGCGCTGCACAGCGACAGCCTCAACGAGGCTGGCTTCGTCGAGTCGACCCTGCGAGCGATCGGTGGGCGGAGCATCCACGCGTTCCACACCGAGGGCGCCGGCGGTGGCCACGCCCCCGACATCATCACCATCGCCGGTCACGCCAACGTGCTGCCCGGCTCGACCAACCCGACGCTCCCCCACACCGTCAACACCGTCGCCGAGCACCTCGACATGTTGATGGTCTGCCACCACCTCAACCCGTCCGTGCCGGAGGACCTCGCCTTCGCAGAGAGCAGGATCCGGGCCAGCACCATTGCGGCAGAAGACATCCTGCACGACCTCGGCGCGCTGTCGATGACGAGCTCGGATGCCCAGGCGATGGGGAGGATCGGCGAGGTCGTCACCCGCACCTGGCAGGTGGCCCACGTCATGAAGGCACGCCTCGGCCCACTGGGCGGCACCATGCCCGCCGACAACGAGCGGGCCCGTCGCTACGTGGCCAAGTACACGATCAACCCGGCCATCGCCCACGGCATCGACCACGAGGTCGGCTCGATCGAAGCGGGCAAGCTCGCCGACCTCGTCCTCTGGGACCCGAAGTTCTTCGGGTGGCGCCCCGACGTCGTCCTCAAGGGAGGAGCGATCGTGTATGCCGCACTCGGCGACCCGAACGCGTCGATCCCCACGCCCCAGCCGGTCCTCATGCGCCCCGCGCTGGTCGGCGAGGGCGGAGCCGGTGCCGACCACTCCCTGGCGTTCGTCGCCCCCGCCGCGCTCCAGGACGGACTGGGCCAGCGGCTCGGCCTGCGACGCACCCTCACCCCGGTGCGTCCCACCCGGGAGGTCACCAAGGCGGACATGATCAACAACGACACGCTCCCGGTCATCGAGGTCGACCCCGAGTCATTCGCGATCCGCATCGACGGTGTCCTCGTCGAACCCGCCCCCGCGACGGAGCTCCCACTCGCCCAACGCTATTCACTCTTCTGAGACTCGACTGTCGATGCTCCCCCACCCCGAGTTCGCCGCGATGCTGCTGGCCGACGGACGCCTCCCTGTCGGCGCTCACACCCAGTCCTCCGGGCTCGAGCCCGCGCTCCTCGGCGGGCTCGAGCCGCGCGACGTCCCCGGACTCATCTCCACCAGGCTGCGCACCGTCGTGCTCGTCGACGCGGCGACGGCCGTCGTCGCGCGCCACCACACCCTGGCCGGCTTGCCCCTCGACGACGTCCAGCTCGCCTGGGCTGCCCGCAACCCCAGCGAGGTGATGCGTGCCGCCTCGGTCGCCGTCGGCCGGGGACAACGCCGCCTGGCGCAGCGGCTCTGGCCCGGCACCGCGACCGCCTCCGCCTTGGCGACGATGCCTGCCCCCGCGCGACCGGTGGCCGTGGGCTCGATGGCTGCCGCCGCGGGCCTGGACGGCGCCCGGACCGCCCGGCTGGTCGCCTATGACGACGTGCAGTCGCTGTGCGCGGCCGCCCTGAAGCTCTGCCCGCTCGACCCCGTCGAGACGACGGAGTGGCTGCTGCACGCCGGGCCCGAGATCGAGGAGGTCGTCGGCGCGGTCGCGCACCTCACCGAGCCGGACGGCATACCCGCGCCGTCGGCGCCGCTCCTGGAGCAGTGGCAGCACGCCCACCCCACCCACCCACGGAGGCTGTTCAGTGCCTGAGACCACCCGGGAGACGACCTCAGAGACCACCCGCGAGACCACGCGTGCCACCACGCGCGCGTTCCGACTCGGCGTCGCCGGGCCGGTCGGCACCGGCAAGTCCTCGCTCATCGCCATGGTCTGCCGCGAGCTCGGCTCAGAGCTCGAGCTGGGCGTCGTCACCAACGACATCTACACCGACGAGGACGCCCGCATGCTGCGGGCCGCCGGCGTCCTCGACCCCGACCGGATCCGCGCCGTCGAGACCGGCGCATGCCCCCACACCGCGATCCGGGACGACGTGACGGCCAACCTCCTCGCCGTGGAGGACCTCGAAGCCGACTTCGCTCCGCTGGACCTCGTCCTGGTCGAGTCCGGCGGGGACAACCTCACGGCGACCTTCTCGCCTGCCCTGGTCGACGCCCAGATCTTCGTGCTCGACGTTGCCGGCGGCGGCGACGTCGTCCGCAAGGGCGGTCCCGGCATCTCGCGGGCCGACCTGCTCGTGGTCAACAAGACCGACCTGGCGCCGCACGTCGGAGTCGACGCCGACCTGATGCAGCGCGAGGGCCGGGACGCCCGCGACGGACGCCCTGTCATCGGCCTGTCCCGCACGGACGCCGCATCGGTGGCCGAGCTGCGCCGGTGGGTGCTGGCCATGCTCGCCTCCCATCGCGGCGGCCGGCATGTCCCCGTCGACCCCGGCCCCATGGCGCCCCACAGCCACCTCGAACAGGTGCACGGCGACGACGCCCACGCCCACCCCCACGACGGCGGTGAGGGTGTCCACGCACACTGAGGTCAACACCGCCAGGGTCGAGCTCTGGCCCGGTCAGGAGCGCAGCCGGCTGGTGCTGGCCGCCGGCCTGCTGACCCCCCGCGTCGTCCGGCACGACGCATCCGGCGCCGAGGTCGCCCTCATCGCCACCACCGCCACCCTCCTCGGCGGCGACGCGCTGCGCCTCTGCGTCGATGTGGGCCCCGGCCTGCGGCTCGACCTGCGCGACGTCGCCGGCACCGTGGCCTACCACGGTCGTGGCCTGGGCTGCGTCATCGACGTTTCCCTGCGAGTCCACGCGGGAGCCACCCTCACCTGGGCCTGCCAACCGCTGGTCGTGGCGGATGGTGCCGAGGTCACGCGCAGCCTGCACGTGGACGTCGCCGAGGGAGGCCGACTCCTGCTGCACGACCAGGTCTCACTGGGACGCAGCGGCCAGGAGGGTGGTCGCCTCGACTGCCACACCACCATGACATATGCCGGCGGGCCGGCCCTCGTGGAGCACCTCGGGGTGCGAGCGGGGCTGGGACCCGGGGCGCTCGGCACCGCGCGGGTGGTCGACTCGGTGACCGCCGTCGGATGGCGACCCGAGACCCCTGCCGGCCACGCGGCATACCGGCTGCACGAACCGGGAGCGGTGAGCAGGCAGCTTGTCACCCAGGCGCACGACTCGACCCTGGCGGCCCTGTGGGCCGACTGGAACCGCCAGCTCTGACGCCCCGGCAGATGCCCGCCGCCAATAACGACATGCCCGGGTGTCCGAAATGCGGGTTGCCCGCATGCGGCGACGGCGGCAGTCATACCATGGAAGAACGTCCGCAGGAGGAGCGCGACGCGCAAGAAACAGCAGATGAACAGGTGGCGGAAACACGTAGTGACGCAGACACAGTCGAGCAGCAAGTCGGTCAAGCGCCTCGATCGGGTCGTGATCCGGTTTGCGGGTGACTCGGGCGACGGCATGCAGCTCACGGGGGACCGCTTCACATCGGAGACCGCCGCGCTGGGCAACGACCTGTCCACCCTCCCCAACTTCCCGGCGGAGATCAGGGCGCCCCAGGGCACCCTTCCCGGCGTCTCCAGCTTCCAGCTGCACTTCGCCGACCACGACGTGCTCACCCCCGGCGACGCCCCTGACGTGCTCGTCGCCATGAACCCCGCGGCGCTCAAGGCCAACCTGCGCGACCTGCCCCGCGGCGCGACGATCATCGCCAACACCGACGAGTTCTCCAAGCGCAACCTCGCCAAGGTGGGTTACGCGGCCAACCCCCTCGAGGACGGCAGCCTCGAGTCCTGGCACGTGCACCCCGTGGCCCTGACGTCGATCACCGTGGAGGCCCTCGCGGCGTTCGAGACCCTGTCCCGCAAGGACAAGGAGCGCGCCAAGAACATGTTCGCGCTCGGGCTGCTGTCGTGGATGTACCACCGCCCGACCACCGGCACCGAGTCGTTCCTGGAGAAGAAGTTCGGCTCCAAGCCCGACATCCTGGCCGCCAACCTCGCTGCCCTGAGGGCCGGTCTGAACTATGGCGAGACCACCGAGGACTTCGTGGTGTCCTACGAGATCGCGCCGGCCAAGATGGCTCCTGGCACCTACCGCAACATCACCGGCAACGCCGCCCTCGCGCTCGGGCTGGTGACCGCCGCTCACCGCGCCGGCATCCCGCTCGTGCTCGGGTCCTACCCCATCACCCCCGCCTCCGACATCCTGCACACCCTGTCGGGGCTCAAGCGCTACGGCGTGACGACCCTGCAGGCCGAGGACGAGATCGCCGGCATCGGAGCCGCCCTCGGCGCCTCGTTCGGCGGCGCCATCGGCGTCACCACGACCTCCGGACCCGGCGTCGCCCTCAAGTCCGAGACCATCGGCCTGGGCGTCTCGCTCGAGCTCCCCCTCGTCATCGTCGACGTGCAGCGCGGCGGCCCCTCGACGGGTCTGCCGACCAAGACCGAGCAGTCCGACCTGCTTCAGGCGATGTTCGGCCGCAACGGCGAGTCGCCGGTGCCGATCATCGCCCCGAAGTCGCCGGCGGACTGCTTCGACGCAGCCGTCGAGGCGGTGCGCATCGCGACGGCCTACCGCACCCCGGTCTTCCTGCTGTCCGACGGCTACCTCGCCAACGGTTCCGAGCCGTGGTCGATCCCCTCGGTGGCCGAGCTCCCCGACCTGACCGTCGAGTTCGCCACGGAGCCCAACGACACCGACGACTCGGGTCAGCCGGTCTTCCACCCGTTCCTGCGCGACGAGGCGACCCTCGCCCGGCCGTGGGCGGTCCCCGGCACTCCCGGTCTCGAGCACCGCATCGGGGGCATCGAGAAGGCCAACATCACCGGCAACATCTCCTACGACCCCGATAACCACGACCTGATGACCCGGCTGCGGGCCGCCAAGGTCGAACGCATCGCCGACACCATCGGCGACCTCGAGGTCGACGACCCGAGCGGCGAGGCACGGGTGCTCGTCCTCGGCTGGGGCTCGACCTACGGCCCGATCGCCGCTGCGGCCCGCAACGTCCGCAACTCCGGCACCGACGTCGCCACCGCCCACCTGCGGCACCTCAACCCGTTCCCGGCCAACACCGGCGAGGTGCTGCGGCGCTATGACAAGGTCCTTGTCCCCGAGATGAACATGGGCCAGCTCGCCCTGCTGCTGCGCGCCAAGTTCCTCGTCGACGTGCACTCCTTCACCCAGGTGCGCGGCCTGCCGTTCACCACTGTCGAGCTCGCCGACGCCATCGTGTCGCTCGCCTCCGGCGACGATCACCCAGCCCCCGACACGGTGGCTGTCAAGGGAGGACACGCATGACCACCGAACTCGGTATGCCGTCCATCGGCGTCCGCAGCGGCACCGCCGGTGTGCCGCGCCTCGCCGACGACGACCCCAAGCAGACGAAGAAGGAGTTCACCTCCGACCAGGAGGTGCGCTGGTGCCCGGGCTGCGGCGACTACGCGATCCTCGCCGCCGTGCAGGGCTTCCTGCCCGAGCTCGGCCTCAAGCGCGAGAACACCGTGTTCGTCTCCGGGATCGGCTGCTCGTCACGCTTCCCCTACTACCTCGACACCTACGGCCTGCACTCGATCCACGGCCGCGCCCCCGCGATCGCCACCGGGCTCGCGACGAGCCGTCCGGACCTGTCGGTGTGGGTCGTGACCGGCGACGGCGACGCCCTGTCGATCGGTGGCAACCACCTCATCCACGCGCTGCGCCGCAACGTCAACCTCACGATCCTGTTGTTCAACAACCAGATCTATGGACTGACCAAGGGGCAGTACTCGCCCACCTCCGAGGTCGGCAAGATCACCAAGTCCACCCCGATGGGTTCGGTCGACCACCCCTTCAACCCGGTGTCACTGGCACTGGGAGCCGAGGCCAGCTTCGTCGCTCGGACGACCGACACGGACCGCAAGCACCTCACCGGGATCCTGCGCGCGGCAGCCGAGCACCGCGGCACCTCCCTCGTCGAGATCTACCAGAACTGCCCGATCTTCAACGACGGCGCCTTCGACCTGATCAAGGACCGCTCCGAGCAGGAGGCCCGCATCGTCCACCTGGTCGACGGCGAGCCCGTGGCCGTCGGACCCGAGGACGACCGGCAGGTGCTGGTCCGCGGCGAGGGCGGCGCGATGGAGTTCGTGCCGCGGGCGGAGTCCTCGGGCCGTGACGTGGTCGTGCACGACGCCGGCGCGGCCGACCCCACCCAGGCCTTCGCGCTCTCGCGGCTCGACTCCCCCCAGATGACGCACGTCCCGATGGGCATCTTCCGCAGCGTCAACCGGCCGACCTACGACGACCTCGTCCGGGCCCAGGTGGACGCCGCGATCGACACCGCGGGCGGCCGCCCCACCGACGCCGACATCGACCAGCTCATCCACGGCCGAGACACCTGGACCGTGGCGTGACGACCCGGCCGGTTCAACCGGCAGTCGAGTGGGCGCGACACGCTGGCGAAGCGGCTGCGGCGCCAGCGTGTCGCGCTCTCTCGACTTCTCCCTGCCCTGCCACCGCCTGAGGTGCCGCGGGACGACGAACAGCGCGGCGCGGCATACGGCCTGCTCGCCTATGCCATCTGGGGGATCTTTCCCCTCTACTTCGCGGCGCTGAAACCCGCCGGCGCCTGGGAGATCCTGTCGCACCGCATCCTGTGGACGCTGCTTCTCTGCGCCCTGGTGCTGGTCGTGCGGCGCGACCTCGGCTGGACCCGGCAGCTGTGGCAGCGACCTCGGCTGGGTCTTGGCGTCACGGCGGCCGCGCTGCTCATCGCCGCGAACTGGGTGATCTACGTGGCGGCGGTGCTGGGCGGCAGGACGACCGAGGCCGCGCTGGGCTACTTCCTCAACCCGATCGTCACAGTGGCGCTGGGCGTCGTCGTCCTGCGCGAACGGCTGCGCCCCCTGCAGTGGGTGGCCGTCGCCATCGGGGCGATCGCCGGCATCTACCTGAGCATCGCCGCGGGCTCGGTTCCGGTCGTCGCCGTCAGCCTCGCGATGTCGTTCGGGCTCTATGGCTTGGTGAAGAAGAAGATCGGCGCGTCCCTGGAGGCCATGCACTCCCTCGCCGCCGAGACGGCGGTGCTCGGCCCGGTCGCCGCGGTGATGCTGGTGGTGCTCACTGCCCGGGGAGACACCACCTTCACGACCGACGGCGGCTGGCACACCACGCTGCTCGTCGCGGCCGGTGTCGCGACGGCCACGCCGCTGCTGCTCTTCGCCGCCGCCGCACGCCGGGTGCCGTTGGTCACGATCGGGCTGCTGCAGTTCATCACGCCGGTGCTCCAGCTCCTCTGCGGGGTGCTGCTCCTCGACGAGCACATGTCCGGCACCCGCTGGATCGGCTTCGGCATCGTCTGGATTGCGTTGGCAGTGCTGAGTTTTGACTCGCTGCGCAACCTCCCGGGCCGCGGCCGCCCGGACGTCGAGGCCGTACTTCCCTGAGCGCCCCCCCCGACGAGGAGTCGACCTCGCGAGCGAGGGGCCGTCAGTCGGTGAAGACGTCGGCAAGGCCACCGGCCCACGCCTGAGCCCGCGCATAGACGGGGACGACGTCGATCGGCACTGCTCGGTCGACGACCTGGCCGCCGCTGACCGCCCCACCCGTCCACACGTCGACCCAGTCACCCTCGGGGAGGTAGGTCGCCCAGGAGTCGTGCCCGGGCGCGGTCACGGGGTTGACCAACAGGTCGGCCCCGAGCATCCACTGGCGCGGGTGCTGCCAGACGTACGAGTCGTCAGGGTGGTCGAAGAACAGCGGGCGCATCAGCGGCCGGTCCCTCGCGACCGTCACTGCGGCCTGCGCCGCGAGGTAGGAGACCAGGCGTTCCCGGAGCTTGGCGAAACGGCGGAAGACCGGCACGACGCGCTCGTCACCGGTCACGTCGGCGACGTGCCAGGGAGTGCGGTCGCGCAGCGGGAGCTGGTGGTGGTTGAACTCGGAGTGGTACTGCATGATCGGCATGAACGTCGACGCGCCCGCTGCCCGCAGGTAGAGCTCGGCATCGGGCACCGGTCCGGAGAAGCCTGCGAGGTCCCAGCCCCAGTAGACGATCCCGCACGATGCGGCCGTGAGTCCTGCGGTGATGGAGTTGCCGAAGGCCTCCCACGTCGAGTCCTCGTCGCCCGCCCAGAACACGCCGTGCGCCTGCGCTCCGGTGAACCCGCTGCGCGAGAACGTCACCGGCGCCTTGCCGTGCTTGCGCAGGAGGTCGCCGAAAGCCTTGGCGTAGTGCACCGGATACAGGTTGTTGCCCTCGTCGCCCCGGCGCCCGTCGGCGTACTCGAGGTCGTGGCCCCAGGCGTGCTCGCCGCCATCGGTCTTGAACCCGTCGATCCCCAGTCCCTCGACGAGGTAGTCCCGCTTCGCGGTCCACCAGTCGCGGGTGCGCTGGGTCGACAGGTCCGGCATCAGCGACTGGGGGAACCACCAGCCCCGGTTGAGGTATGCCGTGCCGTCGGCTTCGCGCACCGCGTGCCCGCCGTCGACCATCGCGGCCCCCTCCGCGAGCACCTGCTCGTGCAGGCCCTCCTCGGAGCGCGCCGTCTTGAGCAGGGGGATCTGCCAGAGCAGCACCTTGACGTCCCGGCTGTGGAGCTCGTCCACCATCGCCTTGGGATCCGACCACGCACCACCCTCCGGGTAGGTGAAATCCGTTGCTGCGAAGGGTGTCCCGTCGGGACGAACGTCGTACGTCGCATCGCGGGGGATCATGATCCCCTCCTCGTCGCTCCACGCCTCGATCACCACGGCACCGACCGGGATGTCGAGCTCGCGATGCGTGTCCATCCGCGCCATGACGAGCTCCTGGGTGTTCCACTCGTTGCCGGAGGCCCAGAGCCGGAAGACCCAGTCGGGGAGCTCCTCGGCTCGACCCACCTCGTCCAGGAAGGCCGACAGCACCTCGGTCGGCGACCCGTCATAGGTGCCCAGGTCGACCTGGGCCACGGGGCCGCCCCCCGCCTCGACCTCGACGCGCAGCTCGTCCTGCGCACTCGCCCCGACGTCGTACCAGGAGCGACGGGTGGTGCGGAGGTGGAAGCCCCATCCCCCGCCATCCGTCCCGACCACGTGCGCGAAGGGCATGGGCAGGTAGGTGCGCCCATGAGCACCCTGCGACTTGTACTGCTCGAAGACGACGGCGTCGAGGCGACGGCCCTGCTGGTCGAGGTGGTCGAACCGCTCGCCGAACCCGACGACGTGGTCGCCTGGGGCCAGCGCCAGGGCGAACCTGGCCCGATGCACGCCGGTGGTGGTGACCAGCCACTCGACCGAGTCGGCGACCAGTCGCGTGCCGCCGCCGGAGAACCTCGCCTCGAACCCGTCGGGAAGCGTGCGGGTCCAGTGGGCCGGCCGCACCTCGAACCAGTCAGTGGCAACGGCTTCGTCACCCACCGCCGTGAAGCGGTAGGTGTAGCCCGCGTCGTCCTCGACGGGCGGGCTCTGCACTGCCCACCCGCCGTCGCCTCCCAGCGACGCGGCCTGGGCTTCGGCCAGGTGTCCCTCGCCGCCCGCAAGCGCCGCGGCCGAGGCTGCGTCAGCGCGGCGTGGGGTCAGCGGCAGGCTCGTGACGTGACCGGTCGCGTCCCGCCACTCACAGGTGACGCTGACGATGCGGGGATCGGCGACGACGCCGAGGAGAACGCTCTGGCCGGTCTCCGGAAGCACGGGGATGCGCTGGTCGAGTGAGGTCGCATAGGGGTGCTCGATCCCGTGGGGTCGGTGCGTGAGCAGCGGATCTGAGGTGGTCACGGGTGGAGCCCTTCGAGGAGGCCGAGCTCGTCGGCGAGGATCAGGTACATGCCGTGCGACCACAGCAGGGGGGTCGCGACCGGGCCCCAGCGGTCGAGCCACTCCTGGCGAGCGTCCGGGTGCCGCAGGTCGTCAGGGACCTGTTCGGGGAGGTCGCCCTCGGCGGTGGCGTGGTCGGCGATCCACCGCAGGTGCCGCCAGGCGCCGGCGAGGTCTCCGGCGCTGGCCTTGTTCCAGCCGAGCAGGGCACTGAGCAGGAGCCACTGCCCGCCGCCGTAGAACACGTCGGCGCGGAACCGGTGGACGCCGCCGTCGACGTCGAGGTCGGTCCCGACTGCCGCGATGGTCGCGACAGCGATCGGGTCGTCGACTGCGACGACCCCGAACGGCACTATGCAGGCCGGCAGCGACCCGTCGACCGCGGCCGAGCCGAGCCACTTCGACAGGTGGCCGTCGACGACGCCCTCGCCCAGGATGAGGGCCCGTGCCTGCGCGGCCGTTTCGCGCGCCGCCACGGCGCGGTCCGGGTCGAGGACGTCCGAGTCGGCGATCGCAACGAGGCCGCCGTGGATGGCTCCCAAGGTCGAGGTGTGTCGGTGCTCGACGTGCTCCTCCCACCAGTCGTAGCAGGGGAGGTCCCAGAACGCAGCGGTGAAGTCGAGGGCGACCTCGATGCCGGGGAGCCACCGACCCAGGTCGCGCCCGTGCCGCTGAGCGTGCGTGACCACCGACCAGAGCCACATGCCGTAGCCGTCGGTCTGGAAGTCCCACCAGGGGTCCGACCCGTCCTTGCCCGCGAAGGTGAACCGCGTGGGCAGCATCCGGTCCAGCGGGACTGCGGCGCCGGAGGCCTTGAGCACGAGCAGGTCGTCCACCTGGCCACGACGGCCGGCGAGCACCCGGCATACCCAGTCGTGGAACGCCTCGGCGGAGGCGACGTCGCCGAAGCGCGAGATTCCTTCGGCCGTAAAGGATCCGTCACGCAACCACGCATAGCCGCGATAGGCGGAGAAGGTCGGCGAAGCCGGATAGGCGCCGCCCCCGTCCTGGTGCGCCGTGATGACGGCGTGGCTGTGGCGTGCCAGGTCCTGCAGGCGAGTGCGCTCACCGGGCGCCGGGGGCGCAGCGGTGTCGTGGAGAAGAGTCATGGGTCTCTCGTGGTCGAGGAGCTGCCGGGACCTCGTAGGGGGCCGAGGCCCCGGCAGCGACGGACGGGCTACTTGAGCAGCGCGTCGACGGCTTTCTGGGCGTCGGCCAGCGCCGCAGACACGTCCTTGCGCCCGGCAGCGGCCGCGGTGAGCTCCTTGTTGACCGCGTCCTGCATCTCCTGCTGCCGCTCGATGACGGGCGGGAGCGCGGTGGCCTCGAGCGAGTCGAAGACCGCCTTGCGGTTGGCCGGCTTGCCTGCATCGAGGTAGCTCGACAGCTTGGCCTGGTCTGCGACCGGCGGCAGCTCCCAGCTGGTCGCGAGACGTGCCGAGACCATGTCGTCGGACGACGTCAGGAAGGTGACCCACTTCTGGGCCGCGGCCTGGTTCTTGCTCTTGGCCGAGACGACTGCCCCGTTGGTGAACATCGCGGAGGCCTTGGTGGTGTTGCCCGGCTCGACGGCGATGTCCCAGGCGAACTTGGCATCGGCCATGCCGGAGAACATCCAGATCCCCGAGTGCCACATCGCCAGCTTGCCGTCCTTGAACAGCTTCGAGTCGAAGTCGGGCGTGCCGGCGCCCTGGGCCTCGGTCGGCATCGTGGTGCCCGACTTGGCGACCAGGAAGGTCGCGGCCTGCTTGCCGGCGTCCGAGTTGAAGGTCGCGGACTTCTTGTCAGCAGAGAGGAACTCGCCACCGGACTGCGCCAGCGCCTTGTAGAACTCGAAGAAGGACACCGGCTGGTAGTCGCCCCAGACACCCTTGGCCTTGTTGGTCAGCTTCTTGGCCGCGGCCTGCTCGTCAGCCCAGGTCCACGACGACGTGGGCTCGGCAACCCCGGCCGCCTTGAAGAGGTCCTTGTTGTAGAACAGGACGACGTTGGAGAACGACTCCGGCAGCCCGTACTGCTTGCCGTCCGCGCTGAACGCGTCGAGCAGGGACTTCTTGTACGCCGCGCCCTTGACGCCCTTGAGCTCCGCGAGCGAGCCGTTGGAGGAGTACGTCACGAAGTTCTCGTAGTTGAGCTCGAAGGCGTCGCCCGCCGTCCCGCCCGCCACGGCGGTCTGAAGCTTGGTGAAGTAGGCGTCGTAGGGGGTGGTCTCGATCTGCACGGTGATGTCGGGGTTGGCCTTCTCGAAGGCTGCCTTGATCGCGTCGAGGTCCTTCTCGTGTCCGCCGTTGGCGGAGAAGTTCATGTAGCGGATGGTGGTCTTCCCACCGGACGCCGCGGCGTCGACCGACTTGGTGGCCGACCCCTGCGCGCAGGCGCCGAGCGCCAGCACCAGACCGGCAGCGATGACAGGCGCGACGCTGCGCCTGGCGATGTTCCTCATGGTGTTTCCTTTCGGGCCTGCCGCGTTCCGGTTGGCGCGCGGTCGGGACTGCTTGGGGGTGCGGGTGACTACTTGATGCCGGTGTGCGCGACGCCGGCGATGATGTGCCGCTGGGCCAGGAGGTAGACCACGGCGATGGGGAGGATGGAGAAGACCGAGCCAGCCATGACGACGTCCCACTGCGTCGTGAACTGGCCCTGCAGGGTCGCCAGCCCGAGCGGCAGGGTCATGAACTCGGGAGAGCGGATGACGACCAGGGGCCACAGGAAGCTGTTCCAGCTGCCCATGAAGGCGAACACGGCGACCGTCGCCAGCGCGGGTCGGATGAGCGGCAGGATGATCGTGACGAAGATGCGCAGGTGTCCGGCACCGTCGATCGTGGCTGCCTCGTCGAGCTCACGCGGCACGGACTCCACTGCCTGCCGCAGTAGGAAGACCCCGAACGCCGAGGCGATCGACGGCGCGAGCAGCGCCATGTAGGTGTCCTGCAGGTTGAGCGACTTCATCTCGATGAACAGCGGCACGACCAGGACCTGCATCGGCACCATCAGCGTGGCGAGGTACAGCGCGAAGACGACGCCCTTGCCGCGGAACTTGAGCCGCGCGAAGCCATAGGCCGCCATCGACCCGGTCACGAGCTGCAGGAGCGTCGACACCACCGCGACCCACAGCGAGTTGGCGACGATGCGCCACATCGGCAGGGCGTCCAGGAGCGTCCGGTATGCCGCCAGCGTCGGGTTCTCGACGAACAGCTTGGGCCCGCCGGCGAGACTTCCCTCCGGCGTGATCGAGGTGACGACGGTCCACAGGAACGGGAAGAGCATGACGACCGCGCCGGCCAGCACCGCGGCATACCGAAGGACGGTCCAGGCCGACAGCGGTCGGCGCGGTCGCGAAGGCGCGGTGACCTGGGTGGCAGGCGGGGCCAACGGCGTCAGCGTGTCAGGCATAGTTCACCCACCGTCGCTGGCCGCGGATCTGGACCACGGTGATGAGCAGGATGACCGCGAACAGGATCCACGAGAGCGCGCTCGCCTCGCCGGCCCGGCCATAGCGGAAGGTGAGGTCGTAGACCTGGCCGACGACGACCTGGCTCGACCCGGACGGGCCCCCGCCCGTCATGACGTAGACCTGGTCGAAGACCTGGAAACCGTTGATCAGCGAGATGACCACGACGAAGAACGTCGACGGGGACAGCAACGGCAGGGTGATCCGCCAGAAGCGCTGCCACGAGTTGGCGCCGTCCGCCCAGGCCGCCTCGAGGACGTCCTGGGGGATCGCCTGCAGCCCGGCCAGCATGATGACCATGACGAAGCCCAGGTCCTTCCACGCCGAGGAGAGGATGACGGCGGGCAGCGCCCAGTTCGGGTCGGTCCACCACCCGGGCTGCGGCGCGCCGACGGCTCCGAGCAGCGTGTTGACCAGGCCGTTGGTGGGGTTGAGCAGCCACTTCCAGACCAGCGCCACGACCACCCAGCTCGTCACGACGGGCAGGAAGTAGGCCGCGCGGAAGAACGACCGTCCCGCGAGCTTCTGGTTGAGCGCGAGGGCGAGCGCCAGTCCGCCGGTGAACACCAGCGGCAGGTAGCCGGCGCAGTAGATCAACGTGTGCAGGAAGACGCTGCGCGTGCCGGGGTCGGTCAGGAGGCCGCGGTAGTTGTCGAGGCCCACCCAGCGCATCGGGGAAATGAGGTTCCACTCGTGCAGGCTGACCCAGATCGACGAGGCCATCGGGGTCGCGGTGAACAGAACGAGGGGGATGGCGCTCGGCGCGAGGAAGAAGACGACCCAGCCCAGGTTGCGCCACCGGGCCCGGCCGGTCACGAGACACCGCCCACGGCAGCCGTCTGCATGCGCTCGCGCACCAGCTCGCCCTGCGCCCCGGCCGTCTCGGCGTCGAATGGTGCTGCGAGGACGAGCGATGCGGCGCCGACCGCCCACTGGTCCTCGGTCCAGGACTCGACGGCACAACGGATTCCGCGACGAGTCGGCATCAGGCAGGCGCGGAAGGAGTCCTCGAAACCGTTCTCCCAGAACTCCCACTCGGTCATGCCCTCGCCCATGAGGAGGACCAGCTCGGGATCGAGGACGTTCACGACGCCGGCGAGCGCGCTGCCGAGCATCCGGCCCGCCTCGCGATAGACGGCAAGGGCATCGGCGTTGCCTCCGCGGGCCTCGCGGACGAGGTCCTTGATGGTGTCGCCGGCGTGGATCACACCGCGCTCCGTGGCAGCGGCGACCAGACCGGACTCGCCGATGTGCGCCTCGAGGCAGCCGGTGTTTCCGCAGCCGCACACCGGGCCGTCGACGGTCACGGGGATGTGGCCGATCTCGCCGGCTCCACCGTGGGCCCCCCGGCTGACCGATCCCTGCTGGACGATGCCGAGCCCGACCCCGAAACCGATCGTCACGACGAGGTAGGACTCGTGTGACCGCCCGATCCCGTAGACGCTCTCCGCCGCCGCGAGCGTGTTCACGTCGTTGTCCACGAGGACGGGCACTCCGAGCGCCTCCCGCAGTCGAGGACCCACCGGCGCCCGGTCCCATCCGAGCGTGGGGGCGTCGACGATGCCCGATGCCTGGGAGTCGACCGCGCCGGGCAACCCGACGCCGACCCCGAGCAGTCGACCCTCGTGCTGCGCCACTGCCTCGCGCAGGATGTCCGCCAAGGCGTCCAGCGCGGCCGGTCGGGCGGCGTCGAAGGGCACCGCCCTGGAGGAACGCACCGTGCCGTCGAGGTCGATGGACACCAGCGCGACGTGGTTCGGGGTGACCTTGGCTCCGATGGCACCGCCGGCACTGCGCACCAGTCCCAGGAGCGTGGCCGGACGACCGCCCTGGCTCGGCACCGACTCGAGCTCGGTCACGAGCTCGCGGGCGAGGAGCTCCTTGATCGTCTGGGTCACGGTCGCCGGGCTGACCCCCAGCACCCGGGCGATGTCGGCACGGGACGAGGGACCACGGGTGCCGAGGAGGCCGAGGACGGCGGCACGCACGAGGTTGCCACGTGCGGCAACTGGTCCGGTCGGAGACATCTGTGGCTCACCCTTTGTTTGATACTAAATTTAGGGTGAACCTAAGTCGCGATCACGCTGCTGTCAACCCCCTCGACGAAATTGCCGCAGGGGTGCAGGGTCAGCGCGGCACGTGGTGGCCGGTGCCGCCGTCGATCAGCTCGCGCAGGATGTCGGCGTGACCGGCATGGCGGACGGTGTCCTCGATCATGTGCACGAGCACCCAGCGCAGGCTCACCGTCCGACCGGTGTAGGCCGTGCCGGTGTGGTCGAGCGACAGCTCGTGGATCGCGGCGTCCGCTGCCGCCCAGGCCCGTCGGTAGAAGGCCACGATCTCGTCGGTGGCCTCGCCCTGAGCGGCCCGCATGTCGGCCTCGGGGTCGTCGGAGATGTCGGTGAGCGGCTCGGCGGGACGCCCGAACGTCTCGCAGAACCAGCCGTACTCGGCGTTGGCGAGGTGCTTGACCAGCCCCACGAGGTTGGTGCCGCTGGGCACCATGGGTCGGCGGATGTCCTGGTCCGACAGGCCCTCCAGCTTCCACACCATCACGTCGCGATGGCTCTGCAGCGCCGCCAGGAGGACGGCCTTCTCGTCGGCGACGAACGGAGAGGTCTCGGCGGATTCTGGCGTCATCACCCGAGGCTAGCGACGGCTGGTGTCACCCGAGCCGGCGACGGCTGCTGTCGCCCGAGCCGAGCCAGGCGAGCGCAGACAAGACCCGACGGTTGGCGAACTGGTCGTCGGGCAGCTGCAGCTTGGCGAAGACGTGCTGGGCGTGCACCTCGACGGTGCGTTCACTGATGTCGAGTCGTCGGGCGATGCCAGCGTTGGTCATCCCCTCGGCAATCAGGCCGAGGACCTCGCGCTCACGATCCGTGAGCCCGCTCGGCCCTTGGTCCGGCCCGCCCGGCAACAGGTCGGCGACGATCGAGGGGTCGACGACGCACTCGCCGGCGGCGATGCGCCTCAGGGCGTCGACCAGGGTGCTCGCCTCGAGCACCCGGTCCTTGAGGAGGTAGCCCACGCCTCCGGACGCACCCTCGAGCAGAGGCAGGACGAACTCCACCTCGACGTGCTGGGACAGGACGAGCACCCCCGTCGAGGGGTACAGCGAACGGATCGTGGCAGCGGCCCGAAGTCCCTCGTCGGTGAACGTCGGGGGCAACCGGATGTCGAGCAGGGCCACGTCCGGCCGGTCCACCGCCACGACGGCCATCAGCCCCTCGAGGTCACCCACCTCGGCCACCACGTCGACGCCCGCACGCTCGAGGGTGCGCACGATCCCCTCGCGTGTCAGCAGCTGGTCCTCGACGACTACGACGCGCACGGCAGCACCACGGTCAGCACCCCGTCAGCATGGCCGACCCGTCCACCGAGCGCCTCCACCATGTCGGGGAGCACCCCGGCGAGGTCCGGGGGACCCCCCGCGACGCGCAGCGTCATCGCGGTGGCACCAACCCGCGCTTCGCCGGCCACCTCCACCGCCCCTGCGAAAGTCACCTCGACCTCCACGGTGACCCCCGCGGGATCCCCCCGTGAGACCGAGTCGGACACCACGGCATACGCGGCACGCTCGACCGGCGCTGGGAGGCGTCCGTGGGGAAGCCCCTCAGGCCTGGTGCCGACCACGAGCGGCACAGCCGACCGGCGGGCCAGGCTGCGAAGCGCGGGGCCCAGCCCGCTGGTGGCCAGCAGCGGGGGGTACAGCCCGTGCGACAGCTCACGCAGGTCCTCCAGCGCCTGCTTGGCCTGACCCAGGCAGCTCTCGAGGACGGGCCGTTCGGGATGCCCGGGCGGCAGGTCCGCGAGCGCGCCGCGCAGATCGAGGCCGAGGGCGAGGAGCTGTTGCTGGACTCCGTCGTGAAGGTCCCGCTCGAGGCGGCGGCGCTCGCGGTCGCCCAGCTCGACCACCAGCGAGCGGGACCTCGACACCCGGCGGACGCGCGCTGCCAGCGCCGCGGACAGCCGCTCGTTGTCCAGGGTGAGCCGAGCGGGCACGTCGAGTGCGTGCTCGAGGTCGGGGAGGGCATCGCGCGAACCCTGTTCGACGGCTGCGGTGACCGCGCCGGCCCAGCGCAACCGCGTCGCTCCCGGGGTCGGCGGGCGCCGGGCCACCCCCGCCGGCGTGACCCAGCCACCCTCGTCGGGCACCCAGTAGGACACCTCGACGTCGTCGTCGCCCCACGCCTCGCGAAGGACGTCCGCAAAGGGGCGCCCTGAGCGAAGGGTGTCCACGAGGCCCCTGAGCCGCCGCTGGGCGATCGCGCCGCGATAGTCCTCCACGGCGACCACCCCGGTGGCTGCCACGAGGGCCATGGCGCCCCCGACTTCGGCGCTCACGAGGGCGGCAACCAGGCCCGCGGCCACGAGGGCGCTTCCCGCCGCCGATCCCCTCTGCCACCTCCTGGCCCACGCTCCGGCCCACCTCCCGGCCCGTCCCCCGGCCCACCTTCCGGCCAGGTCTGGTCTCGCGGCGTGGACCCCCAGGGCAACGACCCCCAGCACCGGACCGACGGCCGACAACCATTCCGCCACGACCGGGTGTGGTGCGAGGACGACTTCGCTGGGACGGCAGTCGACACAGCCCAGCTGCAGGAAGGGGTCGTAGACGAGCGCGCGCACGGGTCCAGCGAGCAGGGCCCCCGACAGGGCGACCCACGCGCCCCGCCGCGGCACGAGCACGGCAGACGCCCCCAACAGCCCCGCCATCGGGCCCAGGGCGATGCCGAGGTCACGCGCCCGCAGGGCCGTCGTGGGGTCGTCGACCGCCGAAAACGCAACGAGGGCAACGCCACCCACGACGAGGACGGCATACCGGCGCCGCTGTCGTCCGACCACGAGGCCGAGAGCGCCGACCACCACGACGGCCACGCCCAGTCCCACGGTCATCGCGAAGTCAGCCATCAGCCACGTCCGGCGAGGGCTGGCCAGGGTCGACCAGCCGAGCGGTTGGACCCGTGGTCGGTGCCGCTACGGGGTGACACGGTGCATCCCTCCGGCGAAGAATGCCTGGTCGAGCGCGACGTCGTAGAACCTCTCGGCCAGCCACGTGAACGACACGACGTCTCCGTCACGGTGGTAGGTGCCGGCCATCAAGCCGTAGCACTCGGTGTTGCCGTCGACCCCGAAGTGCAGGGTGACCTTCTCACCCGCGGTGACGAACACGGCGGTGCAGTCGGCGCCATGGGGCTGGTCGACGGCCACCTGACCGTTGCGGACCACGAAGGTCCACACCCCGGCGTTGCTGACGGCTTCGGCGTCCGAAACTCCCGCCGCCCGGAGGACCGCGATGTCGGCGTCGACCCGCCAGGTGCCGTCGAGCAGGGTCTGAGGCCCTTGCGGCGCAAGGGAGTAGACGTCGGTGCCGGCAGTATGGAGGTTGTCGCAGGTGGCCCCCACCGGTGCGGGTTCCGATCCTCGGAGGGCCACGATCCGGTCCACCAGCTTCGCGACCGTGGCGTCCCGACGGGCCGCGGCGACGACGGGCGCGAGCGCGGCACCGAAAGCCTCGAGCTCGGCCGGCGTGAGCTGTACGGACGCCGCCGAGGGTGTGTTGCACCAGCGCTGCAGGCCACGCGCCTCGGTGTCCCGTCGCGCCACCCCAGCACGTATGCCGTCGCGCACGACCGCGCCGAGCCGTCGCCGTTGCTCGGCGGAGAGGGCGGCGTGCGCGCTACGACGCATGACCACGACGTCGAACTTGGTGTAGAGCGTGAGGTTCGAGGTGAGCACGGCGGGGAGGGTCACTGCTCCCACCTGTTGCAGCGACGTCTCGATCCCCGTCACCGCGCGCTTCTCCACCTTCCGGGTCCGGACCTCACCCACGCTGTGGTCGGTCCTGGCGCCCAGGGTCGTGACCATGGCCTCGACCCCGGGGCCGACGCGGGTGTTCACGACCTCCCCGCGGTAGTCGGGCGGAGTGCGGAACGCCTTGGCGCCGTGCGTGAACGGATGCCGCGCGCCACCCGGCACCAGCGCGAGCCCGACGAGCCCGATGCGGTCAAGGTCGGCCATCAGGGCCGCGGCGACCGGATCCGCGGCGACGCGAGCCGCGTGTTCCGGGGCCTCGACGAGCAGCGGGAGCTGGAGCGGTGTCAGTGACGCAACCCCGGCCCCGACGAGACGGTCGGCCCGGATCACGCTGAGGTCCGCCCGCCCCGCCCGGAGGGCGGCCAGCGTGCCGCCTTCCTCGTCCTCTGACTGGGCGGCCGAGGGAAGCTGCGTCCCCGCGCCCAGCACCAGCGACGAGCCGGCGGAGGCCCGGACCAGCTCCTCGAGCACGTCGGCGCCGATCCCGCCGGGTCCGTTGCCGTACATGGTCCGCAGCAGGACCGGGTCGGCATCGCGCCCGCTGCGGGCGGGCGGACCCGCGCACGCCGACAGCACCAGGGCAACGCACAGACCTAGCAGTGCGACGACTCCCGACTGGGCGCGGCGCGTTGCGCGCGCCGGCCCGTCACGGTCCGATCGCCGGTCATGCGACGTCGGACCCGATCCGTTCGACGTGACGGGCAGCCGCAGCTCGAGCTCCGAGCCGCCGCTCGCTCCAGACCGCGCGGTGAGGGTTCCCCCCAGGGCAGTCGCGCGCTCCACCAGGCCGCCCAGCCCGTGACCGCCCACGTCGACTCCACCCGGCCCGTCGTCGCGGACCAGCAACCAGAGCTGGTCACCGCTGAGCCGGGCGCTGATGACGACCGCGGCACCCGGAGCGTGCTTGGTCGCATTGGCCAGTCCCTCGGCGCACGTGAACCAGGCAGCCCGGGCCACCGAGGCCCGCGGCCGCCAGCCATGCGGCAGGTCGCAGGCCAGCCGCGCACCGGTGCCGCTGCGCGCGACGAGTCCGGTCAGCGCATCCTCCAGGCTTTCCGCGCCCACCGGGTCGACACCGCGGGCGACCCGCAGCAGCTCGTCGCGCGCGCCGGCCGCACGCGCAGACAGCCCTGACGGCGCATCGGGCAGCTCGGGTACGGATCGCCCACACCCCTCCAGGGCGGCAACCACCTGGTCCATCCGCGCGACCGGTCCCCGAGCCAGGCTGGCCACGAATCGCTCCCGCTCCGCCTCCGCCGCCCGCACCAACCGCTCCCTCGAGGCGGCGAGCTCGGTGGCCCGGTCCCTGAGCTCGGCCTGCAGCAGGGCGCCACGTCGGGCCAGCCGGAGCACCTCCCGGACCGAGTCGGCGACACCGGGGTCACCGCCGAGTCCGGGGGCGAGGACGGCCACCAGCCGGCCGTCAGGGTCCACCACCTCCTCACCGTCGGCGGGCGGAGTCGTCGGCGAACCACCGGAGTCCACGGAGGCGCCGGCCAACGGAAAGGCCACCTGCACCTGGTCCCACCCCAACGTCCTGGCCAGGGCGTCCTCCAGGCCGTGTGGCGCCTCCCCTTCCTGACCTGGTCGCCACTCCCGCGGCTCCGGACCGGCGGCCACCACGAGCGCTCCGAGCCCCAGCGCTCCCTCGAGCAGGGTGCTTGCCGTTGCCGCTGCGGCACCCCCCACCCCAGCGGTCACCAGACCCGCCAAAGCCAGGGCGCCGGCGACCCCCATGGCGATGACGGCGGCGCCCCGGAGGGCGTCCTGCCCGGGACGACGCACGAGTGCGCCGTGACGAAGGTCTGTGCCGTGAGGGGCTGTGCGCTGACGAAGGGCGAGCAGGACGAAGGCCACCCCCGCCGCGCCGGTGGCCGTGTGCGCCCACCGGCCGTAGCCGAGGGCCGCCACGCAGGCCGGCAGCAGCACCAGTCCCGGCGCCCAGCGCACCCAACGAGAGGGCACGTGCGTGGCGGCAGTCGAGAGCCTCGCGGCGGTCGACAGTCCGAGGAGGGCAGCCGCGACCACGAGGCCTCCGGGCAGGAGGCCGAGGCGCAGGACCGGTCCCTCGAGGGGAGTCGGGAGCAGACCCGCGAGCCCGACGACGACCCACAAAACACCGGCTGCCAGCAGAAGCCAGGCCACCCGCAGCCGACCACGCCAGGCAGCACCGGCCCCGGCGGCGAGGAGGGCCCACCCGGCGAAACGATCGCCGAACAACGGCTGCGGCGCTTGGGCGACTCCCGGCGCCAGCCATCCCGCCAGGGCGACCACGCCGGCCACACCGCTCGCGACGAGCGGTGCGGTCAGCCCAGCAAGGCCGTGATCGCGTCGCATGCCAGGTCCTGCTTGGCGATGAAGCCCGCCACTGGCGCTGCGACGACCCGGGGATCGGAGGCCGCATCGGCGTCGCTCGAGATGATGATCAGGATTCGGCGGGGGTTGGCCTCGGCCAAGGCGCCCGCGAGCCTCAGACCAGCCTCGGAGTCGGGCAGGTTGAGGTCGAGCAGAACCACCTCGGGGTCCAGCTCCCGGGCCTGTTCCAAGGCCTCTGCGCTGCTGGCGGCGGCCCCCACGACCGTGAACCCCTCACGACTCAGCCACGCACTCGCCGACGCCCGGAACTGGGCGTGGTCGTCGACCAGGAGGACGCGGTGGCCCGTCATGGGCCAACGCTACGCGCGCGGAGACACCCTCACCTCGGGGTTTCCCCTTAGTCGCCTTTGCCCCTTTGCGATCCCGCGGTATGCCGGGTGCTCACCTCCCCAGGACGTGGTCCAGGTGTGCGTTGGCGAACAGGCGCTGCGGGTCCAGGCGGTCTCGCACCGCGAGGAAGTCACCGAACCGCGGATAGAGCTCCGCCAGCCGGTCGGCGTCGAGGGTGTGCAGCTTGCCCCAGTGGGGGCGACCGGCATGCTCGGCCACGATCGCCTCGAATACGGCGAAGGCACCGTAGTCGTCCATCCGGTGGTACTGGTGGATCGCGAGGTAGGCGTTCTCCCGCTCGTAAGCGGTCGACAACCAGATGTCGTCGGCGCCGATGAACCGGATCTCCAACGGAAAGGTCAGTGGCGCCCTGTGCTTCTCGAGCCAGTTGCGCACGGCCACAACGACATCCGCGACGGCGGCCCGGGGCACGGCATACTCGCTCTCCCTGAAGCGCACCGTACGCTCGGCGACGAAGACGCGCCACGAGTCGTCGGTGTACTCACGTGCGCCGAGCAGTCGCGCGCTCACCGCGTTGAGCCGCGGGACGATCCCCGGCCAGCGCCTCGCGCCGCGGTTGGTGAGCTCGAAGAGGCGGTTGGAGAGCAAGTCGTCGTCCAGGACCGCGCGCCACCGCGGCAGGGGGCTGCCAGGGTGGTCGTCGTCGATGCGGTCGTTGTGCTTGACGAGGACCCGGTCGGTCAACGGGAACCAGTGCATGTCGACGTGGTCGTGGCGCTCGACGTCCTCCTCGATGCGTTCCAGGACCTCGAACAGGTGGGCGCCGAACTCCTTGGCGTGCAAGCGAAAGGCCGGCACGCACTGGAGCTCCACCTCGGTGATCACCCCCAGGGCCCCCAGGCCCACCCGCGCAGCCTGGAACACCTCTGGCTCGACCTCGATCGAGCACTCCAGCAACGAACCGTCGGCCAGCGCCAGCACCAGCCCCGAGACCGCCGCGGCGATGCCCTGCAGTCGCAGGCCGGTGCCGTGCGTACCCGTCGAGATCGCCCCCGCGATCGACTGCCGGTCGATGTCGCCGAGGTTGGGGAGCGCCAGCCCGAGCGCCTGCAGCGCCGGGTTCAGGACGTGCAGAGGAGTCCCTGCGAGCACCCGGACCCGGCGGCGATCCCGGTCCACGTGGGTGATCCCGCTCAGCAGGTCGAGGCGCAGCTGGAGGCCGTCCGTGGCCGCAACGGCCGTGAACGAGTGCCCCGCCCCCACCGCCCTCACCGGTATGCCGCGTGCCTGCGCCCGCAGGATCGCCGCCGACACCTCGTCCGGACGTCGAGGGGTGGCAACCTCCGCCGGGTTGCTCGTCTGGTTGCCGGCCCAGTTGGTCCAGGCCGTCATCCGAAGTTCTTTCCCTCACCGCGGTAGGTCGGGACCGTCTCGACCAGCTGGTCCCCCCTCACCAGGTGGAGGGCGTCGAACCGCTCACACATCTCCCCTGCCTTGGCATACCGGAACCACACCCGGTCGCCCAGCTTGAGGCCACGAACTCCGTTGCCCTGCAAGGGGGTCTGCACCTCACCAACGCCCTCTGACCTGACCAGCTTGACGCCCCGACGGCCGAACGGCGAGGGCACCCGCGCCCACCCCGGCGGCCCCGACGCCACGTAGCCGCCGCCGAACGCCGTGACGAACCCCGCGCCGGGGTGTCGCACGACGGGGAGGGCGAAGGCCGCCGCGGGTCGCGGGGTGAAGTCGTCGTAGCCGTCGAACAAGGTCGGGCCGTACAACCCTGACCCGGCCGCGAGCTCGGTCACCGCAGGGTCCTGGCCCGTGATGTGCAGCGACCCGGTGCCGCCACCGTTGACGAACTCGAGGTCCGCCACTTCGCGCACGGCAGCGACGACCTCGCCGCGGCGTTGGAGGAGGGACTCGGCCGAGCGCTTCTTCACGAGCCGCACGACAGGCGAGGAGTCGGGCAGCCCCGCGATCTGGGCGTCGTAGAACATCAGCCCGACCACCGAAAGGCCAGCAGTCGCAGCGGCTCGCGCCACGGCAACGGCGTCAGAGGGCTCCCGCAAGGGCGACCGCCGGACACCGAGGTGCACGCGCCCGACCCGGAGCGAGGCGTCGACGTCGAGGGCCACCCGCAGCCCGTGCGGCCGGTCGAGCCCGGCGAGGAAGTCCACGTGCTCGAGCGAGTCCGCGGTCACGGTGACCTGCGCAGCCTCCCGCTCGTCGGATGCCACCGCCGCGAGGGCCGCGCGGTCGACGCTGGGATAGGCCACGAAGACGTCCTCGAAGCCTGCGGCGACCAGCCAGCGGGCTTCCGGCACGGCATACGCCATCACACCGGCGAAGCCGGGCTGCGCCAGCGCCCGGGACAAGAGGCTTCGACAACGCACCGACTTGGACGCCACGCGGATCGGCGTGCCCGCAGCACGCCGCACGAGGTCGGACGCGTTGGCGTCGAAGGCGTCGAGGTCGACGACGGCGAACGGAGGTTGCACGGCCGCGGTCGCCGCGTCCCACAGGAGGGTCACACACGCGACCCTATCGACGGCGTACCTCCTGTTCACCGGAAGTCACCGGACCTTCACCTGCGCGCCCCCGACAGTCGGCCGCGTGTTCCTAGGTTTGCCGGTGACCGCGCCTCCCGCGCGAGCCCGCGCCCCGTGCGCGACCCGAGACCCGGAGGAACCCTCAATGTCAGCAGTTTCGCCCGAGCGCACCACCCTCCCCCTCCTGACTGTCCACCAGGGCGGCCGCAGCGCGATGACCTGCCACTTCAAGTGCGACGACGCGTGCAGCAAGCCCGTCCCGAACGAGACCCGCAACGGCTACTTCGGCGACCTCGTCGCGGCCGGAGCCTCCCGGCGAGCGGTCCTCAAGGGCAGTGGCGTGATCGCAGCGGTCGTCGGCCTCGGCACCCTGGCCGGAGTGCAGTCCGCCGCCGCCGCGCCCGCGTCGACTCCCGCGGCGCCGTCCACCGCCGGCGGCACCAAGTCCCCCTTCGGTTTCACGGCCATCGCGCCCCAGCCGGCGGGCACCGACAAGGTCGTCATCCCCGACGGCTTCGAGTGGTCGACCATCATCGCGTGGGGCGACCCGATCCTGGCCGATGCTCCCGACTTCGACTTCGAGGACCAGAGCGCGGCCGCGCAGGAGGGGCAGTTCGGCTACAACAACGACTACACGACGTTGGTTCGCGGCCGCGACGAGAACCACGCGACCCTGGTGTGCAACAACGAGTACACCAACGACGAGCTCATGTTCCGGGGCTACACCGGGTCTGCCTCCCTCACCCCCGAACAGATCCGCATCACCATGGCCGCGCACGGGATGTCGGTCGTCGAGCTGCGCCGCACGAACGCCACCGCACCGTGGAGCCACGTGAAGGGCGCCGCGGCGAACCGTCGCGTCACCGCCACCACGCCGTTCCACTTCGACGGCCCTGCTGCCGGCCACCGGCTCCTCCGGACCAGCAAGGACGTCTCCGGCACCAGGGTGCTCGGCACGTTCGGCAACTGCTCGGGAGGCCTCACCCCGTGGGGAACCGTCCTGTCCGGCGAGGAGAACTTCAACGGCTACTTCTCCGCGGCAGCTGCCCCGGCCGACCAGGCAGACGCCTACAAGCGCTACGGCCTCACGGGTTCCAAGGGGCGCGGCTGGGAGCGGGTGGACAGCCGTTTCGATGCGACCCAGGAACCCAATGAGGTCAACAGGTTTGGCTGGATCGTCGAGCTCGACCCGTCGGATCCGTCCTCCACCCCGGTCAAGCACACCGCGCTCGGCCGGCTCAAGCACGAGGGAGCCAACGTCACCGTTGCTCCCGACGGCCGCGTGGTCGCCTACCTGGGCGACGACGAGCGGTTCGACTACCTCTACAAGTTCGTCTCGCACGGCCGGTTCCGCCCCGGCAGCTCCCCCAAGGCACGGGCGCACAACCTGACGCTGCTGTCCTCGGGCGACCTCTACGTCGCGAAGTTCACCGGGGACGGTTTCGAGGACGGCATCAGCGACGGCTCCGGCCAGTGGCTGCCCCTGGTCGTCGACAACCAGAGCCAGGTCGCCGGGTTCACCGCCGAGGAGGTGCTCATCTGGACGCGGCTCGCCGCAGACAAGGTGGGCCCCACGAAGATGGACCGGCCCGAGGACGTCGAGCCCAACCTGGTCAACGGCCGCACCTACGTCGTGTGCACCAACAACACCAGCCGCCAGCCGAGCCAGATCGACGAGGCCAACCCGCGCGCCAACAACAAGCACGGCCACATCATCGAGATCACGCCGGCCCTGGGCGACGACACGACGACCACCTTCACCTGGAAGATCGTGCTCATCGCCGGTGACCCGAACGACCCGACGACCTACTTCAACGGCTACGACCGGTCCGAGGTCTCGCCCATCTCCTGCCCCGACAACATCGCCTTCGACCACGACGGCAACATGTGGATCGCCACGGACGGCAACGCCCTCGGCGCCTGCGACGGCATGTACCTCTTCCCGCTGTCGGGCCCGCACCAGGGTCACCTGCAGCAGTTCCTGTCGGTGCCGGCCTACTCCGAGTGCTGCGGACCACTGGTCACCTGGGACCAGCAGACGGTGCTGGCCGCCATCCAGCACCCGGGTGAGACGACCGGCGCCTCACCCGCCGTGCCGCGCAGCCAGTTCCCCTACCTCGGCGGGGGCCAGCCCCGCCCGGCAGTCATCCAGATCCACCGCGCCTGACCACCTCGGCAAGGAGGTATGCCGCGGACTCAGGTCCGCGGCATACCTCAGCCGACGCGGGAGACGACGCTCGTCGCCAGGGCCCGCAGCGCCGCCTTGGCCTCGCTGTCGGGCAACGGGTCGAGGACGTCCTGGGCGGCTCTGGCCACGGCGGCGGTGTGTTCGCGGGCCTGCTCCATGGCCGGGTGCACGCGCAACAGCCCGAGCGCCTCGTCGAGCAGCGCCTGGTCGCGCAGCTCGGTCCGCACCAGCTCGCGGAGCCGGTCGTCCGCGGGGTCTGTCGAGGCGAGGGCATAGAGCACCGGAAGGGTCCGCTTGCCTTCGCGCAGGTCCGTGCCGGGGGTCTTGCCCAGGTCCTCGGCCTCCGACGAAACGTCGATGAGGTCGTCGGCGAGCTGGAAGGCCATGCCGAGCCGTTCGCCGTACTCGCGCATGATCTCGACGGTCTGCTCGTCACACCCCGAGAACATCGCGCCGTAGCGTGCGGCCGTCGCGATCAGGACGCCGGTCTTGTCGGCCAGCACCCCGAGGTAGTAGTCGACGGGGTCCTGCCCGCTGGGGCTGGGGCGGTCGTCCCGGATCTGTCCGGCGCACAGGCGCACGAAGGTCTCGGCCTGGATCTTCACCGCGACGGCGCCGAGGTCGGCGATGATCGACGACGCGGTGCCGAAGAGCATGTCGCCGACGAGGATCGCGGTGGAGTTGCCGTACTTCGCATTGGCGCTGGGGGCGCCGCGACGGACCTCGGCCTCGTCCATGACGTCGTCGTGGCACAGCGAAGCGACGTGGGTCAGCTCTACCCCGGCCGCCGCGGCGACGACGTCCGCGTTGATGCCGGTCCCCAGCTCGGAGGCCAGCAGGGTCAGCAGCGGACGGAACCGCTTGCCCCCGGCCTCGATGAGGTGGGTGTTCGCCTCGGCGATGAAGTCGTCGTCGTGGTCGACCTCGCGGCGCAACAGCGCGTCGACCTCGTCGAGACCGACCTGCAGGCGCGCTGAAAGCCGTTCCGACGTGCCGGGCAGGACGATGACGGGAGGAGTCGAGCTCGCCCGGCGAGGTTGTGTCATTTCACCAAGAACTGCGACGACCGCTCGGCGAGGTCGAGGGCCTGCGACGGGAGCACCCCGAGGGCGAGCGTCACGAGCGTGCCGATCGTGATCGCGATCGTGGTGAACGGGGAGGCCGTCTCGGCGACCACTGCCTCACCTGCCGGCGGGTCGGTGAAGTACATGAGCACGATCAGGCGGACGTAGACGAACGCCGTGATCACGCTGCACAGGACACCGATGATGACCAGGGCCACCCCCGAACGCCCGCCGAAGCTGATCGCCGGCGAGAAGGCGGCATACTTCGCGGCGAAGCCGGAGGTCAGGGGGATCCCCGCGAACGCCAGCAGCAGGAAGGCGAAGACCCCGGCGACCACGGGGTGGTTGCGACCCAGACCCGCCCACTGCGAGAGGTGGGAGGCCTCGGAGCCGCCCTGGCGCACGAGGGACACCACGGCGAAACCGGCGATCGTCATGAAGCCGTAGGCGACGAGGTAGAACATCGTGCCCGAGACGCCGGTGCGGTCGAAGGACAGCACGGCGACGAGGATGAAGCCCGCGTGCGCGATGGAGGAGTAGGCGAGCAGCCGCTTGACGTCGGTCTGGGTGACCGACAGGACCGCACCCACGACCATCGTCAGGGCGGCGACGGCGATGACCCCACCACGCCAGTCCCAGCGGTTGGCCTCGATGCCCACGTAGACGACGCGCAGGATCGCGCCGAAGGCGGCGACCTTGGTGCACGCCGCCATGAAGCCGGTCACCGGGGTGGGGGCACCCTGGTAGACGTCGGGGGTCCACGAGTGGAACGGCACCGCGCCGACCTTGAACAGCAGGCCGATCAGGACGAGGAGCACCCCGGGCAGCAGCAGGCCCTCGAGCGCTCCGTTGGCCGCGCTGACCGCCGTCGCGATGTCGGCGAGGTAGAGCGATCCGGCGTAGCCGTAGAGCAGTGCCGCACCGAAGAGGAAGAACGCGGAGCTGAAGGCGCCGAGCAGGAAGTACTTGAGCGAGGCCTCCTGCGACAGGAGCCGGCGACGACGGGCCAACCCGCACAGCAGGTAGAGCGGGAGGGACAGGACCTCGAGCGCCACGAACATCGTCAGGAGGTCGCCCGCGGCAGGGAACAGCAGCATGCCGACGACCGAGAACAGGGTCAGCGGAAAGACCTCGCTGGTCGCCAGCCCGGCGCGCAGTGCTGCTGCCTCGTGGGGCGACCCGGGGACGGCCGCACCCATGGGGGTGAACGCATCCGCACCCTGGCCGCCGAACTTCTCGGCCATCGTGAGGATGCCGAGGGCAGCCATCGCCAGGATCGCGCCCTGGAGGAACAGCGCGGGGCCGTCGATGATGACCGCCTGGGCCAGCGTGCCCCCGCGGTGGCTCGCCTGGGTCGACACCGCCACGAGGACGACGAAGGCCGCGACGAGCGTCACGAGGGCCAGGCTGACCTGGATCGCGTGCCGCAGCCGACGCGGGGCGAAGGCCTCGACGAGCACGCCGATCATGGCTCCCGCGACCACGATGAGCATCGGGGCGATGGCGCCGTAGTCGACGTCGGCAGCCTTGAAGGCGGACGTGAGCATCGGCGGGGACAGGACCGTCATGGCGGGCATTACTTCGTGCTCCCGTCAGCAGCGGAGGTGGGGTTCGGGTCGGTCACGCCGACGTGCTTCAACGTGGCGGTCACCGCCGGGTTGAGCATGTCGAGGGCGGGCTTGGGGTAGAACCCGAGCACCAGGAACGCCGCGATGAGTGGGGCCACGACGAGCTTCTCCCGCACCGTGATGTCGCGGACCGGCGCATCGAGCTCCGGCCTGGGACCGGTCATCATCCGCTTGTACATGAGCAGGATGTAGAGCGCCGCCAGCACGATGCCTGCCGTCGCGATGACCGCGGGCACCGGGTAACGCTGGAACGTCCCGACGAGCACCATGATCTCGGAGATGAACGAGCTCAGTCCGGGCAGGGCCAGGCCCGACAGGCCGGCCACCAGGAAGACACCGGCCAGTCCGGGCGTGATCCGTTGCCAGCCACCGAAGTCGGGGATCCGCTTGCTGCCCCGACGGGCGACCAGCATGGCTCCGATGAGGAACAGGGCCGCCGTCGAGAAGCCGTGGTTGAGCATGTAGAGCGTGGAACCCGCCCCGCCCGTCTTCGTCAGGGCGAAGATGCCCAGGACGATGAAGCCGAAGTGGCTGATCGAGGTGTAGGCGATCAGTCGCATGATGTCGGTCTGGCCGATCGCCAGCAGCGCACCGTAGAGGATCGAGATGACCGCCAGCGTCAGCACCACCGGGGTCGCCCACTTGGACGCCTCAGGGAACAGCTGGAGGCAGAACCGGATCATCCCGTAGGTGCCGACCTTGTCGAGCACGCCGACGAGCAGCACTGCTGTCGCGGGGCGCGCCTCGGTGGCGGCGTCGGGCAGCCAGGTGTGAACGGGCCACATCGGAGCCTTGACGGCGAACGCGATGAAGAACGCCACGAACATCAGCCGCTCCGGCGTCGCACCCAGCGACAGGCCGGTGAGCTTGGACACGAGGAAGCCGTCGGACCCACCCGGCCCGTAGTGGTAGAGCGCGATGACGCCCACCAGCATGACCAGCCCACCCGCGAGTGAGAAGAGCAGGAACTTGACCGCGGCATACTGCCTGCGCGATCCCCCGAAGGAGCCGATCAGGAAGTACACCGGGATGAGCATCGCCTCGAAGAAGACGTAGAAGAGGAAGACGTCGGTGGCGGCGAAGACGCCGACCATGAACGTGGCCAGCACCAGCATCAGCGCGAAGTAGTTCTTCTCGCGTTTGCCGCCCTCGGGCACGTCGTCCCAGGCGGCCAGGATGCAGACGGGGGTCAGCACCAGGGCCATCAGGATCATGACGAGCGCGATGCCGTCGACGCCCAGCGCGTAGGACACCCCGAACTGCGGGATCCACTCGTGCTGCTCGGTGAGCTGGAACTGCGCGCCCGAACCGTTGTCGAACTGGAGCGCGGCGGCGATGCCGAACACCAGCGTGACCAGCGAGAAGCCCAGGGCGACGTGCTTGGCCCGGTCGGTCAGCCCGGCCGGGAGCCCGGCCACGACGGCAGCACCGATGAGCGGGATCAGCCCGATCACGGTCAGCCAGGGGAAGTTCGTCATCACTGGATCACCCACATGGCACCGAGGATCACGACGACGCCGGCGAGCATCGTCAGGGCGTACGAGCGTGCAAAGCCGTTCTGGAGGCGACGCAGGCGGCTGGACGTGCCACCGACGAGGGCGGCCAGACCACCGACCGCGCCGTCGACGCCGCGGTTGTCGGCGAAGACCAGCGCCCGGGTCAGGTGGACACCGGGTCGCATGAAGACTCCTTCGTTGACGTCGTCCTGGTAGAGGTCACGGCGCGCGGCACGGGTGACGAGCGAGCCCGCGGGCTGGGCGTGCGGCACCTCGTCGCGCCAGTAGCGCATCCACGCGAGGGCGATGCCGCCGGCGACCAGCAGCAGGGTCAGCGTCATGAGCAGCCACACCGGCAGGACCGGCTCCTCCCCCTCGTGTGCCCCCACCACCGGCTCGAGCCAGGAGGTGAACGTCCCGCCGATCGACAGGACGAGGCCGAGCAGGGCCGAGCCCACCGCGAGCACGATCATCGGGACGGTCATGGTGAGGGGCGACTCGTGGGGGTGCACGTCGTCGGTCCAGCGCTTCTTGCCGTGGAAGGTCATGAAGAACAGGCGGGACATGTAGAAGGCCGTGATGCCGGCACCGATGAGAGCGGCACCGCCGAACACCCACGGCCGCCAGCCCTCGCCGATGAAGGCCGCCTCGATGATCTTGTCCTTGGACCAGAAGCCCGAGAACGGCGGCACGCCGAGGATCGCGAGCCAGCCGAGCCCGAAGGTCAGCCAGGTGATCTTCATGGCGCCGGACAACCCACCGAAGCGGCGCATGTCGACCTGGTCGTTCATGCCGTGCATGACCGAGCCTGCGCCGAGGAACATGCCGGCCTTGAAGAAGCCGTGGGTCAGCAGGTGGAAGATCGCGAAGGCGTAGCCGACCGGGCCGAGGCCGGCGGCGAGCATCATGTAGCCGATCTGCGACATGGTCGAAGCAGCCAGTGCCTTCTTGATGTCGTCCTTGGCGCAGCCGACGATGGCTCCGAAGATCAGCGTCACGGCACCCACGGCGACGACCGCCAGCTGGGCGTTGGGCGCGTTGTCGAAGATGAAGCTGCTGCGCACCACGAGGTAGACGCCGGCGGTGACCATGGTCGCCGCGTGGATCAGCGCGGACACCGGGGTCGGGCCGGCCATCGCGTCGCCGAGCCAGCTCTGCAGCGGGAACTGAGCCGACTTGCCGCAGGCACCGAGCAGCAGCAGCAGGCCGATCGCCGTGAGCACACCCTCGCCCGCACCGCCCTTGGCGGCCTCCTGGACGCCCGCGAAGGTGACCGTGCCGAAGGCCGCGAACATGACCATGATCCCGACGGACAGGCCGAAGTCACCGACGCGGTTGACGACGAACGCCTTGTTGGCGGCGGTGGCGTAGGTGGGGTTGTGGTTCCAGAACCCGATGAGCAGGTAGGACGCCAGACCCACGCCTTCCCAGCCGACGTAGAGCAGCAGGTAGGAGTCGGCCAGCACCAGCAGCAGCATCGCGGCCACGAACAGGTTGAGGTAGGCGAAGAACCGGCGCTTGTCGGGGTCGTGATCCATGTAGCCGAGCGAGTACACGTGGATCAGCGACCCGACGAAGGTCACCAGCAGCACGAAGGTCACCGACAGCTGGTCGACGAGCATCCCTGCGTCGAGGTTGAACGACCCCGCCGGCACCCAGTTGAACAGGTGCAGGTGCGCGGCACGCTCCTCGGCGCCGCGACCGAGCATCGAGATCCAGACGACGAGGCCGACGACGAAGGCCGCCCACGACATCGCGACGGCGAACAGCGGCCCCCACTTGTCGGTGGCGCGGCCACCGAACAGCAGCACGGCAGCACCGAGCAGCGGGAGGGCTACCAAGAGCCAGGCGTATGCCGTGACGCCGGTGGCCGCTGTTGCGGCCCCATCAGCGGCGGCGAGGTGGGCGAGGGAGGTCACCTGGTGGCTCCTTCTACAGCTTCAGCAGGTTGGCGTCGTCGACCGAGGCCGACCGGCGGGCACGGAAGATGGCCATGATGATGGCCAGGCCCACGACGACCTCGGCAGCGGCGACCACCATGACGAACAGGGCGATCACCTGGCCGTCGAGGTTGCCGCGCATCCGGGAGAACGTCACGAACATCAGGTTGGTCGAGTTGAGCATCAGCTCGACACCCATGAACACGATGATGGCGTTGCGCCGCATGAGGACTGCCGCACCACCGATCGCGAACAGTAGGGTCGCGAGGTAGATGTAGTTGACGAGGTTCATCGCTGCGAGCCCTCCTCGATCTCGTGCTCCGTGTCGTGTTCGAACTCGATGTGGCGTGCAGGCGCGACGTTCTGCTCACGGGCGGTGAGCACCCGCGACACGGACAGCTCGCTCGGCGACCCGTCGGGCAGCAGCGCCGGGGTGTCGACCGCGTTGCTGCGGGCGTAGACACCCGGAGCAGGAAGGCCTGCGACGTTGCGGTTCTCGAGGACGCGGCGCTCGGACCACGCGCGCTGGCTGGGCTTGGTGCCGATGCGCTCGCGGTGGGCCAGCACCATGGCGCCCAGGGCGGCCGTTATGAGCAGGGCCGACGTGATCTCGAACGTCCAGACGTACTTGCCGAAGATCAGGTCCGCGACGCCCGAGACGTTGCCCGTGCTGTCGTTGATGCCCGACAAGCCCTTCATCGGTCCGAACTCGGCCCGGCCGATGGCGGTGAAGAGCAGGCCGGCCAGTCCGAACGCGAGCAGGAGGCTCGCCCACTTCTGGCCCTTGAGGGTCTCGACGAGGGAGTCCGAGGAGTCGACGCCGACGAGCATCAGCACGAAGAGGAACAGCATCATGACCGCGCCGGTGTAGACGAAGATCTGGATGATGCCGAGGAACTCAGCCTCCTCCGCGATGTAGAAGATGCCGAGGTTGATCATCACCAGAGCCATGCCGAGCGCGGCGTGGACGGCCTTCTTGGCAAAGATCAGGCCGAGTGCGCCGAGCACGCTGATCGGCGCGAGGACCCAGAACATGATCTGCTCACCGAGGCTGGTCATGCGGACTCACCACCCTCGGCGGCGTGTGCTGCCGCCCACTCCTCCTGGTCGGGCGTGGCGCGGGCCACCTTGCCCAGGTAGTAGTCGCGCTCCTCGAGGCCCTCGACCATCGGGTGCGGAGCCGGGAGCATGCCCTCGGAGAGCGGCGCGAGCAGCTGCTCCTTGGTGAAGATGAGGTCGGCACGGTTGTTGTCGGCCAGCTCGTAGAAGTTGGTCATCGTCAGCGCCCGGGTCGGGCAGGCCTCGATGCACAGCCCGCAGAAGATGCAGCGCAGGTAGTTGATCTGGTAGACGCGGCCGTAACGCTCACCGGGGGAGAACCGGCCGGAGCCGCCTTCGGAGTCGTCGTTCGAGGCGCCTTCGACGAGGATCGCGTCAGCCGGGCAGGCCCAGGCGCACAGCTCGCACCCGACGCACTTCTCGAGCCCGTCGGCGTGCCGGTTGAGCTGGTGACGTCCGTGGAACCGCGGCTGGGTCGGCCGCTTCTCCTCGGGGTACTCCTCGGTCTCCAGCTTGCGGAACATCGTGGCGAACGTGACGCCGAACCCGCCGACGGGAGCGAAGAGGTCCGCGAGGAACCCGGGCTTCTTCTGGTCGTCAGCCACGAGTGGCCTCCTCCTTGTCGGTGGCGCGCTCGCCGATCGCGAGCGACGGCTCCTTGAGCCGCTGCCCGGGCAGCGGGGGCACCGGGTAGCCGCCGGCGAAGGGGTCGATCTCCTCCGGCGGGGGCATGTTGCGGATGGCGTCCTGTTCGATCTTGCGGTTGTCACGCAGCCAGGCGATGACCAGGACCGCCCCGGCGAGGATGACGACGAAGGCGATGCTGAGGACGGGGAACTCCCGGCCGCGGAAGGTGACGCTCGGCCCGTGGATGAAGCCGAGCTGGCTGGCCTTCATGAACGAAGCGACCACCACCCAGGTGAGCGTGACGGGGATGAGGAACTTCCAGCCGAACCGCATGAACTGGTCGTAGCGGACACGGGGCAGCGAGCCGCGCAGCCAGACGAAGAAGAACATGAAGAGCCAGAGCTTGATGACGAACCAGAGCAGGCCCCACCAGCCGTGGTTGAACATGCCGTCGTTGATGGCCGCGATGCCGGGAGGGGCCATCCAGCCACCGAGGAACATCGTCGTGGCCAGGGCCGAGACGGTGAACATGTTGACGTACTCACCGAGGAAGAACATGGCGAACTTCAGCGACGAGTACTCGGTGTGGAAGCCACCGGTCAGCTCGCCCTCGCCCTCGGCGAGGTCGAACGGCAGACGGTTGGTCTCGCCGACCATGGTGACGACGTAGACCAGGAAGCTGGGCACCAGCGGCAGGATGTACCAGAGGCTCTTCTGCGCGCCGACGATCTGCGAGGTCGACATCGACCCGCTGTAGAGGAACACCGCGACGAGGGACAGGCCCATGGCGATCTCGTAGGAGATGACCTGGGCGGTGGAGCGCAGCCCACCGAGCAGCGGGTAGGTCGAGCCCGAGGACCAGCCGGCCAGCACGATGCCGTAGACCCCGACACCGGCCACCGCGAGCACCAGCAGCACGGCAACGGGGATGTCGGTCAGCTGCAACGGAGTCCGGTGACCGAACATCGAGACGGTCGGCCCCATGGGGATGATCGCGAACGACACGAAGGCCATCGCACCCGCGATGGCGGGGGCCAGCGCGAAGACGACCTTGTCGGCGTTCTTGGGCGTGAGGTCCTCCTTGAGGGCCAGCTTCACGCCGTCGGCGAGGGTCTGCAGCAGGCCGAACGGCCCGGTGCGGTTGGGGCCCGGACGCTGCTGCATCCGGCCGATCACGCGGCGCTCGAACCAGATGACGACGAGGGTGTTGACCAGCAGGAAGACGAAGACGAGCAGCGCCTTCACCAGGTGCAGCCACCACGGGGTGTCGCTGAAGTCCGCGCTCGGGTTGTCGGCGAAGGGCGCCGAGGCCCCGAGCCCGACCGCGAGGTGCGGTATGCCGGCGACGGCGTCCGCGGCATACGTCAGGGTGCTCACTGGGCGCCTCCCTTCGTGAGGGTCACGACGTCACCGGCGACCGCCCCCAGGGCGGCACGGACGGTGGAGCCGTCGGAGTTGGTCGGCAGCCAGACGACGTGGTCGACCATGCCTGCGGTGACCGCGACCGGCGCCGACACCGAGCCGGCGGCGGTGGACACGGTGACCGTGTCGCCGTCGACGAGGTCGAAGGACTCGGCGGTCGCGGCGGACACGCGGGCGAACGCCTTGGCAGCCGTGCCTGCGAGGAACGGCTCGCCGTCCTGCAGCGAACCACGGTCGAGCAGGTGGTGCCAGGTCGCCAGCACGAGCTCGCCCGCCCCTGCACTCGGCAGGTCGCCGACCTGCACCGACGGGGCAGCGGCGCGCTCGCCCGTCGCCGGGCCGAGTGCCGTCATCTCGCGGCGGATCTCCCCGAGCGTGCGGGTGCCCAGGAAGGCACCCATCTCGGAGGCGAGCATGTCCAGGACGCGGAAGTCGGACTGGGCGGCGCTGTCCAGCGCAGCCTCGAAGGCCCGCGGACGTCCCTCCCAGTCGACGAACGTCCCGCCCTTCTCCGCGTGCGGAGCGACCGGGAGCACGACGTCGGCCACGGCGGTCACCGACGAGGGCCGGAAGTCGAGCGAGACCACGAAGGTCTTGGCGAGGGCTTCCTCGGTGTGCGGGCTGGCCAGGTCGGCTGCATCCACGCCACCGACGACCAAGGCGTTGACCGAGCCGGTCGTGGCGGCTCGGAGGATGCCGGCACCGTCGCGGCCGGGCACGTCCGGGAGGCCGACGACGTCCCACAGTTCGGCGACCCGCTCACGAGCGGCTGCGTCGGCGACCAGGCGGCCGCCGGGCAGCATGGTCGGCAACGCGCCGGCCTCGAGCGCGCCGCGCTCACCGGCCCGACGCGGCACCCAGGCCAGGCGGACGTTGTCCGACGTGGCCAGCGCGGCTGCCGCTGACAGTGCGCCGGGGACGGTGGCGAGGCGCTCGCCCACGATCACGATGGCGCCCGGCTGCTCGAGGGCCTGGGCCGCGCGTGCGGCTGCCCCGTCACCGGTGACCCCGTCGGCCAGGGCACGCAGCACCTCGGCCTCGGTGCCCGGTGCGGCCGGGATGAGGGTGCCGTTCAGCTTGGTGAGGCCGCGCGTCTCGAAGGGCGCCACGGCATACACGGCCGTCTTGGTGCGGCGCACTGCCTTGCGCAGCCGCAGGAAGACGATCGGGCTCTCCTCCTCGGGCTCGAAGCCGACCAGGACGACGGTCTTGGCGGCCTCGAGGTCGGCGTAGGTGACCGCGTCGCCATCCGGACCGGTGGCGACCACCGTGGACGCGAGGAAGTCGGCCTCCTCCGCCGAGTGCGGGCGGGCGCGGAAGTCGATGTCGTTGGTCGCGAGCACGGCCCGGGCGAACTTGCCGTAGGCGTAGGCGTCCTCGACGGACACGCGTCCACCGGTCAGCACCCCGACACCCTTGGAGGCGCGCAGTCCTGCGGCAGCGGCGGCCAGCGCCTCGGGCCACGAGGCGACCTGGAGCTCGCCGTCCTGGTCACGCACCATCGGGTAGTCGAACCGATCGCCGGTGCTGGCGTACTGGAAGGCCCAGCGACCCTTGTCGCAGTTCCACTCCTCGTTGACAGCCACGTCGTTGATGGCCATCCGCCGCAGCACCGCGCCGCGGCGGTGGTCGGTGCGGATCGAGCAGCCGGACGCGCAGTGCTCACAGACGCTCTTGGTCGACATCAGGTCGAACGGGCGGCTGCGGAAGCGGTAGGCAGCACCGGTCAGCGCGCCCACGGGGCAGATCTGGACGGTGTTGCCCGAGAAGTAGGACTCGAACGGCTGCTCCTGGTAGATGCCGACCTGCTGGAGGGCACCGCGTTCGACCAGGGCGATGAACGGGTCACCCGCGATCTGGTCGGAGAAGCGGGTGCAGCGGGCGCACAGGACACAGCGTTCGCGGTCGAGCAGCACCTGCGAGGAGATGTTGATCGGCTTGGGATAGGTGCGCTTGACGTCCTCGAAACGGGACTTCGCGCGACCGTTGCTCATGGCCTGGTTCTGCAGGGGACACTCGCCACCCTTGTCGCAGACCGGGCAGTCGAGCGGGTGGTTGATGAGCAGCAGCTCCATCACGCCCTGCTGCGCCTTGTCGGCGACCGGGGAGGTCATCTGGGTCTTGACCTCCATGCCCTCGGTGGCCGTGATGGTGCAGGAGGCCTGCGGCTTGGGCATCGGTCGCAGGGTGCCGTCCGGGCCGGGGGTGGCGATGTCGACGAGGCACTGGCGGCAGGCGCCGACCGGCTCGAGGAGCGGGTGGTCGCAGAACCGCGGGATCTCGACGCCGACCTCCTCGGCGGCCCGGATCACCAGCGTGTTCTTGGGGACCGACACCGAGACACCGTCGATGGTGAGGGTCACCAGGTCGGCGGCCGGGGGTGCCGAGGCGTTGCCCCCGGTGCTGACGGCGTTGCCGCCGGCGCTGGGGCTCGTGGTCACGCTCATGCGGACACCGCATCCTTTGCGAACAGGGTGGAGTCTCGTGGGTCGAACGGGCAGCCGCCGTGCGTCAGGTGGGCGAGGTACTCCTCGCGGAAGTACTGGATGCTGCTGGTGATCGGGCTGGTCGCGCCGTCACCCAGGGCGCAGAAGCTGCGGCCGAGGATGTTGTCACAGATGTCGAGCAGCTTCTCGAGGTCCTCCTCGGACCCCTGTCCGTGCTCGAGCCGGCCGAGGATCTGCTTGAGCCACCAGGTGCCCTCACGGCACGGGGTGCACTTGCCACAGGACTCGTGCTTGTAGAAGTCGGTCCAGCGGTCGACCGCCCGGACCACGCAGGTCGTCTCGTCGAAGATCTGCAGGGCCCTGGTGCCGAGCATCGAGCCGGCGGCGGCCACTGACTCGAAGTCGAGCGGGGTGTCGAGGTGCTCGTCGGTGAACAACGGCGTGGACGAACCACCCGGCGTCCAGAACTTGAGCTTCTTGTTGGGGTCGCGCATGCCACCGGCCAGGTCGAGCAGCTCGCGCAGCGTGATGCCGAGCGGTGCTTCGTACTGGCCGGGACGCTTGACGTGGCCGGAGAGGCTGAAGATGCCGAAGCCCTGCGACTTCTCCGTGCCCATGCCCGAGAACCAGTCCGCGCCATGGAGCAGGATCGGCGGCACCGAGGCGATCGACTCGACGTTGTTGACCACGGTCGGGCGGGCGTAGAGACCCGCCACGGCCGGGAACGGCGGCTTGAGGCGCGGTTGGCCGCGACGCCCCTCGAGGCTGTCGAGCAGCGCAGTCTCCTCGCCACAGATGTAGGCACCGGCACCGGCGTGCACGGTCACGTCGAGGTCGAACCCCGAACCCTGGATGTTCTTGCCGAGGTAGCCCGCGGCATACGCCTCCTCCACCGCGCGCAGCAGGCGGCGGTAGACGTGCACGACCTCGCCGCGCAGGTAGATGAAGGCGTGGTTGCAGCCGATCGCGAACGACGTGATCGCCACACCCTCGATGAGGAACTGCGGCGCCGCCATCATCAGCGGGATGTCCTTGCAGGTGCCCGGCTCGGACTCGTCGGCGTTGACCACGAGGTAGCGGGGGCCGCCGTCCGGCGGGGGCAGGAAGCCCCACTTCATGCCGGTCGGGAAGCCTGCGCCACCACGGCCGCGCAGCCCGGAGTCCTTGGTCATCTGGACGAGGTCGGCGGGCTTCATGCCCAGCGCCTTCTTCAGCGCCTGGTAGCCCTCGTTGCGCTCGTAGGTCTCCAGCGTCCACGACTGGGGGTCGTCCCAGAACTTCGTGAGGATCGGGGTCAGCGTGGTGCTCATGCCTCGTCCTTTCCATCTGCCTTGGTGGTCTCGTCGAAGAGGGTGGCCGGCTTGTCGTCGACCACCTCGTCGGGCTCGTTGGCCGTCGAGTCGGTGGAGGTATGCCGTCCCGGCGCCACCTCGTCGGACGTCGCCTCGGGGGCGTGCTCCTCCTTGGGCGTCTCGCCGGCCTCGCCGGCGTCGCCGTCCGGCGCGGTCCAGCCGCGCTCGTTGGCGATCCTCAGGCCCTCCAGCGATGCGGGGCCGGCGCCCACGCCCTCATCCGCGAGGCCGTCGTGGAAACCGGCGAGGACGCGCGAGACCTGCTTGAAGGAACACACCTTGTCGGGGCCGCGGCTGGGCTTGACGTCCTTGCCGGAGCGCAGGTCGTCCACCAGCTGCTTGGTCGACTCGGGAGTCTGGTTGTCGAAGAACTCCCAGTTGGCCATCACCACCGGGGCGAAGTCGCAGGCCGCGTTGCACTCGACCCGCTCGAGGGTGACCTTGCCGTCCGGCGTCGTCTCGTCATGACCGATGCCGAGGTGCTCGGAGACCTCGTCCCAGATCTGGTCGCCGCCCATGATCGCGCAGAGGGTGTTGGTGCAGATGCCGACGGTGTACTCGCCGTTGGGGTGCCGCTTGTACTGCGTGTAGAACGTCGCGACACCCGAGACCTCGGCGGTGCTCAGGTCGAGGACCTCGGCGCAGAAGTCGATGCCCCGACCCGTGACGTAGCCGTCGACCGACTGCACGAGGTGCAGCAGCGGCAGCAGCGCCGAACGCTTCTGCGGGTACTTCGCGACGACCAGCGCAGCGTCCTCGTGGAGACCGGCCAGCACGTCGGCGGCATACGGCTCCTTGGACTCTGGAGCGACGGTCAGGTGCCCTGCCGCCGTCTGGATCCCGTAGTGCTCCATCAGCGGTCCACGCCTCCCATGACGGGGTCGATCGAGGCGACGGCGACGATGACGTCGGCGATCTGGCTGCCTTCGCACATCACGGCCGTGGCCTGAAGGTTGTTGAACGACGGGTCGCGGAAGTGCGCACGGTAGGGGCGCGTGCCGCCGTCGGACACCACGTGGCAGCCGAGCTCGCCCTTGGGGCTCTCCACCGCGGCATACGCCTGGCCCGGGGGGACCCGGAAGCCCTCGGTCACCAGCTTGAAGTGGTGGATGAGGGACTCCATCGAGGTGCCCATGATCTCGCGGATGTGGTCGAGGCTGTTGCCCATGCCGTCGCCGCCGATGGCCAGCTGTGCGGGCCAGGCGATCTTCTTGTCCTCGACCATGACCGGGCCGGCCTCGGACTGGAGCCGGTCGATGCACTGCTCGGCGATCTTGAGGGACTCGTACATCTCGTCGATGCGGATCCGCAGCCGGGCGTAGGCGTCGGACTCCGTGCGCGTGATGACCTCGAAGTCGTAGGTCTCGTAGCCGCAGTAGGGGTCCAGCTTGCGCAGGTCGTGGGGCAGACCGGTCGAGCGCAGCATCGGGCCGGTGATGCCCAGCGCCATGCAGCCCGAGAGGTCGAGGTAGCCGACGTCGACGGTGCGGCCCTTGAGGATGGGGTTCTCGTTGAGCAGGAGCTCGAGCTCGCCAAGTCCCTTGCGCACCAACGGAATCGTGTCGCGCACCTTGTCGATGGCGCCAGGCGGCAGGTCCTGGGCGACACCGCCGGGACGGATGAACGCGTTGTTCATGCGCAGGCCGGTGACCATCTCGAAGATCGACAGGATCCGCTCGCGCTCGCGGAACCCGACCGTCATGACGGTGGTGGCACCCATCTCCATGCCACCGGTCGCCAGGGCGACGAGGTGGGAGGTGATCCGGTTGAGCTCCATCATGAGGACCCGGATGACGCTGGCGCGCTCGGGGATCTGGTCGGTGATGCCGAGCAGCTTCTCGACCCCGAGGCAGAACACGGCCTCGTTGAAGAACGGCGTGAGGTAGTCCATGCGGGTGCAGAACGTCACGCCCTGGGTCCAGGTGCGGAACTCCATGTTCTTCTCGATGCCGGTGTGCAGGTAGCCGATCCCCGCGCGGGTCTCGGTCACCGTCTCGCCGTCGAGCTCGAGGATGAGGCGGAGCACGCCGTGCGTCGACGGGTGCTGCGGCCCCATGTTGACGACGATCCGCTCCTCGTGGAGGGCAGCGGCCTCGTCGACCAGCTGGTCCCAGTCGCCACCGGTGGCGTTGAAGACGTGCGCACCCGCTGAGGCCGCCGCGTCGGCGCCCGAGGTCGCGTAGATGTCCTTGTCCTTGAGTGAGTTGGCAGTCATCAGCTGTAAGACCTCCGCTGGTCCGGCGGGGGGACGGTGGCGCCCTTGTACTCGACGGGGATACCGCCGAGGGGGTAGTCCTTCCGCTGCGGGTGGCCCGGCCAGTCGTCGGGCATGAGGATGCGGGTGAGTGACGGGTGACCGTCGAACTCGATGCCGAACATGTCCCAGGTCTCGCGCTCGTGCCAGTCGTTCGCCGGGTAGATCTCGACGATCGACGGGATGTGCGGGTCGTCGTCGGGTGCGGTGACCTCGACGCGGACCCGGCGACCGCCGTGGGTGATGGACAGGAAGTGGTAGACGGCGTGCAGCTCGCGGCCGGACTCGCTCGGGTAGTGCACGCCGGAGACGCCCGTGCACATCTCGAAGCGCAGCGACGGGTCGTCGCGCAGGGAGCGGGCGACGGCCGGCAGGTGCTCGCGTCGGATGAAGAGGGTCATCTCGCCGCGGTCGACGACGACCCGCTCGACGGCCTCGGCATAGGAGGCGGTGCCGCCGTTCAGGCCACGCTCGAGCTGGTCGGCGATGGTGTCGAAGTAGCTGCCGTAGGGACGGACCGCCGCACCGGGAAACCGGATCGGGCTGACCATGCCGCCGTAGCCGGTGGTGTCACCGGTGTCGGTCGCGCCGAACATGCCGCGGCGCTCGCCGACGACGACGGGATCGGGAGTGGTACCGGGGGCCGCAGGCAGGCGCTCGTCGTCCGCGCGGTCGACGACCTCGCCGGGCTGGACGCCGATCGTGGCCGCAGCCGCTTCGGGGGCCGGCTGGTCGGGAGCGTCCTTCTTCTCTTCGCTCATGCGACACCGCCCTGCGTCACGTCGGTCCCGTGCAGGTGGCCGTGCGCGTGGGTGTGGCCGCTGCCGGCGCCCTGGGCGAGCAGGCCGGTCATCTGGTGGGTCGGCGTCGCGGACAGCGCAGCCGCCTCAGCAGCACGCGCCGCGGCCACGCGGTTGACGCCGAGCTTGGAGCCCTGGATCTGCTCGTGCAGCGTGATGATCGCGTTGAGCAGCATCTCGGGGCGGGGAGGACAGCCGGGCAGGTAGACGTCGACGGGGATGATGTGGTCGACGCCCTGCACGATCGCGTAGTTGTTGAACATGCCGCCGGAGCTCGCGCAGACGCCCATCGAGATGACCCACTTGGGCTCGGGCATCTGGTCGTAGACCTGGCGGACCACGGGTGCCATCTTCTGGCTCACGCGACCGGCGACGATCATCAGGTCGGCCTGGCGCGGCGTCGCGGAGAACCGCTCCATCCCGAACCGGGCGATGTCGTAGTCGGGCGTGCCGACGGCCATCATCTCGATGGCGCAGCAGGCGAGGCCGAACGTGGCCGGCCAGACCGAGCTCTTGCGCATGTAGCCGGCGACCTGCTCGACAGTGGTCAGCAGGAAGCCGGCGGGCAGCTTCTCTTCGATTCCCATTGGTTGGTCCTAGTCCCTCGTCAGTCCCACTCGAGGCCGCCGCGGCGCCACACGTACGCGTAGGCCACGAACACGGTCAGGATGAACAGCACCATCTCCACGAGCGCGAACAGGCCGAGCTGGTTGAAGGCCACCGCGAACGGGTAGAGGAACACCGACTCGATGTCGAAGATGATGAAGAGCATTGCGGTCAGGTAGTACTTGATCGGCACGCGTCCACCGCCGACGGCGTGGGGGGTCGGCTCGATGCCGCACTCGTAGGCGTCCAGCTTGGCGCGGTTGTAGCGCTTGGGGCCCGAGACGGCCGCGGCGCCGACCGAGAAGACGGCGAAGCCGCCACCGATGGCCAACAGGAAAAGCAACGGGACGTAGGGGTTGCTCATCGCCGTGCCACTCCCTTTCTGTGGTTGCTACTGCCGTGGGTGCTGCCGTCGTCGTCCCTGCCGACTGTGGCACCGGTCACATCCTTGCGGTGCGGCCCAATCCTAGGGGCGCCGCCAGAGAATGCACGCCGGGTCATGCGTCCGGCGCCATCTTGGACAGGGCGGTGATCAGGCGGTCGCTCGCGTCGCCGCCGTGCGGCTCGGCGAGGTTGGCCATCACCTTCAGGAGGAACTTCATCAAGGTGGTGCGGGGCAGCCCGTACTTGGTGGCCAGACGCATGATCTCGGGGTTGCCGATCATCTTCGCGAAGTAGCGGCCGAGCGTGTAGTAGCCGCCCAGCGCGTCAGCCATGACCTTGGGGTAGGACTGGAGGACGCGCTCGCGCTGGGCGTCGGTGCCGCGCGCGAACGCCTGCGCGATCACCTCGGCGGCCAGGCGCCCGGACTCCATCGCGTAGGCGATGCCCTCGCCGTTGAACGGGTTGACCATGCCGCCCGCGTCACCGACGAGCAGCAGCCCGTTGTCGTAGTGCGGCTGCCGGTTGAAGCCCATGGGCAGCGCCGCGCCACGGATCGGGCCGACCATCGTCTCGTCGTTGTAGGTCCAGTCCTCGGGCATTGTCGCGACCCAGCGACGCATGACGTGTTTGTAGTCGGTCTTGCCGAAGGCGCTGGAGGTGTTGAGGATCCCGAGGCCGACGTTGGAGGTCCCGTCGCCGACGCCGAAGATCCAGCCGTACCCGGGCAGCAGCACCTTCTTGCCGTTGTCGTCGGTGGACCACAGCTCGAGCCAGGACTCGAGGTAGTCGTCGTCGTGGCGGGGGCTCGTGTAGTAGGTGCGTACGGCCACGCCCATCGGACGGTCCTCGCGCTTCTCGCGGCCCATCGACAGGGACAACCTCGAGGAGTTGCCATCGGCAGCGACGACCAGCGGCGCGGCATACCGGAGCTCGGGGCCGGTCGACCGGCCCTTCTCGTCGACCGCCTTGGCGGTCACGCCCACGATCGCGCCCTTGGAGTCGAGAATGGGACCGGTCACGTTCGTGGACTCGCGCAGCCGCGCGCCGTGCTTCACCGCGTGCTTGGCGAGGATGTCGTCGAAGTCCTGCCGCGTGCGGACCAGGCCGTAGGGCGGGAAGCTCGCGAGGTCGGGCCAGGGCAGGGACAGCCGCATGCCGCCGCCGATGATCCGCAGGCCGTGGTTCTTGATCCAGCCGTCGTCCTCGGGCGTGGGGATGCCGAGGGTGATGAGCTCCTTGACCGCGCGGGGGGTGAGCCCGTCGCCACACACCTTCTCGCGGGGGAAGCTCGTCTTCTCGAGGACGAGGACGTCGAGCCCCGCCATGGCGAGGTATGCCGCGGTGGCCGACCCCGCAGGACCGGCACCGACGACGATGACGTCGGCCGTCTCCGTGGGAGCCCCGCTCGCAGAGATGCCTCCGGCGGCCTCGCTGATGGTGTCTGTCACGCCTGCCTCACCCGCTTGTGAACGTCTTCACGAACTTCAACTGCGGAGTCTATTCCCGACCCGCCGTCCGGTCACCAGTAAGGCGACCCTTACCCCTCGCCCGTCACGCCGGCTTCGTCGCTCGGTGCAGCGCGACGATGCCGCCCGTCAGGTTGCGCCAGCCGACCTCGCTCCAACCGGCCGCGGCGATGCGCTCCCCCAGCTCGCGCTGCGCGGGCCAGGCCTGGATCGACTCGGCCAGGTAGACGTAGGACTCGGGGTTGCTGCTGACCTTGCGCGCGATGGGGGGCAGCGACCGCATGAGGTACTCGCTGTATACCTTGCGGAACGCGCCGTTGACCGGCTGGCTGAACTCGCAGACCACGAGCCTGCCACCGGGCCTGGTCACCCGCAGGAACTCCGCCAGCGCCCCCTCGACCCCTGAGACGTTGCGCAGGCCGAACGACATCGTCACCGCGTCGAAGCTGTTGCCCGCGAAGGGAAGCCGCATCGCGTCGGCCGCCGTGAAGCCCAGGTCCGGACGCCGCCGGTTGCCCACCCTCAGCATGCCGAGGGAGAAGTCGGCCGGCACGACGTTGACACCGTGGTCGGCGAACGGCTCGCTGCTCGTGCCCGTGCCCGCGGCGATGTCCAGCACGGTCTCGCCGGGCTGGGCGGCCACCGCCTTGAGGACTGCCCGTCGCCACAGCCGGTCCTGGCCCAGGGAGAGGACGTCGTTGGTGAGGTCGTACTTGCCGGCCACGTCGTCGAACATCGCGGCGACGTCGCGGGGATCCTTGTCGAGGCTGGCGCGGGTCATGGTCGCCATCCTCCCATCCGGCCCGGCGCCCTCTCCCCGCGGCTGCTGTCGCCCATCGCGCGCGGGCTCACGCCCACCTCCCGCCGGGTGGAGGTGGGTGCGCCGTAGGCTTTCCCCGACATGACCAGCCTTCCCACGCCCCAGCCTGCGAGCCGACCCCACGGCTCGCCCGTGGTCGCCCGAACCGTGGCACTGCACGACCCCGGCATGCTGCTCTCCCTCCTGCCCGACCGCGTCGACCCGACCGAGCTGTTCAGCTGGGTGCGCCGCGGTGAGGGTCTGGTCGGGTGGGGTCGCGCGCTGGAGTTCACCGCTGTCGGTCCCGACCGGTTCGAGCGGGCCGAGGCGTGGTGGCGCGACGTCGTCGACGGCGCGGTCGTGCGCAACGACGTCGCCCTGCCCGGCACGGGACCGGTCGCCTTCGGGTCCATCTCGTATGCCGCGGGCTCACCGTCCGGCGCCACCCTCGTCGTCCCCGAGGTCGTCGTCGGTGCGCGGGACGGTCGATGGTGGGTGACCACCATCGGGACCGGCGACGAGCTGCCCACGCCCGTCATACCCCAGCAGTCACAGCCTCGTGAGCCGTCCGGGGTGGCGTTCGCGGACGGTGCGCTGCCTCCGGCGCAGTGGGCCGGCGCCGTGGAGCGCGCGGTCGAGCGCATCACCGGCGGCAGCCTCGACAAGGTGGTCCTGGCGCGTGACCTCAGGGTCAGCGCCGAGGCGCCGATCGACCCGCGCTGGCTGCTGACCCGGCTGGCCGAGCGCTACGACACGACCTGGGTCTTTGCCGTCGACGGGCTCGTGGGCGCGACGCCCGAGATGCTCGTTCGCCTCGAGAAGGGCCTGGTCACGTCGCGGGTCCTCGCCGGGACCATCCGCCGCACCGGTGACGACGAGCACGACCTCGCCCTGGCGGCGTCGCTGGCGCGCTCGAGCAAGGACCTCGAGGAGCACGAGTACGCCGTCCGGTCCGTCGCCGACGCCCTGCGCCCGCACTGCTCGTCGATGAACGTGCCCGAGGCGCCGTTCGTCCTCCACCTGTCGAACGTCATGCACCTGGCGACCGATGTCGCCGGTGTGCTCGCCGACCACGCAACGTCGCTGACCCTCGCCGCGTCGCTGCACCCGAGCGCCGCCGTCTGCGGCACGCCCTCGGCCGCTGCCGACGCGCTCATCAGCGAGCTCGAGGAGATGGACCGCGGACGCTATGCCGGTCCGGTCGGCTGGATGGACGCCACCGGCGACGGGGAATGGGGTATCGCCCTGCGGTGCGGTGCCTTCGAGCGCGAGGACGCCTCGGCCATGCGGCTGTTCGCCGGCTGCGGGATCGTCGCCGGTTCGGACCCGGAGTCCGAGGTCGCCGAGTCCGACGCCAAGCTCGTCCCGATGCGCGACGCCCTCACCGCCGAGTGACCATGTCCGACGACCTCGTGCCGCGACCTGCCGATGCCGTCGTCTTCGACCTGGGCAACGTCCTGATCTCCTGGGACCCGGTGCGTGCCGTCGAGGTAGCGGTCGGTGCCGAGAGGGCTCGCGCCTTCGTGGCGGACCATGACTTCGACTTCGCCGCCTGGAACCACGCCAACGACGCCGGGCGCGGGCTCGACGAGGCGGAGCAGGTCGCGCTGGCGTCACACCCGCACTACGCCGAGGAGATCGTCGCCTACCGCGCGCACTTCGGCGCCTCGCTCGTCGGCGAGATCGCAGGCAGCGTGCAGATCCTGCGCGAGCTGCACGCGGCCGAGGTGCCCCTGTTCGCGCTGACGAACTGGTCCGCCGACCTGTTCCCGGTGGCCCTGGACCGGTTCGACTTCCTCGAGCTGTTCGAGGACATCGTCGTGTCGGGCGAGGAGGGCGTGGCCAAGCCCGACCCCGAGATCTTCGAGGTCCTGGAGGAACGCGTCAGCCACCGCGTCGGCCTCGACGACTGCATCTTCATCGACGACAGCCTCGCCAACGTCGTCGCCGCGGCCGAGACCGGGATGGACGCGGTGCACTTCACGGGTCCCGACCACCTCCGCGAGGACCTCATCGCCCGCGGTATGCCGCTGCGCCGCCACCCCTGAGCGCCACGTGCCGCACGTGGCCCTGACCGTACCTGCGCCCCGTATCCTCACCGGATCTGACCACGATGATTCGTGATCCGACCACGGTGACTCGTGGCAGAAGTGGCACAGATCGCCCCTGATCCCCCTCGGCGGAGTCGATCCGCGCCACTCCTGTCGCGATTGGCCTTGGGCGGTCGGCTGAAGGAGCTGCGGTAGGCCCGAACCGCGCCGAGAGCTCAGGTCGCGATGGCGGCGGCGGCGCGCTCGCGCAGCCGGGCATGGAGGTCGCGGTGGCCGTCGCGGTCGACCCTCACCTCGAGGACGGTGAGACCAGACGGCCGTGCTCCGAGGGCCGTGACGAGCTCGTCACGGGTCGAGACCTGCTGGTGCCTGACGTGGTGCGCTGCGCACAGTGCGGCCAGGTCGGTGCCCGTCGGAGTGCCGAAGAGTCGCTCGAACTCGGCGGCCCGCGCCGGCTCGCCCGGCTCGAGGAGGGTGAAGATGCCGCCCCCGTCGTCGTTCGTGACGACCACGGTGAGGTCCGGTCGACGCTCCAGTGGTCCGACGAGCAACCCGTTGGCGTCGTGGAGGAACGTCAGGTCACCCATCAGGGCGTAGGTCGGCGTCCCGTCGGCCAGGGCCAGGCCGCTCGCGGTGGACACGCAGCCGTCGATGCCCGCGAGCCCGCGACTGGCCACCACACGCAGCGATCCGGACCGGGGGGCCGCGAGGTCGACGTCGCGAGCGGTGTTCGACGAGCCGAGGAAGAGGGTGGCGCCAGCCGGTAGACCCTCCATGACTGCGTTGGCCACGGCCGCGCCACTGGGCCAGGGCGACTTCTCGCCGGCCAGGGCGCTGGCCACACGCTTGCCCGCTGAGCGCCACGCGTCGCTCCACGCCTCGTCGCCGGCTTCGCCGTCGAGGTCGTCTAGGTCGTCAGTGGGAGCGACGAGCGCGACCGTCGCGACGGGCGCCTCGAACACCGAGACCGGGTGGACGACCTGGACATCGGGACGCGACATGATCCAGGCGTGGGCACCCACGGCCTCCACCCGGACGCCGGGTCGGCGCAGGAGAGCCGCGACCGGCCGCGACAGGGTCAGCCGTCCGACCGCGATCACGCGGTCCGGGGCGTGCTCGTCGAGCCATCGCGGGTCGGACAGGACCAGCGGGCCGTGCGGCAGCGCGTCGCCCCGCGGGTGGGTGCCGAACGGTTCGGCGAGGACCGGCCAGCCCCTGGCCGTCGCCCAACGGACGGCGCGGTCGAACTGGTCGGGCTCAGGGAGGTCGCCCACCACGACCAGGGTCCGTGCAGGCTGGCGCGCGACGTCGTACGCCGCGTCCGGCCCGGGCACCCCGGAGGACGGCGTGGCGGACGGCGTGGCGGTCGGCGTGGAGGTCGAGGGCGCAGTCGCCGTCGGAGTCGCTGTCGGCGTCGCCGCCATGAAGTCGTCGGCAGCTTCGGGCAGCACGCCATCCAGGGACTCCGGCCAAGGTCCCTCGTCGCCGGTCGGGACCAGCGGTTCGCGCAGCTGGACGTTGACGTGGACCGGTCCCGGCTCGCCGACGTCGGTGGCGCCGGTGGCATGCCGAACGGCGTCGGCAGCGATCCGCCGCCAGCGCGCGACCTCGCCTGGGGCGCGCCGCGGGGCGGCGGCGTCCACGGACCAGCGGACGGCCCCGGCGAAGATGCCCGGCTGCACGGTGGTCTGGTTGGCACCAGTGCCGCGCAGCTCGACCGGCCGGTCGGCCGAGAGAACGACAAGCGGGACGACCCCGTGGTGCGCCTCGAGGACGGCGGGGTGGAGGTTCGCGACCGCCGTGCCCGAGGTGGTCACGACGACCGCCGGCACCCGGGTGAGCTTGGCCAGTCCCAACGCCACGAAGCCTGCCGACCGCTCGTCGACGCGCACGTGCAGCTCGATCAGGCCGGCGCGCTCGGCCTCGCGCAAGGCATAGGCCAAGGGAGCCGAGCGGGAGCCCGGGCAGAGCACGGCGTGGCGGACCCCTTGTCGGACCAGCTCGTCCACCAGGACCGTCGCGAGCGCGGTGGACGGGTTCACGGGTCGGATTGTGCCACCCGCTGTCCGGCCGGACCGCGCCTCATGGCACGACCCGCTCGATCGCGTAGTCGCGGACGACCGGATCGCCATGCGCGTCACCGGCGAAGAAGCGTGCGCTGCCGGCCCGCCAGGTGGACACCGACGGATCGGTGGAGTCGTCGACGAGCGCTGCGGTGGCGGCATACAACCGGGCGTCGTGGGCCTCGCTCGCCCGGTCCAGCTCAGCCCGGTCCAGCTCAGCCCTGTCCAGCTGCGTCCGGTCGCGCTCTGCCGGCGCCGGGTCCGCCCGACCCGAGTCAGTGGCGCCCAGGTCGCGCGACACGGTGACCCACGTCGAGCGATCGGGGTTGGGCGCACCGTCAAGGCGAGGCACGGCGTCCTGCGAGTGTTCGAGGGAGAGGACGGCGATGTCGGCCGGCACGGGCATCCGTCCCACGGGTGCACCCATCGTCACGACGTGGGTCACCGGGTGGGCCTCGGTGAACCGTGGCGACGAGGCGAGCCCGGCCGCGGCGATCCCGCCGAGGCTGTGCCCGACGAGCATGACCGGTCCATCGCTCCGCTCGCGACCGCCCGTCCCGGTGGCCGTCGCCGCCGATGCGGCCTGCGCCTGCTCCAGTGCCCGGTGGACACCGTCGGCGAGAACCGTCGCGTCCTGGGCCATCGAACGGACGTCGGTCGTGACGTCGAACGGGTTGGCGCCGGCCGTGGGATCCCACACCTGGGTGCCACTGATCTCGACGATCCAGGCAGAGCCTTGGGGCTGCGGGACCTCGATCACCCGAACGTGCCCGGCGTAGTCCTCGCCGTCGCCCACGTTGCGTTGGTCCACCGCCAGGTCCCGGAGGGTGCGAGGGACGCGGGCTCCGGGGCGCGGCCGGGCTTCTGCGGTGACCCGCGCGCGACCACCGTCGGACAGCAACCCCCACAGGGCAGCTGAGTCCGCGAGCAGGCGCAGAGCCACCTCGTAGTCCAGGTCCGCCTCGTGGTCCTGCTCGGAACCGACACGCTCGGAACCGTCAGGCTCGGAACGGCCACCCGCGGGGCCGTCTGCCCCGGAGGCGAGCCCGTCAGCGCGCGGGCCCGCGGGCACGAAGGGGGCGGTCAGCGGGTTGGACCGAAGTCCCACCACGAGCCCCTCCGCTCCCCCGGCCAGATCCGCGATGGCCGGCTCGTCGAACACGGCCCGGTCCAGCAGACCCGCCACGTCGACGCCGAGCGCGTCGAGGGCAAGCACCCCGACGAGGAGCTGAGGGGCCAGCTCGCCCACGACCAGCATCACGGTGTCCTGGGCGAGCTCGACAGCCCTGGCCGCCTCCGCCTCTGCCCGACGGTAGGACGCGGAAGCAGCCATCACGGCGGAGGAGAGCGAGACCATCGACGCGACGTCGCCCAGGAGGCCGCGCGGCCCGACCGCCTCCGCGAGCGCCGCGTCGGCCCGCACCCCCGTGCTGGGGCTGAGCAGGGACCCTGCGACCAGGTCGGGATCTGCCGCTGCAGCGACGGCTCGACAGGCCACGAGAGCCACGTCCCCCGCCACGTCGGCGAGGGCAGCGGCAGCGGCGTCCAGCGAGTCCAACCCGACGGAGGTCCCCGCGGAACCACCGCGGACGTGGAGGAGGTCGCGGCTCATGCGCGGCCCGCGGCCCGCGTAGCAGCCTCACCGGCGGCGCGGGCAAAGTCGGCCCCGAGCGCTGCGACGCGGAGCACCTCCGCCCGGGCGGCTTCGACACCGTCGGCATGGGCCTGAACCCGTCCGGCCGCCTCGTCCAGATGCTGCGCCGAGCGTTGTAGCGCGTGCGTACGCTCGCCAACGCGCTCGCGGAACAGCGTCGCCGCCCTCGACCGCCAGGCGAGGTCGCGCGTGCGCCCCACCCTCACGGCGAGGTGACGAAGCCGGTCCGCGTCGGCGTGCAGCCGCGTCGCCATGGCCCTGATCTCGTGCGGGTTTCCGATCATGCGACCACGGTGCCGCGCGGACGAATCGTGCGCAGCGCGCTCTTCGAACCCTGTGGGCCGGTCGCCTTCGAGGTCGAGGCATGTGGACAAATCAGTCCGCAGCGGCCCCATCACTGAGCGGAGCCGGCCCCACCGCCTCCGCCACAGCCTCGCGCGGAGCCGGCCCCACAGCCTCGCGCTCAGGCTCGTCCCCAGGTTCGTCCCCAGGCTCGAGCAGCCCACCGAGGTCGGCGAGGAACAACGCCTGGGTGAGCGCGGTCCGCCGCAGCTCCTCGGGGTCGACGCTCTCGCCGGGCGAGTGGATCCGGGACTCCGGCTCCTCCACCCCGAGCAGCATGATCTCGGCGTCGGGAACGAGCTCGGCCAGGGCGGTCGCGAGCGGGATCGATCCACCTTGCCCGGTGGTGACCGCGTCGCGGCCGAACGCCGTCCGCATCGCCCGCCGCATGGCCGTGTATGCCGGTCCGTCGGTCCGCGCGCGGAACCCGTGCCCCAGCGAGACCGGCTTGATCTCCACCTGTGCCCCGAAGGGTGTGTGTGCCCGCAGGTGCGCGATGAGCAGCTGCTGGGCGGCAGCCGCATCGGTGTCGGCGGGCACCCGGAGGTTGACCACGGCCCGCGCCTCGCCCTGGGCTGCGGCCGTCACCTGCGAGATGGGAGGGCAGTCGATGGCCAGCACGGTGGCTGCCGGTCGCGCCCACAGGAGGTCGGCCACGGAGCCCGTGCCCGTCAACGGCTCGACACCGTCGAGGAGTCCTGCGTCGCCGCGAAACCTGTTGGTGTCAAAGGGCGCCCCGTCCCACAGTCCGTCGTGGTCGAGCCCGTCGATCGTCGTCTCGCCGCTCGCGTCGCGCAGGCTGGCCAGAGAGGTGAGCAGGGCCTGGAGGGCGTCTGGCGCGGCGCCGCCGAACATGCCGGAGTGCGCCGCGTGCCGCATCGTGCGCACCGTCATCAGGACGCTGCCGGTGCCGCGCAACGAGGTCGTGAGGGTCGGGAGGCCGGCCTCGACGTTGCCGGTGTCTGCGAGCAGCAGGGCATCGCACTGCACGAGCTCGGGGTGGGCCCGGGCGAGCCCCTCCATCCCCCCACTCGACTGCTCCTCGGACCCCTCGCAGACGACGGCCACCTCGACCGGCCACTCGCCGAGCACCTCGCGAAGGGCCCGCAGGGCCAGCACGCTGGCCATGAGATTGCCCTTGCAGTCGGCTGATCCCCTTCCATACCAACGCCCATCGAGCTCGGTGAGCTCCCACGGCGGGGTCTGCCAGGCGGCCGGGTCACCGACCGGAACGACGTCGTAGTGCGAGTACAGCAGCACTCGCGGAGAACCGGCGGGCCCGGCCGAGCGCCCGACCACGGCCAGCGACCCGTCCGGTGTCTCGTGCGCGCGTATGCCGTCCACGCCGGCTTCGGCGAAGAGGTCAGCGACCAGCGCGGCTGCGGCCCGGCACTCGCTCTCGGGCTCGATCGCCGGGTTCGCCACGGAACGCAACGCAACCAGGCGCGCGAGGTCCTCGCGGACCCGCGGCATACCTGCGTCGACGGCGGCCGCGAGCCTCGCGGCGAGGGAGGCGCCCACCGGAGCGCCAGCCGGAGACGCTTCGCTCACGGCACCAGGTCGTCGAGGTAGAGCGGGAGCATCTCCCACCAGGTCGGCCAGTCGTGGTCGTAGCGGTCGCCCCAGTCGTCGACTCGATTGGGAACTCCCTTGCGGCCCAACGCATCCCCGGCCGCCCAGGACTCTCCGACGTCCTCCCAGCGCCCACTACCCGAGGCGAGGACGACGTAGCGACGGCGCAGCATCTCCAGCGCCGGGCCCTCGAGCCCGGGGAGGAACTGCAGCGGCGACGCGAAGTACCAGTCCTGGGTGGTGTCGCCGCCGATGAACTTCTCCACCCGGAAGGTGCCGCTCATGCAGACGGCCGCGGCGAACAGGTGGGGGTAGCGGCAGATCATGGCGTAGGAGTTGAACGCGCCGATGGAGGCGCCGGCCACGACCACGGCCTGGGGGGAGCTGTCGGCGTGGATGGCGGGCACGACCTCCTCGGCGACGGCCTGGTGGTACTGGTTGAACAGCCACATCCGGTGCTCTGGCGACCCCTCGTTGCGCTGCAGCGCCTGACCGGCCGCACTGTCGCACGAGTAGACCTTGATCCGGCCGGCCTCGATCAGCGGGGCGAGCGTCCCGACCAGGTGGTGACGCTCCACCTCCTCGGCGTCTCCGCCGGCGGTCGGGAACAGCAGCACGGGCACGCCGTAGTGGCCCCAGCGGACCAGGGTGATGTCGCGCCCCATCCGCTCCGAATGCCAGCGTTCGGTGACCTTCATGCCGTCCTCCAGGGGGTGGGGAGTGAGGTGGAGTGCATCTACTCGTACACGAACTTCTGGGGTCCGGGGAACAGCCAGGACAGCCCGTCGCGCAGCCGATCCCGCCAGTCCTCCCAGTTGTGGCCGTCCCGCGCCTCGACGTACTTGACGGTCATGCCCGCGCCACGGAACACCGGCACCATGGACCGGTTGGGCGTGATGAGCGGCTCGTAGATGCCGCAGCTCATGAACAGCCGCTCGACGGGTGCGGTGGGCTTGGCCCGGTAGCGGTTGACGAACTTCACGACGGGGTCGAACGCCGGCCCGCCGCCGTGGTCGGTGCCGATGTCGGTGAACACCAGTGACGCGGACTGCAGGAACAGTGACCCGAACACGCCCGGATAGCGCACCGCGGTGGACAGCGACGCGATGCCGCCGAAGCTCGATCCCATCAGGGCTCGAGCGTGCGGGTCGTCGATGAGCGGGAGCCGTTCGGCCAGCATCGGGAGGAGCTCGCGGGCGATGAAGCGCGCATGCGGCGCGTGGTTGGGGTACTCCCGCAGCCGGTCCCGGGGTGGCACGAAGGCAACGATCAGCGGTGCGACGTCGAGCCGGTGGATGAGGTTGTCCAGCACGGTCTTCATCGCGGCGTAGTCGAGGTAGTCGGTGCCGTCGTGGACGACGAGCAGCGGGTAGCGAAGAGCAGGGTTGTACCGAGCCGGCAGGTAGAGCTTGACGTGCTGCTCGCGGCGCAGCGCCTTCGACTGCAACGTGTCCTCGATGATCTCGCCCGGTCTGGCCTCGGGGTCGTGGTGCACCCAGTCCGGCACCTCGTAGCCCGTGGCCGCACACACCGAGCTCGATCCCATCGGGGAGTGAGCCAGCCGCTGGTTCAGCGGGTCGTTGAACGTCGCGTAGTGCTCGCCGTTCCGGGTCTCGAGCTGGTACTCCACCCGCGAGCCGCTGGGCAGGACCGTCGTGACCGCCCAGAGGTCGGTGTCGGGCAGCCGCTTCATGACCAACGGGTCGGGCAGCCCCACGACCCGGTGCCGGACCCTCACCTCGTCGGCCTCGCCGCGGAAGAGGAAGGTCGCCCGCTCGTTCTCGATGATCGGCGCCCCGTGCCGGGCGATGAACCGGTCGATCACAGCGCCGTCCACCGGCAGGCGCTCGCGCAGCCTGTTGACCGCCAGCCGTCCCTCGCTCACGAGCCGGCCCCCCTGCCGTCCATGACCTGCGTGCCGGTCGCCGGCGAACCATTCGCGCCGCCCAGCTCGTGGACCGCTCCGTCGATGCCCAGGATCCGCGCACCCAGGGGCAGCCCACCGGACTCCGTGAGCTCGAGGGCTGTCCCGTCGTCGAGCAGCACACAGTGCTGGTCGGTGAACCGCCGAGCCATGACGGCGCACCGGTCCCGGTCGTCGAGGCGCAGCCGGCGGCGGGCGTGCGGCAGTGCGACGATCCCCCGCACCCGACCCAGGCCGCGGTCGAAGACCTCGGCCTCGGTGTTGCCCTCGGGACCGTGGTCGTGGAAGAGCACGACCCGCTCGGTCAACGCCATCGCGCCGGCCGACCACGCGATCACCGGCACCTCGTCGGGCAGGCGGATCGCGAAGAGCCGCAAGGTCCGCAGCAGGGTGCCGACGTGTCCGCCGGTGAGCACGACCGCGGCCGACTGGCGGAGCAGATCGGCGAGCTCGCCGCGGTGCCAGCCGATCACCCCGCTGGCGTCGATGGGCGCCGCCTCGTCGAGCTCGGTGTACAGCGCCTTGAGCTGTGCGGCGTACCACTGGTCGACGTGGCGCACCACCTCGATCGAGTCGTCGAGCGCCGCGTAGGCCGTGGCCTCGCCGCGGACGCGGCCCTCGCCTTCGCCCGTGCGTCGCTGCACGGCATACACCCCGTCCATGGCGTTCTGGAGGCGTAGGCGGTAGAGCGAGAGGAGGGCGTCGTGGCGGTCGCGGAAGGCCAGCGCCGCGGAGCCGAACGCCTCGTCCTTGGTGATGACGTCGAGGCTGCGGTGGTAGAGACGCAGGTGGCGGGTGTCGCCCCCGAGGACGGTGTCGATCTCGTCGGCGTCGTCCTCGCGCTCCTCCCAGCCCGCGTTGATCGTCGCCACGGGTCCCTCGACACCGAGGGAACGTAGGGCGGTGCCGGCCGTGGTCATGAACCGTTGCGGCCCGAGGAGGACGGTGCGCATCAGGGGAGGGCGGTCAGCCTGCGTGGACGTGGACGGTCTGGCCCACGTCGTCGAGCATGCTGCGGAGGGTGTCGTAGTCGGGGTGGCGCATGCGCACATAGGCGTTGGCCATGTAGCCGGCCTCGACGGGCTGGGTGTGGTGACCCTGCGGAGGGAAGTGGCCGTCGATGATCCACTGGCCGTGTCGGGACTGGATCTCGTCGATGCCGGTGTAGCCGGTGATGTGGCCGTCGGCCTCGGGACGCAGCGCGATGATCCCGGCGGAGTAAGGACGCCTCATGGGCTGCTCCGGGACGCCGTGGGTGATGATGTGGGCCCACTCGCGGTAGACGTCGACGTCGTTGCTCGCGGAGTAGAGGTCCCAGCACCCCACGCCGGGCGGGCGGCACCCGATCTCGGAGAACTTGAGCCCCTTCGGGCCGTGGAACCACTCCATGTGGGTGGCGCTCGTCCCGATGCCGAGGGCCTCGATGACACGGGCGCCCATCGCCGCGACCTCTGCGTAGAAGGGTGAGTCGGACATCCGGTTCGTCGTGGCGAACTGGGGCGAGATCCAGCGGCTGCGCATCGCCTCCAGGACGTTCGGGTAGTAGTGCGTGGTCCAGTCGTGGACCACCCGGCCGTCCTTGGCGATGGTGTCGTAGAAGCCCTCGTGGCCCTCGACGAACTCCTCGATCGCGATGGACGCGGCACCGTGCGACCCGAACTCGGTCAGCGCGTGCGCCAGCTCGGTGTCGTTGTCGACCCGCATCGTGTCCTTGGCGCCGGCTCCGTCGCGCGGCTTGAGGATGAGCGGGTAGCCGACGCGCTCGGCGAAGGCCCAGGCCTCGTGGGCGTGGTCGACGGCCGCCGAGGCAGCCGTCGGCACCCCTGCCTCGCGCAGCGCCTGCTTCATCGACGGCTTGTCGCGGCAGAGCCACGTGGTGCGGACTGAGGTGCCCGGGACGCCGGTGGCCTCGCGGACCTGCGCGGCGACCATGGTGTGCGCCTCGACGGTCGCTTCGAGGCCGTCGACCCACACCTTGGACTGGATGAACCGCACCGCCTCGACCATCGCCTTCAGGTCGGTGACGGATCCGACCTTGTAGTAGCCGCTCATCGCGCTGCGGAGCTCGTCGTCGTGGGTGTACTCGTCGGACTCCCCGATGCCGATGACATTGGCCCCCACGGAGGCCAGGGCGAGGGCGAAGCGGCGCTGGTTGGCGGGGAACCCCGGCTCGACGAAGACGATGTTCACGGACCCGACCCTATGCCCGCCCCGGGCCCGAGTGCTCGTCGTGGTGCAACGAGGTGGGCGTACGCTGCCTCGACCCGCTCGCGCCACCAGTGCTCCCGCTCGGCCGTCGCCGCCCACCGGGTCAGCAGGGCCTCGTCCGGCGCGACCCGGCCCACTGGCAGGGAACCTCCGCGGGGCACCAAGGGGTCTGCGCACACGTCCCCTTCCAGCAGCGCAACGGTGCTCAGACCGCACGCGAAGGGCAGGTCGGGCAGCGCGGCCGCCAGCGCGACCCCCGCGGCCATCCCGACCGACGTGTCGAGCGCCGAGGACACGACGGCCGGGAGTCCACAGTCCGCGACCACCTCCAGGGCGCGCTGGACGCCCCCCAGCGGGGCCACCTTGACGACCACGAGGTCGGCGGCCTCCTCGCGCGCCACCCGCGCAGGGTCCTCCGCCTTGCGGATCGACTCATCGGCGGCGACGAGGACGTCGATCCCGTTGCGTGCCAGCGCCAGCCGCAGCTCTCGCAGCTCACTCACCTCCGCGCACGGCTGCTCTGCATACTCCAGCCCGTACGCCGCGAGCCGGCGCAGCGCGTCCGTCGCCTCGGCCACGGACCACCCGCCGTTGGCGTCCACCCGGATCCGGCCGCCAGGTCCCATCGCGTCGCGAACCGCGGCCACGCGGCATACGTCGTCCTCGATGCTCTGGCCGTGCTCGGCGACCTTGACCTTCGCCGTCGTCGCGCCGTCGAACCGGGCGAGGACGCCCACGACCTGGTCGGCGGCCACGGCGGGCACGGTCGCGTTGACGGGGATGCTGTCGCGCCTCGGTGACGGCCACTGGCCCCAGCCCGCCTCGACGGCGGCCGACAGCCACCTGGACGACTCGTCCGCGGCGTACTCCAGGAAGGGCGAGAACTCGCCCCAGCCCGCCGGGCCGTGCAGCAGTGCGGACTCCCGCACCGTGACACCACGGAAGCGCACCCGCATCGGGATCGAGACCACGCGCATCCCCGCGAGCAGCTCTTCGAGCGGCGGCAGCGGCATCGGAGGCGGCGAGGGCACCCGGGGCACGGTCATGTGCCCATTGCAGCAGACGCGCCCGGACCGCCGGCGGCGGGCCGGGCGCGACCCCTGCGGTCAGTGGTCGTGCGGGGTGAGCTGGTTGCGGATCTCGCCCCCGGGGTACTTCGTGCTGTGGACGTTGGCGTAGGTCGAGTCGGCCCGGATCGCCGCAAGCAGCTCGGCGAACTCTCCCGCCACGATGCCCTGCCCGCTCGGGCCGATCACGTCAGCGGCCCGCAACGTCCCGCTCACTTCGCCCGGGTTGGTCGTAGGGCATGCGGGCGTGACGATTCCGGGAGGAGCGCCCACGTTGCTGCAGAGGAAGACGCTGACCCCGCCCGTCTGGGACGGGGAACCGAAGTGGATGTGCGACTGCGTGACGGTGCCCTCGAGGTTGGCGTACCGCACCCGGTAGTCGATGGTGCCAGCGTCGGGGTTGATCCGCAGCCGGATCGACCCCGACCCGCTGGTCGACAGGGCGAGCGGTGTCTCGTGGTAGCCGCTGAGCCGCTCGGTGACCGTGAACGACTTGTGGCTGCCGTCGCCTGCAGAGGCGACCGCGCCAGCTCCGAGGATGCCGACGGCACCGAGCCCCACGGCCGACGCGATGACGCCCCACTGCTTGAGTGTGTTCATGCAGACCTCCTGAAAAAGGGGGCGAGACGGGAATCCGCCCGCCCTTCTGCTACGAATCCCCATCCACAAACGTTCATCGACGGTGCCCAGAAGCCGTCCGACGAGAGGGCACCCGTGCCGACCCTGTCCGATTTCTCCGCAACCACCCTGTCCGGCGAGGACCAGCCGCTGTCGACCTATGCCGGCCAGGTGGCCCTGGTCGTGAACACGGCGAGCGAGTGCGGCTACACGCCGCAGTTCGCCGGTCTCGAGGAGCTGTACGCGGCGTACTCCGAGCAGGGCCTGGTCGTGCTCGGGTTCCCGTGCAACCAGTTCGGCGGCCAGGAGCCCGGTCACGAGGACCAGATCGGCGAGTTCTGCCAGCGCAACTACGGAGTGACCTTCCCGATGTTCGCCAAGGTCCAGGTGAACGGCGCCGAGGCGCACCCGCTGTACGACTGGCTGAAGTCGGAGAAGCGTGGCCTGATGGGCGCCAAGATCAAGTGGAACTTCACCAAGTTCCTCGTCGGCCGTGACGGCGCCGTTCTCAAGCGCTACGGCTCGAGCACCAAGCCCGAGGCCATCGCCAAGGACATCGAGGACGCCCTCGCCGCCTGAGCCCCCGTGGCCAGGGCCCGCTCAGCCTTCGCGTGGACGAACCGCCTCGAGGTCAGCCAGGGCACGCTGCACCATCAGGAAGTTCCTGAACCTGCCGACCAACAGGTCGGCACTCCCCAGTCGCCACACGTCCGGTGCACGGTGCGGGTGGCCAAGCCGCACGTCCACACCGTCCGGGCCGGACACCGCGTGGGCGAACCTGCGTGCCCTGTCGTGGGGAGACGACCTCAGCCCCATGTGCGTCCACAGTGCGGTCGACGTGAGGGCGCGGCCGGGGCCGAGCAGGTCGTTGGCCATGGCCACCGCGTGGATCACGGCACCTGCCGCGATGTCGTCGCGGTCGTACCCGCGCAGCAAGGCTGGCTCAGCGGCCACCGCACGGGCCAGGAGACGTCGACAGGCGGTGCGGCCCTCGACGCCGATCAACGACTTCGCCACGGCGTCGGTGCGCGCGGCGATCGCGGCCACTCGATCTCGCAGGTCCGCCGGTACCAGACCCAGGTCGAGCGGCTCGTCGGGTAGGGGCTCCCTGGTCAGGGCATCCAGCTCCTCCGCACCGCCGACCAGGGAACGCAGCCAGGTCCTCGCCAGCTCGTGTCGCGGTTGGATCGGCACGTGGATCACCGCGGGCGGTGGCGCAGGTCGAGTCGCGCCACGTCCGAGCTCGAGGGCGGCGCACTCGTAGCCACTTCCCTCGACGGGTCGGCGAACGGTGCCACGACCTTGTCGTCCATCATGACGACCATCGTCAGCTGACCGAGATCACGCCCGCATCCCCGACCGAAGCCGTCGTCGTCGTCGTCGAAGCTGTCATCAGCCAACAGGTCCTCGTACCGGCGCTCGTCCCTGCCCACTCGGCCGAACGGCAGCACTGCTGCCTCGTCTCCCCACTGACCTGCGCCGTCCCACTGATCTGCACCGTCCCACTGGCCTGCGCCCTCCCACTGGTTTACGCCCTCCCACTGGTTGGCGCCCTCAACCTGACCCATCTCCTGCCCCCCTCTGCCGGTGCGGCCCAACCCGGGCCACCGCTCTGGGATCACCCTGACAGCCCCTGGTGACACTGCAGACGACTTGTCCACAGGGTCGCCCGGGCAGGCCTTCATCGCCTTTGCATCATGATGCATGACGTGATGCACTGATGCAGTGCGTACCACCATCACGATCGACGAAGCCTTGTTGAGGGAGGCAAAGGTCATGGCGGCCCGGACCGACCGCACCGTCAGCAGCGTCCTCGAGGAGGCCCTGCGCGAGATGCTCGCGCGGCATACCGAGGCGGAGGAACGACGCCGGCGGGACTTCACCCTGCCCAGTTATCACGGCGGCGGCTTCCTCGTCGACATCCTCGACAAGGAAGCCCTGGCCGACGCGTTGGGCGACAACGACCGACTGTGATCATCTTCGACGTCAACGTCTTCGTGACCGCGATGGACCTCGACGCCGCAAGCCACTCGGTGGCGAACCAGGCCCTGGTCCGAGCGCTGACGGGTAGCGAGCCCGTCGGCGTGATCGACGACACCCTGACGGCGACAATGCGCATCTGCACCAACCGGCGCATCAAGACCCAGCCTGCGTCGACCGAGAAGGCACTGGCCTTCTGCGAGCGCATCCGATCCGCGCCCATGGCCGAGCGCGTGGAGTCGGGCGCTGCCGCCTGGCAACGCTTCGTTGGGCTGGTCACCGCCTTGGAGCTGCGCGGCAACGACGTTCCTGATGCGTGGCTGGCGGCCCAGGCGATCGAGCTCGGCGCGCACTTCGTCACCTTCGACAAGGGCTTTGAACGATTCTCCGGCCTGCACGTCACGATCCTCGGCAAGCCGTCACAAGGGTGAGGTATGCCGCGTGGCGACCACGCGGCATACCTCGTCGTGTGCGCGGCTAGGCTCGCGCAGGTGAGCGAGCAGCCTGTGGTGAGCCAGACCTTCGACCCGGACGCGTGGGACGTGGTGGAGGGGTTCGAGTTCACCGACATCACCTACCACCGGGCGCGTGGAGTGGGGGCCGTCCGGATCGCGTTCGACCGGCCCGAGGTGCTGAACGCGTTCCGGCCGCACACCGTCGACGAGCTCTACCAGGCTCTCGACCACGCGCGTCGCACGCCCGATGTCGGCGTCGTGCTCCTCACCGGCAACGGCCCAGGGCCCGAGGGGACGGGCAGCGAGGGCCAGTGGGGGTTCTGCTCCGGCGGCGACCAGCGGATCCGGGGTCGCTCGGGCTACCAGTACGCGCAGGGCGACACGGCCGAGACGGTCGACGAGCGCAGGGTCAAGGCGGAGGGCGGACGGCTGCACATCCTCGAGGTGCAGCGGCTGATCCGCACGATGCCCAAGGTCGTCATCGCGCTGGTCAACGGCTGGGCGGCGGGCGGCGGGCACTCGCTGCACGTCGTCTGCGACCTGACCATGGCCAGCCGCGAGCACGCGCGCTTCAAGCAGACCGACGCGGACGTGGGCTCGTTCGACGGCGGCTACGGCTCGGCCTACCTCGCCAAGATGGTCGGCCAGAAGTTCGCCCGCGAGATCTTCTTCCTCGGCCGCACCTACACCGCGGACGACATGCACCGGATGGGCGCGGTCAACCTCGTCTCCGACCACGCGTTGCTCGAGGCCGACGCCCTGCAGGTGGCGCGCGAGATCATGGGCAAGAGCCCGCAGGCGCAGCGAATGCTCAAGTTCGCGTTCAACCTGCTCGACGACGGGTTGATGGGACAGCAGGTCTTCGCCGGGGAGGCGACCCGGCTCGCCTACATGACCGACGAGGCAGTCGAGGGGCGCGACCAGTTCCTGGAGAAGCGGGACGCGGACTGGTCACCCTTCCCCTGGTACTTCTGAGCTGAGCGGGCCGACCCGCTCGCACGTGTTGCCGGCTCGTGGTCACCGGACCCCCCGAAACCCGCTTCCGTGACCACCGGCGCGCAACAAGTCGGGGAGCCATGGCACGTGTTGCCGGCTGGTGGTCACCGGACCCCCCGGAACCCCTTCCCGTGACCACCAGCGCGCAACAAGTCGGGGAGCCATGGCACGTGTTGCCGGCTCGTAGTCACCGGACCCCCGGAACCGCTCTCCGTGACCACCAGCGCGCAACAAGTCGGGGAGCCGTCAGCCGGAGCCGCCGAGGTCGACCTCGAACGCCTCATACACGAGGTCCGCCCCGCGCTGGCGGTGCCGCACCAGCTGCCCCATCAGCGTGGTGACCTCCTCGCGGAAGGCCGGCAGGTCGGCGATCGTGCCACCGTGCTCGAGGACTGCGAGGTAACCCGCGATCGCCTCGGCATAGCTCGCGTGCTCACCGGTCAACCGGTCGACCGCCCTCATCAGGCGGGGCGCCCCGCGTCGCACCCCGTCGTAGATCCCACCGGGCCGTTCGGTCAGGTCGACGTGGTCCCGGAAGTCGTGGGACAGCTCGGCGAGCGCCGCCCGGACCCGTTCGCGCCACGCACCTCCCCGGGCGATGGGCGAGGCCAGCGCCTCGTCGACGGCGACGACCGAGTCGCGCAGCTCCCCGCGGTGAGCCCGCACCCGATCGATGTATGCCGCGAAGTCGGCGTCCATGGCACCTCCCGTGGTCCATCGTCCCGCCGCGCGTCGGGCGCGTCCACCCGGCGGCTAACCTGACCGGGTGACGTCGCTGCGACCGCTGGCCATCCCCGCCGGCCGAGCCGCTGCGTCAGTCCTGCCGACGCTTCGCCGGGCCCTGGACGGCAAGTTCGCCGTCCTCCCCCATGCCGTGGACGGCCCCCCGCCACCGGTCCCCGAGGGCGCCGTCCCCGACGAAGGGACCGCACTCGTCGTCGGGACGTCGGGATCCACCGGCGCTCCCAAGCTCGCAATGCTCCCGGCAACCGCCCTCGCCGCGAGCGTCGCCGCAACGCACGAACGACTCGGCGGGCCCGGTGCCTGGCTGCTCGCGATGCCGGCCCACCACATCGCGGGAGTGCAGGTGCTGCTGCGATGCCTCGCAGCGGGCACCGAGCCCGGGTTCGTGGACCTGTCCGAGGGTTTCACCGCCCACGCGTTCACGCAGGCGTCCGCGACGTTCGGTGGGAGCCGCCGCTACACCTCCCTCGTGCCCACCCAGCTGGTCCGACTGCTCGAGGACGAGCGGGCCACCGCTGGGCTCGCGGGGTTCGACGCCGTGCTGGTCGGCGGCGCCGCCTGCCCACCGGCACTGCTGAGTCGGGCTCGCGAGGCACGGATCCCCGTCGTCACGACCTACGGCATGAGCGAGACCGCCGGCGGCTGTGTCTACGACGGAGTCCCGCTCTCGGGCACGGAGGTCCGCGTCGACGACGACGGTCGGCTCCACCTCGGGGGCGCCACCCTGGCGACCGGCTACCTCGGCCGTCCGGACCTCACTGCGGCAGCCTTCAGCACCGACTCCGCTGGGCGCAGGTGGTTCCGCACCGACGACCTGGGGCATTTCGGAGACAAGGGCCTGCCCGCGGGTGCCGCGGTCGGTGCGGATGCCGACGCCCGGTGGCACGTCGACGGACGCGTCGACGACGTCATCACCACCGGCGGGCTCAAGGTCGCGCCCCGCCTCGTCGAGGACGCGCTGACTGCCCTGCCCACCATCGCGGAGGCCCTCGTCGTGGGCACCCCCGACGACCACTGGGGTCAGGTCGTCAGCGCCGCCGTCGTCCTTGCGGCCACCGATGCCCCCGAGGCCCCCGACGCCCCCCATGCCCCCCACGCCCCCCATGCCCCCGACGCCCTCGGTGGCTCCCCCGCACCCACGGTGGAGGAGCTGCGAGAGCTGCTCCGCGGCATACTCCCGGCGCAGGCCCTGCCCCGACGACTCCTGGTGTTGACGGCGATACCCCTGCGGGGGCCGGGCAAACCGGACCGGTCGGCGGTCGCCGCACGCTTCGCCGACCACGCGTGACACCATGGGGAGATGATCCGGCTGCTGCCCTGGCTGCTGACGATCGCGGTGACCGTCTACGCCGTCGTCGACTGCATCCAGACCGACGATGCGCAGGTCAGGGGCCTGCCCAAGCTCTTGTGGCTGCTGCTGATCCTGCTCTTCCCGGTCGTGGGGTCGATCGCCTGGTTCATCGCCGGACGACCGCAGCGTGGCACCACGGGTGGTGGGCCGAGTGGGCGTGGGCCATCTCACCGGCCGCCGCCCCCGCGTGGCCCCGACGACGACCCGGACTTCCTCCGTAGGCTCTGAGCAGCACCCCGCCGCACGGCTCTCCCCGCCCCACCGCCCTGCCCGCACGACCTGAGTGAGAACACCACCCGAATGGCCACCCTGAACCAGTGGATCGCCGGCGCCCGCCCGCGCACCCTCCCTGCCGCCATCGCCCCCGTCGTCGCGGGTACTGCCGCAGCCATCCCGCTCGACAAGGCCAGCTTCGGTCTGGCACTGCTCGCCGTCCTCGTCTCCCTGGGCCTCCAGGTGGGGGTCAACTACGCGAACGACTACTCGGACGGCATCCGCGGCACCGACGGCGAGCGGGTCGGTCCGGTCAGGCTGGTCGGACAGCACCTCGCGGATCCGAGCAACGTCAAGCTGATGGCCTTCTCGTTCTTCGGCGCTGCCGCCCTGGTGGGACTGGCCCTGGTGGCCATCACCGAGACCTGGATCATGATCCCGCTGGGAGCCCTGGCCGTGGTCGCCGCCTGGAAGTACACCGGTGGCGACAACCCCTACGGCTACCGCGGCCTCGGCGAGCTGTACGTCTTCCTCTTCTTCGGCCTGATGGCGACCCTCGGCACGCTCTACACGCAGGCCCACCGGCTCACCTGGACGGGCCTGGCGTGCGCCGTCGGGGTGGGCGCGATCGCCACGGCCATCCTGGTCGCCAACAACCTGCGCGACATCCCCACCGACCGCGAGAGCGGCAAGCTGACGCTGGCGGTCCGGCTGGGTGACCGCGGCACCCGCGCCCTCTATGTCGGGCTGCTCGTCGTCGCCGCGGTGGCGCTGGTGGCGGTCGCCCGCGACTACCCGTGGGCCCTGCTGGGCCTGCTCGCCTTCGGCATCGTCGGCAAGCCGCTCAAGTCCCTGCTGTCCGGCGCCACGGGACGTGACCTCGTGCCGGTCCTCGCCGCGACCGGTCTCTTCGAGATCGGGTATGCCGCGCTGCTGACTGTCGGGATCGCCCTCAGCCACGGTGCGGCTGGCTGACCGACCCAGGTCGGCGGCCCCCAGCAGCGGAAGGGACTAGCGGTACTCGGCCGGTCCGCGCTCGTCCTCGGCGTCCTCGGCCTCCTCGTCGGCCCCGTGAACGGCAGGCTTGCCCGCCTGCTTGGCCTCGACGCGACGCTGCAGGCGGTCGGCGATCGCCGCCGTGCCCTCCTCGCGGAACCGGGCGAGCACGAAGAACGACAGCACCATCGAGATCAGGGCGCTGAGGACGAGCAGCATCCACTGCTGGTCCTGGTCGCGCAGCCCGAGCAGCCACAGCAGCGACAGCACGCCGAAGAAGAGGAGCAGGCGAAGGACGGAGTAGCGGAGCATGACCTGGTCAGTCCTTAGAGCCCTGAGTAGGAGTGCTGGCCGACGAAGAAGACGTTCACGACGGCGAAGTTGACGATGATGCAGGCATATCCGGCCAGGGCGATGTAGGACGCCGTCTGGCGGGAGATCCCGCTGGTGGCCCGCGAGTGGAGGTAGGCCGCGTAGACGACGAAGATCACGAAGGTCCAGACCTCCTTGGGATCCCAGTTCCAGTAGGACGCCCAGGCCTGACGGGCCCAGATGGCGCCGGCGATGAGGGTGAAGGTCCACAGCGGGAAGGCCACGATGTGCAGGCTGTAGGCCGTGCGCTCGATGGACCCGGTCTCCGGGAACCGGTCCAGGACGCTGCGCCGGCCCGACCGCTCGAACGCGTCCTTGAGCAGGTAGACGGCGGTGAGCGCCGCCCCGATGGTGAAGACCGCGGTGGCGAGCGTGGCGACCGTGACGTGGATGACCAGCCAGTAGCTGCGCAGTGACGGCATGAGCTCGGCGGCCTCGGTGTACCAGACCGCCACCGCCATCCCCAGGATCAGCAGCACCGGCCCGGTGATGAACAGCCCCAGCCAGCGCAGGTCGCGTCGCGTGGACCAGATCGAGTAGGCGAGCACGGTGAACATCGAACCCATCACGGCGAACTCGAACATGTTGCCCAGCGGCCAGCGGTGCACGGCGAGGCCGCGCAGGAGCACCGAGAGGACGAGCAGGAAGCCGCCCAGCCAGGTGGTCGTGGAGGCGATGCCCGCTGCGGTGAGCGCCCGGCGGGACAGCTCCGCCTCGGTATGCCGCGTGGGCGCGGCGGGGGCGCCGGCACCACCGCTGGTGCCGGCACCGGCCGTCACCAGCTCACTGTCGCGGTCGGCCACGAGGGCTGAGACGCCCTCGCGGCCACGGTCTCGGGCGGGGAGCAGCGCTGCGAGGTAGATGGCGTGGCACACCATGGCGATCGTGAAGACAGCCATCGCCGAGTAGAGGCTCAGGTTGGCGTAACCGGCCAGGTTTTCGTTCGTCATGTGCTGGTGCCCAATCGTCGTTCGATGGCGGCAAGGAACTCCTCGACCACGTCCTGGAGCCCGTCGTCGTCGCCCTTGGCGAGGCCGCCGACGGCTACCACGGTACGACCCGGCACGGTGGCGGGGGAAACCCGCACGAACACGCGTCGGCGCCGGACCACCAGGGAGGCGATCAGGCCGGCCAGGGCGAGCAGGGCGGCAGCCAGGGTGACGAACTTGCCGGGGTCGTGACGGATCGACAGCCCGGCGAACCGCTCGACCCCGTCGAAGCTGATGCTGCCACGCCCGCCGGGGAGCTGGTAGGTCTGCCCCGGCTCCAGCCAGAGCCGCAGCGGGTCACCCTTGTCGTTCTCGAGCTGGGTGAGCTCGGCGATGTCGAGGACGTAGACCGACTGGGGACGTCCGCCGGGCAGCAGGTCACCCTCGTAGGCGGTCAGGGCCAGGGCCGGCTTCTTCGCATCGGGGAAGACCGAGATCGGGCCGCTCTCCTTGTCGATGACGGCCGTGGGCAGGAACAGCCCGGAGAAGCCGAGCTGGTTGGGCTGGGCCCCGGTCACCTTGATGACCCCGACGGACGTGTAGTTGTTGTCCCTCGCCAGGAACGGCGTCGCGCCGTGGTAGATGCTGGTGCCCTTCGCGTCGCGGACCGTCACGACGGGGGCGTAGCCGTTGCCCAGGAGGAAGACCCCGGCGCCGTCCATCTCCAGCGGGTGGTTGACCTTGATCGTCGACTTCTTCGCGGACGCACCGGGAGTCGCCTTGGTCGTGACGTGCGCGGTGAAGTCGCGCGGCTGGCCGAACTGACCGCGACCGGTGACGGTCTCCTCGAAGGTCGCGTCCAGCTTGTCGACCGTGAGCTGGAACGGCGACAGGCTGGCCGGGTCGACCAGGGGACCGGGGCTGAAGGTGTCGTAGCTCCCGAGCGTGTTGGCGAACGACTCCCCGACCGGGACGATCACGTCGCCCTTCCAGCCGAACAGGTGCCCGATCGCGACGCCGATGATGACGAAGATCAGCGCCAGGTGGAAGACGAGGTTGCCCGTCTCCTTCAAGTAGCCCTTCTCGGCGCTGACCGACTCCCCGTCATGGTTGACGGTGCGGAACCGCTTGCCGCGCAACACCTCCCGTGCCGCGTCGATGACCACCTCGGGCGTGCCCGCAACCTCGACCGTGCCGCCGGCTGGCAGCCGGGCGGGCCGGGCCGGCGCCTTGGGCGGCGAGGACGTCATGGCCTTCCAGTGCACCTTGCTGCGGGGCAGGACGCACCCGACGAGCGAGATGAACAGCAGCAGGTAGATCGCGGCGAACCACGGTGACGCGTAGACCTCGAAGAAGCCGAGCTTGTCGAGCCAGGGCCCCGCGTCGGGGTGGTCGGCGATGTACTGCGCCGTGCGCGCGGCGTCGATGCTGCGTTGCGGCCAGATGGAGCCGGGGAGGGCCGCGATCGCGAGCAGGAGCAGCAGGAACAGCGCCGTGCGCATGCTCGTGATCTGCCGCCACATCCAGCGCAGCCAGCCGACCAGGCCCAGCTGTGGCTGGGTGATGGGGTCGGTCACCTCAGATCACCGTCCGGAACCCGGCGACCAGCGTGGACTGCACGTGGCGGGTGATCGACTCCCAGAGTCCGGTCACGAGCAGGATCCCGACGACGAACAACAGGGCACCACCAAAGAGCTGTATGCCGCGCTGGCGCGTGCGCAGGGAGGCGGACACCCGCCCGAAGCGTTCGTACCCGGCGGCGATGAGAAGGAAGGGAAGGCCCAGCCCCAGCGAGTAGACCAGCGCCAGGACGACGCCCCGGGTCACGGCCGACTGGTTGTCGGTGGCAGCGGCGAGCACCTGCACGGCACCCAGGGTGGGACCGGTGCAGGGCGCCCACCCCAGGCCGAAGACGGCCCCGAGCAGGGGCGCTCCCGCGAGCCCGGAGGCGGGACGGCGGTGCAGCTTGAGCTCGCGCTGGGAGCCCGCACCGATGAACACCAGGGCCATGAGGATGACGAGCACGCCACCGACCCGCTCCAGCACCTCACGGTGCCGGATCAGGGTGGCGCCGATCCCGGCGATGACCACGGTGGTCGCCATGAACACCACCGTGAACCCGAGGACGAACAGCAGGGCACCGAGCACCATCCGGTGCCGCTTGCGCTCCGCCAGCGACTCGTCGGACAGGCCGGTGACGTAGCCGAGGAACCCCGGCACGAGGGGCAGCACGCAGGGAGAGGCGAACGACACCAGGCCGGCCAGGAGGGCGACCGCCATCGCCACCGGCAGGGCGCCGGAGGTCACTGCGTTCGCCGCGTCGGCAGTCATCAGTCGTCCGTCATCAGTCAGGGGGTTCTACTGCTCGGCCAGGACGTCGTCGACCAGCCCGGTGAGGGTCGACGCCTTCACCTCACCGCTGACGCGAGCGGCGATGCGTCCGGTGCGGTCGAGCACGAGGGTGGTGGGCGGTGCCGTGACCTTGCCCTGCAGCGCGAGGATCGTCAGGCCCGCCGGGTCGTCGAGCGACGGGAAGGGAATGCCCCACCGTTTCGCCGTCGACCGACCCGAGTCGGCGTTGTCGCGGTAGTTGATGCCCATGAAGGCAACCGGCTTGTCGGCGGCGGCGATCTGCTCGGCTGCCTTCCTCAGCTCGGGGGCCTCGCTCTGGCAGGGCGGGCACCAGGAGGCCCAGACGTTGAGCACCGCGACCTTGCCCACGACTTCCTGGGACGACCACTGCTGGTTGTCGAGGGTCGTGCCGGTGAGGGCGACCGGCTTCTGGCGCTTGGCGGCAGGGATCGTCTCGAACGCACCGTCCTGGGAGACGTAGCCCTGCTGGTTGCCCGACTTCGCTTGCGCCGCAATGGAGTTCGGGTCATCCGTGCATGCGGACAGCGACACGACGAGCAGGGGCACCGCGAGCAGCACAGCCGCACGCGGCATGGCGGGACGTGTCATCCGGTGCCGCCGTGGGACTGGGCGAGCAGCGACGCGGCGGGCTCGGAGTAGGTGATCGACTCGAGGTTGTCGCCGACGTAGGTGAGGGTGGTGAGCGAGGCGAGGCGGCACTCGCGCTTGCGTGGGTCGTGCCACAACCGCTTGCCCATCACCGCGTTGCGGGCGGTCCAGATCGGCAGCTGGTGCGACACGATGACGGCCTCGTGGCCGCGCGCGGCGGCCCTGGCGTCGGCGATGGCGGCGGACATGCGCTCGGCGATCTCGGCGTAGGGCTCACCCCACGACGGACGCAGCGGGTTGACCAGCTTGGACCAGTGGGCGGGGCGGAGGAAGTCCAGCGGCTTCATCTCGCCGACGCGCTCACCCTCGAACGCGTTGCCGCCCTCGATCACGCGGTCGTCCGTGGTGACCGGTATGCCGTGCGCCTCGGCGACCGGGGCGGCGGTCTCCTGCGCGCGCAGCAGGGAGGAGGCCACGACGTGGGTGACGTCGTGGTCGGCGAGGTGGTCGGCCACCGTGCGCGCCATCTCGTGACCGAGGTCGGACAGGTGGTAGCCGTCGAGCCGTCCGTAGAGGACGCCATCGGGGTTGTGCACCTCCCCGTGGCGCATCAGGTGCACCACGGTGTGGTCGGTTGCGCTGGTCACGAGTCGATTGTCGCAAACGCCTCGGCGGCGGCCGACGCCGCTGCCGRGATCGCCGCCAGCACCCGGTCGACGGCCCGGTCGTCGTGGGCCCCGCTGACGAACCAGGACTCGAAGGCGCTCGGCGGCAGGTAGACCCCCTGGCTCAGCATCGAGTGGAAGAACGCCGCGAACGCCGGAACGTGCTGGGCCCGCGCCTCGTCGTAGTTGCTGACCTGGCCGTCGCGGAAGAAGACGCTGAACATGCTGCCGGCCCGCTGGATGACGTGCGGGACACCTGCGGCACCGAGGTGTTCGTGGAGCCCCGTCGTGAGCGCGTCAGCCACCTCGCCGAGGCGGGCGTAGAGGGCCGGGGTGCACTGCTGGAGGGTGGCCAGCCCGGCGGCGGTCGCGACCGGGTTACCGGAGAGGGTGCCCGCCTGGTAGACCGGCCCGACGGGTGCGAGCAGCCCCATCACGTCGGCCCGTCCGCCGAAGGCGGCGGCAGGGAAGCCGCCCCCCATGACCTTTCCGAAGGTGAACAGGTCGGGTGCGCCCGCGGCATACCCCTGCTCTCCTGCCTCGAGGCCGAACCACCCGGCCTCGCTGCACCGGAAGCCCGTCATCACCTCGTCGGAGATGAGCAGCGCACCGTGGGCGGCGGTGATGCGACGCAGCCCCTCCGTGAAGCCGGGCGCGGGCGGGACGACGCCCATGTTGCCGGGGGACGCCTCGGTGATCAGGGCGGCGATCTCGGCGCCACGCTCGGCGAAGGCGGCTTCGACGGCGTCCAGGTCGTTGAACGGCAGCACGATCGTCTCGGCGGCCATCTCCTTGGGCACCCCGGCCGAGTCGGGCAGCGCGAAGGTCGCGACGCCCGAGCCGGCCTGAGCCAGGAGGGAGTCGACGTGTCCGTGGTAGCAGCCGGCGAACTTCACGACGAGTGAGCGCCCTGTGTAGCCGCGCGCGAGCCGGATGGCGCTCATCGTCGCCTCGGTGCCACTCGACACCAGGCGCACTTGCTCGACCGGAGCCACCCGCCGGACGATCTCCTCGCCGAGGGCGACCTCGTTCTCCGACGGGGTGCCGAAGGAAAAGCCCTTGGCCGCCGCCTCGGTGACCGCCCGCTGGACCTCCGGGTGGCCGTGGCCGAGGATCATCGGCCCCCACGAGCAGACCAGGTCGACGTACTCACGGCCGTCGGCGTCGGTGAGGTAGGGGCCCTGGCCGGACACCATGAACCTCGGCGTCCCGCCCACGGCCCGGAACGCGCGGACCGGCGAGTTCACGCCTCCGGGCGTCACCGCCAGAGCCCGCTCGAGGAGCGCCTGCGAGGCCGGTGCGTCGAAGGGGTATGCCGTCATGGTGCCAGTCTCCCAGCCGTACCTGAGCGCTTGCGCCCCTGGGGGTCAGGCGCTGCCCACCCGGCGGGCCTCCGCCTGGGTGTGGACCTCGTGCGCCACGGCTTCGCGGGCCACCGCGGGGTGGTCACCCTCGTCGCCGCCCGGCGCCAGGGCCGTCCGAATCGCGTCCATCGCCTCGCCCAGGGCCTTGAACAGCGGCGCCGGGACAGGGTCGATGACCGAGCGCCTGACGCTGGCGACGTGCACCCGGGCCATGTCCTGGACGGCCTGCCACCCGGGGTCCGTGAGCACCAGCTCCACCCCCCGCCTGTCGTCGAGGCAGGACTCGCGCACCACCCAGCCACGCTTCTCGAGGCGCGAGGCCGTGTGGGTCAGGCGGCTGCGCGACTGCACGACCAGGTCGGCCAGGCTCGACATGCGCAGTCGCCGGCCGGGGCTCTCGGAGAGCATCGAGATGATCTCGTACTCCGTCAGCTGGACGCCGTGCGACTGGAGGTCGTGGTCGAGGGCCTCCTCGATCAGGCGGCTCCCCCGCAGGTAGGCACGCCAAGCCCGCTGTTCGTCGTCGCTGAGCCACTGCGGCTCACCGGTGGGAGTGCTCATGAGCGTGAGTATGGCATCCCAAGCGATAGTTGAAATATAAATGAGGTCTGCTATGTTCGAAGAGATGAAGCGTTCGGGAACTGCCCGGTCGCACCCCCCACCACAGGAGACCCCCATGGCAAGCATCAACGACCTCCCCGCCGGCACCTGGACCGTCGACGCCTCGCACAGCGAGATCGGCTTCGTCGCCCGTCACCTCATGGTCACGAAGGTCCGCGGCCAGTTCAAGGAGTTCGAGGGCACCGTCAAGGTCGGCGACGACATCACCGACTCGCAGGTGACCGCCGTGGCCCAGATCGCCTCCGTCGACACCGGCTCCGCCGACCGCGACACCCACCTCAAGTCCGGCGACTTCTTCGACGCCGAGGCCAACCCCACCATGAGCTTCACCTCGACCGAGGTCACCCCCGACTCGCTCACCGGCGACCTGACCATCAAGGGCGTCACCAAGCCGGTCACCTTCGACCTGGAGTTCACCGGTCTGGCCACCGACCCGTGGGGCAACGAGAAGGCCGGCTTCGAGGCCAGCGCCGACATCAACCGCAAGGACTGGGACCTCGGCTGGAACGTCGCCCTCGAGGGTGGCGGCGTGCTCGTCTCCGAGAAGGTCAAGCTCAACCTGGACATCCAGCTCACCAAGGCTGCCTGACCCAGCGCTTCACACACAGACTGACGACGGGCCGGTTCGGGGGAACCGGCCCGTTCGTCATGTCTGCCCCTCCCCGACTTGGTGCCGCCAGATCGTCACCTCTCCGACTTGTTGCCGGCAGATCGTCACGAGGGGCCCAGAACCAGCGCTCCGTGACCACCAGAGCGCAACAAGTCCAGGCGCTCGCCGACTTGTTGCCGGCAGATCGTCACGAAGGGCCCCAAATCGGCCCTCCGTGACCACCAGCGCGCAACAAGTGAGGTGTGCCGCCGTGCCGGCTCAGGGGCGCAGGAGGCGGGCGGCGTCGACCGCGAAGTAGGTGAGGATGACCTGGGCCCCGGCGCGCCGGATGGTCAGCAGCGACTCCATCATCGCCGGGTCGCGGTCGATCCAGCCGTTGGCCGCGGCCGCCTCGATCATCGAGTACTCCCCCGAGATCTGGTAGGCCGCCACCGGCACGGTCGACACCGCCGCGGCGGCCGCCACGATGTCGAGGTGCGGCCCGGCCGGCTTCACCATGACGATGTCGGCGCCCTCGACGATGTCGAGCTCGAGCTCGCGCAGGGCCTCGGTCGCGTTGGCCGGGTCCTGCTGGTAGGTCGCCCGGTCACCCTCGAGCGAGGACTGCACGGCCTCGCGGAACGGGCCGTACAGAGCCGAGGTGTACTTCACGGCATACGCCAGGAGAACGGTGTCGGTGTAGCCCTCGGCATCGAGCGCCGCACGGACGTGGGCGACCTGGCCGTCCATCATCCCCGAGAGCCCGAGCACGTGGGCGCCGGCGCGGGCCTGCGCGAGGCCCATCGCGGCATACCGCTCGAGCGTGGCGTCGTTGTCGACCCGTCCGTCCTCGGACAGGACCCCGCAGTGGCCGTGGTCGGTGAACTCGTCGAGGCACAGGTCGGCCATCACGACGATCCGGTCACCCACGGCGTCGGCGACCGCTCGGAGCGCCACGTTGAGGATGCCGTCCGGGTCGTCGGCGCCGGAGCCGACCGCGTCCTTGGACGTCGGCACGCCGAAGAGCATGAGCCCGCCCAGCCCCGCGTCCGCGGCCTCGCGGGCGGCGATGACCAGCGAGTCCACCGTGTGCTGGACCACGCCGGGCATCGCCGAGATCGGCTGCGGCTCGTCGATGCCCTCGCGGACGAAGACGGGCAACACCAGCTCGGCCGGGTCCAGCCTCGTCTCGGCGACGAGCCGGCGCATGGCCACCGACTGCCGCAGCCGACGGGGCCGGATCACCGGCCCCACCGGCTGCGAGTGGTCAGTCATGCGGGACGGCTACTTCGCCCGGCGGCGTGACGCCGACTTCTTGGCGCTGGGACGCACCACGGGCTCGCCCGCCTCCGCGGCAGCGGTTGCCAGCCCCAAGCCGTAGTCGGCCAGCGCGTCGACGAGCGAGTCGGACGACGCCTCGGGCGCGAGGACGTCGACCCGCAGGCCGTGCTCCTCGGCCGTCTTGGCCGTGGCCGGACCGATGCACGCGATGACCGTTGACGGGTGCGGCTTGCCGGCGATGCCGACCAGGTTGCGCACCGTCGAGGACGACGTGAACACCGCTGCGTCGAACTGCCCACCCTTGATGGCCTCACGGATGTGGGCGGCCGGCGGAGCTGCGCGCACCGTGCGGTATGCCGTGACGTCGTCCACCTCCCAGCCCATCTCCTGGAGGCCGGCGACGAGGGTGTCGGTGGCGATGTCGGCGCGCGGCAGGAAGACCCGGTTGATGGGGTCGAGCACCTCGTCGAACGGCGGCCACTCCTCGAGCAGCCCGTTGGCGGACATCTCGCCGGACGGCACGAGGTCGGGCACGATGCCCCACTCGCGCAGCGCGGCGGCGGTCACACCACCGACCGCAGCGATCTTGAGCCCGGCGAAGGCCCGCGCGTCGAGCCCGAACTCCTCGAACTTCTCCCGCACGGCCTTCACGGCGTTGACCGAGGTGAACCCGATCCACTCGTAGCGACCGGTGACCAGGCCCTTGACCGCACGCTCCATCTGCTGGGGCGTGCGCGGCGGCTCGACCGAGATCGTGGGAACGACCTCGGCGGTCGCACCGAAGGACTCGAGCCGGGCGATGGTCGAGCCGGACTGCTCCTTGGTGCGGGGCACCAGGACGTTCCAGCCGAACAGCGGCTTGGTCTCGAACCAGGACAGGTTCTCGCGGAGAGCCACGGTCGTGCCGACCACCGCGAGGGCGGGGAACTCCAGGGTCTTCATGACCTTGGCGACCTCACCCAGGGTGGTGACGCGGGTGGCCTGGCGGATCGTCGTGCCGCGCTCGGTGAGGGCCACCGGGCTGTCGGCCGACCGACCCGCCCCCAGCAGCTTGCCCAGCGCGACACCGAGGTCCTCGGGCTGGCCGAGCAGGACCACGGTGACCGAGTCGGCCACCGAGGCAGACCAGTCGACGTGCCGGTCGTTGGCGGAGATCACGTGCACGGCCGGCGAGCTGCTCGACGTCAGCGGGATGCCCGCGTAGGCCGGGACGGCCGAGACCGCGCTGACCCCGGGCACGATGTCGAAGCCGATGCCGGCCTTCTGGCAGGCGAGGGCTTCCTCCGCGAGGCCGTTGAAGGTGCCCGGGTCGCCGTCCATGAGCCGGACGACCAAGCCGCCGGTGGCGGACTTGGCGGCCTTGACGACGAGCTTGGCCCTCATGGCGTGGGTCAGTGGCTGCCCGTGCTCGCCGTGGCCGGCGTCGATGATCTCGACGTCCGCACGGCAGTAGCGGGCAACGACGTCCTCACGAGCCACCTGGTCGATGACGACCACGTCGGCTGCGGCGAGGAACTCCAGGGACCGCACGGTCATGAGTCCGGAGTCGCCGGGGCCGGCGCCGACGAAGGCGACGCGTCCCGGGACCCGGCTCTGACGAGGGGTCTGGTGGGTGGTGGGCTGGGTCGAGCGCGTGGGGCTCACAGTGCACGCTCCGTGCTGTCGTGTTCTGGGTGGCGGTCGGGGGCGGCGAGCGGAGCTGGTCCGTTCGCCTCGGCTGGGTCTGGTGTCAGGCCGTCGGTGGCGGCGCTCGAGGGACCCGTGCCGGGCGGCACCGGTCGGGCAGGGGGGCGGTCCTCGGGTCCCTGCAACAGGTCGGCGCCGTCCTCGAGCAGCACGGCGGCGAGCCGGCGGCCGAGGGCCTCGCCGTCGTCGACGCCGCCCACGAGGGACCGGCGCAGGTCGAACGACCCGTCGACGGCACCGACGAAGGCACGCAGGGACAGCTCGAGCCCGTCCTCACCCTCGACGATCTCGGCCAGCGCTCCGACCGGTGCCGAGCAGCCGGCCTCGAGGGCCGCGAGGACAGCACGCTCGGCCGTCACGCACGCGCGGGTGTCGGGGTCGTCGAGGACCTCCAGCGCGGCGCGGGTGATGTCGTCGTCGGCCCGGCACTCCACGGCGAGTGCACCCTGGCCGGGGGCGGGCAGCATCTGGAGGGGGTCGATCGCCTCGGCGACCTCATCGAGCCGCCCGAGCCTGGCCAGACCCGCGCGAGCCAGCACGACGGCGTCGAGGGCGCCGTCCCTGACCAGCCCGATGCGGGTGTCGACGTTGCCGCGGATGTCCTTGAACGACAGCCCGAGCCCGAGGGCCGCGAGCTGGGCCACGCGCCGCGGCGAGCCGGTGCCGACGACCGCGCCCTCGCCGAGCTCACCGAGGGTGCGACCGCCCGAGGAGACCAGCACGTCGCGCGGGTCCTCACGGACCGGGAGGGCTGCCACGACCAGACCGGGCTCGGGCGTGGTCGGCAGGTCCTTGAGCGAGTGCACAGCGAGGTCGACCTCACCCGCGAGCAGGGCGCGGCGAAGGGCGGCCGCGAACACCCCGGTCCCGCCGATCGAGGCGAGCGAGGCGGTCGACGTGTCTCCCTCGGTGACGATCTCCACGAGCTCGACCGCATGACCCCGGGCGCGCAGCAGGTCGGCCACCCCGGTGGACTGGGTCGTGGCCAGGGGGCTGCGTCGGGTGCCCAGACGCAAGGCGAGGGGTGCGGCGGCAGGTGCGCTCACGGCATACCTCCACGCTCTGGCGGGGGCACGGACGCGGTGACGGCTTCGCCGGGACGCAGGTCGAACAGCTCACGCAGGGCCTGCGCGTAGTCGGCGCCCTCACCGCCCACGGCGCGTTCCTTCATGCGGACGGTCGGGGTGTGCAGCAGCTTCTCGACGATGCGGTGGACGGCGAGCTGGACCTCTGCCCGGGCGACGTCGTCGAGGTCGGGGAGCCGCTGGTCGAGCCGGTTGAGCTCGCCCGCGACGACGTCGGCGGCGTGGGACCGCAGCGCCGCGACGGTCGGTGCGACGGTCTCCGCCGCCCGCGAGGTGAGGTATGCCGCGACCTCACCGATGACGAGGTCCGCCACCTCGCGCACCTGGGGCGGGGTCTGGCCTCCGGAGAGCTCCTCCCCCAGCGCACCCAGCCCGGCGAGGGTGACCCCACTCAGGGAGGCGACCTCGGGGGCGACGTCGTGGGGAAGGGCGAGGTCGATGTAGGCCTGCGGGCGCCCGGCGCGGGCCACCTGGGCATCGCCGGCGGTGGCGAGGTCGACGACCACGCCGGTCGACCCGGTGCAGGAGATGACGACGTCGGCGCCGGCCAGGGCAGCCGCGAGGTCGTCGAGGGGGCGAGCGGTGCCGCCGGTGCGCTCGGCGAGCCGAAGTGCCTTGGCCAGCGTCCGGTTGACGATCGTGAGGCCAGCGGCGCCGCGGCGCGAGACGGTCGTGGCGGCCAGCGAGCTCATGCCTCCGGCGCCCACGACGAGGACCTTGAGCCCGGCCAGGGACCCGAGCTCGCGTTCCGCGCGGGCCAGGCCGGCCTCGACCAGGGAGACGCTCACGGCGTCGATCCCGGTCTCGGTGTGGGCGCGCTTGCCGACGCGCAGGGCCTGCTGGAAGAGGGTGTTGAGGGCGGGGCCGGCGTGGCCGTACTTCTGCGACTCGCGCAGGGCGGTGCGCATCTGGCCGAGGATCTGGGCCTCACCGACGGCCATCGAGTCCAGGCCACAGGCGACCGTGAACGCGTGCGCGATCGCGCGGTCCTCGTAGTGCACGTAGAGGTGCTCGCGCAGCTCGTCGCGACCCACGCCGGTGACCTCGGTGAGTGCGTCCGAGATGTCGGTGACCGCGCCGTGGAAGGTCATCGACTCGGCATAGACCTCGGTGCGGTTGCACGTGGACACGACGATCGCCTCGGAGAGGTTCTCGCGGCCGGTGAGGCCGGCGGAGAGCGCGCGGCGGCGGTCGGCGTCGAGCGACATGGCCTCGAGGAGGGGCAGCGGCGCGGTGTGGTGGGACAGGCCCAGGATGACCAGGCTCATCGGCCGACCGCCTGGGCCACGTGGTCGAGCGAGCCGGCGGAGACCTGGTCGAGCGCGCCCTCGGCGGCCAGCGCCCTGCGCTGCTCGTGGAAGGCCAGGATCTGCAGCTCGGTCGACAGGTCGACCTTGCGGACGTCGACGTCGTCGGGCACGACGAGCACGCACGGGGCGAAGTTGAGGATCGAGCGCACCCCGACCGCCACGAGCTGGTCGGCCACGTCCTGCGCCGACGCGGCCGGCGTCGCGATCACGCCGATGGCCAAGCCCTGGTCGGCCACCAGCGACGCGAGGGCGCCCATCGGCTGCACGGTGATCCCGGCGATCTCCTGCCCCAGCAGGGCGGAGTCCTGGTCGAGCAGGGCGACGACGCGGAACCCGCGCGTGGCGAAGCCACTGTAGGCCGCGAGCGCGTGGCCCAGGTTTCCCATCCCGATGATGGCGACCGGCCAGTCCTGGGTGAGGCCGAGCTCGCGGGAGATCTGGTAGGCGAGGTGGTCGACCTCGTAGCCGACCCCGCGCACGCCGTAGGACCCGAGGTGGGACAGGTCCTTGCGGAGCTTGGCACTGCGGACGCCCGCGGCGGAGGCCAGCTCCTCGGAGGACACCGACGTGATCCCGCGCTCCGCGAAGCCGGTCAGGGCTCGGAGGTACTCGGGTAGCCGTGCGACCGTGGCGTCGGGAATACCCCGACGGGCGCTCGGGTCGGCAGACACAGTCTCTTCCGGCTCCTTCTCATCACGGGCAGTCCGCGCCTGGCTGGAGCGGATGGGAGCCCGGCCAGATTACGCTTTTGTGAACGGATGCACAAAGTCACAAGCGTCCGTCCCAGGACCCGCGTGATCCACGTCACTTCGTGCTCGTGAGCGCGCTCCTCAGCCGGGTCTCGTCGACCCGCCAGTAGTCGTGCTGGCCCCCGTCCACGAACGTGACGGGGATCTGCTCCCAGTACTGCTCCCTGAGTGCCGGGTCGTCCTCGATCGACAGCTCCACCCAACCCACCCCGAGGTCGGCGGCCACGCGCTCGATGACGGCCCGCGCCTCATCGCACAGGTGGCACCCCGGTTTGCTGACCAGGGTGATGCGCACCTCGGCGGGCGTGGGGGTTGCGGACACACCCCGAGCGTATGCCGCGTGGGCGCCACGGCCGCTGCCCGCCGCCGCTCGCGGTAGCGGGCGCCTCACCCGCCCCACGGGGCTCGCTGGACACCGCGGCATACCGAGATGTGTCGCAGGTCTCCTGACAATCTGGCAGATATCGGGGAAACTGTCCGATCAAGGAGGCCCCGATCCGGATTCGTGCACCACGCAGCGCCGCGAGACGACTCGCGGTCCCTCGTGCTGCCCACTGGGCCGGAGACCAGGGTCCGCTCTGGGCAACGAGCCGCCCGGCCTTCGGTTACGCCACGGTGGGCGACCACGGCATCGGAGCGGCCACGGCGGACTTCCTCGGCACCCTGCGAGTGCTGCTGAGCCTCGCCGGCGAGGCCGGCACGGCCGGCACCCTGTCGGGAGGTGGCCACGAAGGTTCAGGCGGCGGTTCGGCTGCGCGCGCCGGCTTCGGGCCGGGTGAGGCGCCCCAGGACTTCGAACGCATCTCCGCGCTGGTCGAGCTGGCCCAGCGTGGCGACGCCGAGGCGTTCGGGATGCTCTACGAACGCTACGTCGACGTCGTCTACCGCTATGTCTACGTGCGGGTGGGAGGCAAGCAGCTGGCCGAGGACATCACCTCGGAGACCTTCCTGCGTGCACTGCGCCGGATGGACTCCTTCTCCTGGCAGGGCCGCGACATCGCGGCCTGGTTCATCACCATCGCGCGGAACCTGATCACCGACAACGCCAAGTCGGCTCGCTTCCGCATGGAGGTCACCACCGCCGACATGCTCGACGCCGACCGTCGCGTGGACGCCCCCGACCAGGAGGTGCTGGACCGGCTGCGCGACCAGCGCCTGCTCGCCGCCGTCAAGGGTCTCAAGCCCGAGCAGGCCGAGTGCGTGGTGCTCCGGTTCCTGCAGGGACTGACCCTCGCGGAGACCGCCAAGGTCCTCGGCAAGTCCGAGGGCGCAGTGAAGCAGCTCCAGCTGCGCGCCGTGCGCGCCCTGCACCGGGAGCTCGCTGATGTCGACATCTGAGACCCGCAGGTTTCGCTACGTGGCGACGCGTAACTTCCGGCATCGCACCTCGTTCTCAGCACGACACACGTTCGGTGACAACACGCTCACCGACCACATGACCGGGGACATCATGACCGGGGACACCGCAGGGCTGGGGAGGGAGAAGCCGACATGCCAGTACTGAACCGTTCGGCAGACCGTTTCCAGCGCGCCCTCGAAGGCGAGCGGATCACCGATGCGCACCTCGTCGAGCTCGTCGAGACCAGCCGCCACCTCGTGGACCTCGTCCCGACCATCCCGGCTCCGGACACCGTCTTCGTCACGACCCTGCGCGAGCGGCTGATGGCCGAGGCCGCACGGATGCCCGCGCCCAGCCCGGTCGCCGCCAAGGCCGCGGCCTCCCGTCGTGCCGCCTCCCGCAACACCCCCGTCGTGGTCCTGGTGGGTCGTGGCCTCCCCCGCCTGGTCGCCGGCGCCGCCGCCTCGGCGCTGCTCGTCGGCGGCATCGTGGGCGCGGTCTCCCGCAGCGCGGTGCCCGGTGACGCGCTGTACCCCGTGAAGAGCTGGCTGGACGGCGTGGCCGTCCGGCTCGCCGACAACGACTTCGACCGCGGCCGGACCTACCTGTCCCAGGCCCAGGGACACATCTCCGATGCCCGTCAGCTGGCCGAGGCCGACCGCGAGGACCCCACGGACGTCGACGTCGCGCTCGAGGGGGCCATCGACACCGTGCGCAAGGGGCGGCAGGCGCTCGACACCTCGTATGCCGCGACCGGCAACCCCCAGTCCCTGCTCGCCATGCGCGACTTCACCGAGCGGGCCCTCCCCCAGATCGACGCCCTGAAGGCCGAGGTGCCCGCCCCATCGCTGCTGACGCTCGGGCGGCTCGAGGCCCTGCTGCGCGACACGCAGGAGAGCACCTCGCGACGGATCGCTGCCTGCGGCAGCTCCTGCAGCGCGGATCTCGCGTCGACGGTCGGCCCGGGTTCGCTGCCCGGCGCCACGACCACCTCGGGTCCCTCCGCGTCACCGACCAGCGGCGCGTCCGGTGGCATCACCGTGCCCAGCACCGCCGTGACGGCACCGGCGGGCGGCGTGCTGCCCGGCGGCTCGAGCGGCTCCGGAGCGGTCGTCGGAGGCGGTGGCGGCAGCGCCAGCCTGTCGACGGGCGGCGCGAGCGTGCGCCTGCCGACCGTCAGCGCTTCGGTGCCGGGAGTGCCCTCCGCCAGCGCCACCGTGCCGCTGCCCTCGGCGTCACTCGGCACCGGAGGCGGCAGTGTCGCGGTCCCGAGCAGCACCCTCGGCCCGGTCACGCTGCCCGGCGTGACTGTCACCCTGCCCTGAGTCACGCTTCCCTGAGTCACGCTGCCCTCAGTCACGCTGCCCTGATCCAGCCCCGTGGGCCAGGCCCCGTCAGAAGAAGACGGAACGGCGCTGCATGAGCAGGGAGTAGAGCGTCTGCTGGATGGTCTCGCGCACCTGGTCGGTGAGGTCGAAGACGAGCATGGGGTCGTCGGCGGCGTTCGGCCCCAGGTCTGCGGTCTCCACGGGTGCGCCGAACTCGATGATCCACTTGCTGGGCAACGGGATCAGCCCGAGCGGGCCGAGCAAGGGCCAGGTGGGCGTGATCGGCGCGTAGGGCGCCCCCAGCAGCCGCGCAACGGTCTTCATGTTGCCGATGATCGGGTAGATCTCCTCGGCGCCGACGATCGAGCACGGGATGATGGGCGCGCCCGTCTTGAGCGCAGCGGAGACGAAGCCGCCCCGCCCGAACCGCTGGAGCTTGTAGCGCTCGCTGAACGGCTTGCCGACTCCCTTGAAGCCCTCGGGCCAGACCCCGCACAGCTCGCCGCTCGACAGCAGCCGCTCGGCGTCGGGGTTCGCGGCCAGCGTCGAGCCCGACTTGCGCGCGACCTGGCCGACGACGGGGGTCTGGAAGACCAGGTCGGCACCCAGCATCCGCAGGTGACGGTGCGCAGGGTGCTCGTCGTGGACGGCCACCTGGGTCATCAGCGAGTCCATGGCGATCGTGCCGGAGTGGTTGGCGACGACCAGGCCGCCGCCAACGGTCGGGATGTTCTCGATCCCGCGGACCTCGACGCGGAACCACGACCGGTAGAGCGGCCGCAGGATCGGCAGGTAGAAGTGCCTGGTGAAGTCCTCGTCGAAGCCGAACTCGTCGACGGTGTAGTCGCCCGTCACCCGACGCCGCACGAACGACAGCAACGAGGCGATGTGGCGCTCGACGTCGTCCGACGAGATCCCCGCCGCCTCCGAGGCAACCCGGACCGCAGCGATGCCCGCAGTCAGCAGCTCCTCGACTCCCGGCGCGATGCTGCGAGAGGTCGCCGGTTCCGGCACGTCAACCGGCACGACGGTCTCGTCCGTCACCGCCTTGAGGGTGCGCACCTTGGCTTCAGGGGTATGCCGCTCTCCTGACGTGGCCGCACCCGTCACCTCCCGAGGTGGCCGGGCGGGCTTGGCGGCCTTGCTGGGCTGGGTCGTGCGGGCGCCGGAACGGGACACCGCCTTGCGGCTTGGCACCGCCTTGGCCACCGGGCTCGGGCGGTGTTTGCCACTGGCCGTCGAGGGGGTGGTCGCCGAGGCGGCCGATGCCGACGCAGATGCGCGTGCGGGAGCGGGAGCTGTCGTGGGAGCGGCAGCTGCGGGGGCAGCCGGGGGGGTCGACGCGAGCAGGGGCGTGCTGCGGCGCTTGGCGCGTTCCCCGGATGCCCTGGCGGCGCCCGCTGCGAGGGCGCCCTTGCGCGCGGTGGGTTTCGCCGGCTTCTTGGGCGTCGAGGCCATCAGTCGTTCCTCCCTGCAGCCCACACGTGGCTGATCGCGCCGGCGGCACTCTCCGCGGCGCCGGTGACGGCCGACCCGAACATCCCGGCCCCCGGGATCGCCGAGCCGACCCCCTGCGCATAGTCGGCGAAGGCAGCCCGCGTGGTGTAGTCCGGCTCGTACCCCAGAACCTCACGCATCCGTCGGGTGTCCAACCCGCGACCGAAGGCGAGGAACTGGATCTGGTCGCTGCTGAAGTCGGCGAGCCCGGACCGCTTCACGAGGTTTCCGAAGATGCCCGCAGCGGGCATCGGCACGGGGATGATCGGTCGGCCGGCCATGCCCGCCGCCTGGCTCACGGTGATGACCCCGTCCCCGGCGATGTTGGTGATGCCCGTGCTCGGGCCGGTGGTGGCGAGCAGCAGCGAGCCGATCGCGTCGCTCTCGTGCACGAACTGCAGGCGGGCGTCGTAGCCGAAGGGCACCGGCACGACGGGCAGGGCGAAGTAGTCGGTCAGGGACGTGCGGATGCCCCGACCGATGATGTTGGCGAAGCGCAGCATGGAGATCTCGACGTCGGGACGGCGGCGCGAGAAGCCGCGGACGTAGCCCTCGACCTCGACCGAGTCCTTGCCGAATCCCGCTCTGGGCAACGACTTCGGGCCCATGTCCTCGGTGAACATCGCAGGGTCGCGCGGGCTGGAACCGTAGATGGCCGCGGACGACTTCACGACGAGACGCTTGATGCTGGACGCCTTCTGGCACGCAGCAAGGAGCTGCATCGTGCCGATGACGTTGATCTCCTTCATCGACGTGCGGCCACCGGCGCCGGTCGGCGTCGCGATGACGTTCATGTGCACGACGGTGTCGACCTCGGACTGCGCGATGATCTTGCCGATCATCGGGTTCCGGATGTCAGCGCGGACGAAGTCGGCCCGGCCGATGTCCCCTGGCGGGGGGATGACGTCGACGCCGATGACGCGCTTGACGGTGGGGTCCTGGGTCAGGGCCCTGGCGAACTGCCCGCCGAGGTAGCGGGAGACACCCGTCACGAGGACGACCTCAGCCACGATCCCTCCCGCGGGGTCCGATGGTCGCGAGGCTCGCGACCCGTGCCAACCCTACCGAGAGCCGTGCCCCGGCCGACGGGAGTGCGCCTTCCGTGGACGCGTGCCTCGTCACACTTTCGGACTGCCGCACTCCTACCCCCGCTCAAGACAAAAGGCCCCCGCTCAGCGGGGGCCCTCGATCACTTCTTGTTGCGGCGCTGGTGGCGCGTCTTGCGAAGGAGCTTGCGGTGCTTCTTCTTCGCCATGCGCTTGCGGCGCTTCTTGATGACAGAGCCCATGGTGTCCTCTTGATCGTGGTCGGTGTTGCCGGACGGGGCAACGAACCAACGCACCACGCCGAACTGTGGACGTCACTCTAGCGGCCCGCGACCCTGCAACCCAAACCCACGTCCAGGCAAGGCCCCCGAGGCGCACGTGGCGGGGATCCGCCACCACGAGGGCGTCAGCCCGACATGACCAGCCAGTAACCACTCGTGGGGAGCCCTCGTTGTCAGGCCACCCGGGCCAACGAGGGCCCGCAGAGCGCAGGAGACGTCGACCATGTCCCGCAGGCACCCCTCTGTCAGACCACTGGGAATCGGGGTGTGCCTGCTGACCGCGGCGGCCACCGCCCTCCCCCTGTCCACCGCGTCCGCCGCCCTTCCCGGTGCACCGGTCCTCCCCGCGCTCGGCGACACCGTCGACGCGCTCGGCAGGACCCTGGACACCCGGGCGGTGAAGGACGCCGTCGTGCCCACGACGTCGGCCCGCAACGCCGCGTCCGCCCTGCTCGCCAAGGCCGGCAGCGGCACTCGTGCCACCTGGGACGAGCGGTTCGGCACGCTTCGCTCGGTGCGCACCGACGGTTACCTCACGTCGGCGACCACCGGCACCGCCGTGGACGTCGCCCGTGGCTGGCTGCGCACCAACGCCGCGGCCTTCGGGCTCACGACCGCCCAGGTCGACTCGCTCGCCGTGGTGCGCGACCACGCCCTGCCCACCACCGGCACGCACGTCGTGGACTTCGTCCAGACCGCCGACGGCGTCGCTGCTGCGCGCGGAGGGCGGCTCAACGTCGCCGTCACCAAGGACGGCAGAGTCCTCTCGTATGCCGGCGACCCCACCCCGGGTGCGAACCTCACCGGCGGCTGGGCGCTCGGCGAGGCAGCCGCGCTGCTGAAGGTTGCCGGTGGCCTCGCACCGGACGTGTCCTACGCCCCCAAGGCGAGCGGCACCCAGGCCGGCTACACCACCTACGCGGCCGGACCCTTCGGCGGACCGTCGTACGTCAAGAAGGTGACCTTCGGGACCAAGGCCGGCCCTGTCGCGGCATACAAGGTGTATTTCATCAAGAGCCCGCAGGAGGCCTGGGAGGTCGTCGTCGACGGCACCACCGGGCGCACCCTCTACCGGACCTCCGTTGTCGACTTCGAGGGTGACCCGCAGGGAACGGTCTACGACAACTACCCGGGCGCGGCCAAGGGCGGCCAGCCACGGCAGCAGTCGTTCGGGCCGACGACGCAGTCGCCGAAGGGCTGGGTCGACCCGACCGGGCTGCTCGGCACCGGCGTCACGACCTACGGCAACAACGCCGACACCTATGCCAACTGGTCCAACTTCATCGGGCCGGTGGACAACGCCCCGCGCCCGGTCGCCCCGACCGGGAACTTCAGCTACACCTACACGAACCAGTGGGCGGCCACCAAGGGGCAGACGGTCCCCCCGTCCTACGCCGAGGACCTGAACCCCGCTGCGACCAACTTGTTCTTCCAGCACAACAGGATCCACGACGAGTACTACGACCTCGGGTTCACCGAGACCGCCGGAAACTTCCAGCTCGACAACGGGAGCAACGGCGGCAACGGCGGTGACCCGGTCCGAGGGCTGGTCCAGGCCGGTGCCGCGTCCGGTGGCAACCCGACCTACACGGGCCGCGACAACGCCTACATGCTCACCCTCGACGACGGCATCCCCCCGTGGAGCGGCATGTTCCTGTGGGAGCCCATCGACGACGCCTTCGAGGGGCCGTACCGCGACGGCTCGTTCGACATGAGCGTGATCCAGCACGAGTACACCCACGGCCTCTCGACCCGTTACGTCGCGGGCGGCAGCGCGCTCGGCTCGCAGCAGGCGGGGTCGATGGGTGAGGGCTGGTCGGACTGGTACGCCCTCAACCACGGCTTCAAGACCGGGCTGCTCACCCAGCCGATCGTCGGCGACTACGTCACCGGCAACCCCACGCGGGGCATCCGCAACTGGAACTACGACCAGAACCCGACCACGTTCGGGGACATCGGCTACGACCTGACCGGTCCGGAGGTGCACGCCGACGGCGAGATCTGGACGGCGACCCTGTGGGACCTGCGCAAGGCCCTGGTGGCTCGCTACGGCGCCACCCAGGGAGCCGAGGTCGCCGCCCGCCTGGTCACCGACGGCATGCCGCTGACCGCACCGGACCCGAGCTTCCTCGACGCCCGTGACGGCATTCTCTCCGCCGACCTCGACCGCTACCACGGTGACAACACCGACCTCATCTGGTCGGTCTTCGCCAAGCGCGGTGCGGGCGCCGGTGCCCACTCGAACACCGGTGACGACACCGACCCCACCCCCGCCTTCGACCACCCCTCAGCGGCCAAGAACGGCACGGTCGCGCTGACCCTGGTCAACGCGACCACGGGTCAGCCGATCAACAACGCCAAGGTGATCCTCGGCCGGTTCGAGGCCCGGGTCACCCCGCTCGTCCGCACCGGCTCGGCGGGCGGCGCCAGTGTCAAGGCGCTGGCCGGCACCTACCCGCTGACCATCCAGGCACCGGGGTTCGGCGTCCAGACCATCGACGCCTTCGCGGTGACCGCCGGACGCAACACGGCCAGGACGATCAAGCTGGCCCCCAACCTGGCCTCCACGGCCGCAGGTGCGCAGATCGTCAACGTCTCCAGTGAGGACGACGGAGCCCCCGCCAAGTTCGCCTTCGACGACACCGCCGCGTCGGTGTGGTCCACGAAGCCCGGCGCCACGGCATACAACGCCGGTCCGGACCAGCGGGTGACGGTGAAGCTCGCGGCTCCGGCCACGGTCAGCAGCCTGCGCGTCAGCGCGTTCAAGGCCACCAACGCCTCACGTTTCGTCGCCCTGAAGGACTTCACGGTCCAGACGTCGACGGACGGGGTCAGCTGGACCACGGCCCGCACCGGTGGCTTCGCGTATGCCGCGCCGCGGCCCACCGCGCCGGACCTCAACTTCGCGACGTTCTCACTGGCTAAGCCGGTGAAGGCGGGCTACGTCCGGTTCTTCATCGACTCGGTGCAGGGCAACACGTCGACGTCGGCCCAGGTGGCGGACATCGAGGTCTTCGGGGCCGGGGCGACCGTCGCCAACGGCTCGGTCACGCCTGACCCGGCCTATACCGACTCGGGCACGATCGTCGCGCCCAACCCGGCTGCCGGTGACCCGACCGGTCTGCAGAACGTGTTCGGGGTGACCGGCACCGAGATGAACACCGCGTGCACGTTCCCGCCGGCCAGCCAGGGTGCCGACGGCTGGGTCACGAAGTTCCCGCTCGGGTTCTCCGACGGGCTGCACTCGGTCTCGGTCAAGGGCACCAGCGACGCCGACGCGACAGTGGGCCACGACCTGGACCTGTACTTCCTGGACAGCGCCTGCCAGCTGACGGGCTCTGTGGCGACGTCTGCTGCCGACGAGTCGGCGGTCATCCCGCCCGGCTCGGTCTACCTGGTGACCCAGCTCTACACCGGGGCGAACGTGAAGGTGGACGTCACCGCGGTCGACAACCGCTGACCGCTGCTCCGCCCGCGTCAACGGACAGGGTGGGCCGGGACTTCTCGTCCCGGCCCACCCTGTCGTCGTGCGGTCAGCACCAATCAGGCGGTGTCGACGTAGGACGTGCGCAGGTACTTGTGCACGGCGTCCTCCGGAACCCGGAAGGACCGTCCCACGCGAATGGCGGGAAGCTCTCCAGCGTGCACCATGCGGTACACCGTCATCTTCGACACGCGCATGATCGAGGCCACCTCGGCAACGGTCAGGAACCGCACCTCGGCGAGCTGTCGCTCGTTGGACATGATTACCTCGATCTTCTACACGCGCGCATCRCCGGCTTCCCGTCCGGCGGACCTCTACGCTCGTGCAGAAGGAACTGTAGGGGCTGATGTGACTCGTGGGGAAGCCAACGGGGAAAACTCTTTCGACTTGTCCAGTCGACACGCCGCCAGGGTCCTGTGAATCACAGAGGTGTCACTCCGCCGGCGACCCCGGTCAGTCGAACCAGACGTCCAGGCCGTGCAGCCCGAAGACCGACTCACGCGTCGCCATGATGGCCCGGTCCACCTCGTCGTGGGGGTTGTAGCCCATGTCCCAGGGCTGGTGCCAGATCGGACCGTCGGCCGGGTCCAGGTCGCCCATCCGGCGGGGACCCTCGCGGCCGAAGGCCTGGCGCACGTGGTCGAGCCAGTCCTGCGGCACCTGCTCGGTCAACGGGATCGGGCGGTGCGCAGCGATCGCGGTCAGGTGCGTCCACGTCCTCGGCACGACGTGCACGAGCTCGTAGCCGCCGCCACCCAGGGCGACCCAGCGCCCGTCGCAGACCTCGTGGGAGAGCCGGTGCAGCGACTCCGCCGCCGCCCGCTGGGCATCGACCGACATGGCCAGGTGGGCCAACGGGTCCTGGGCGTGGGTGTCGCAGCCGTGCTGGGTGACCAGGACATCCGGCTTGAACGCCCGCACCAGGGGCAGCGCCGTGGAGTGCAGCGCACGCAGCCAGGCGGAGTCGCCCGTGCCCGGCGGCAGCGCGATGTTGACCGACTCGCCCTGCGCCTTCGGCCCCCCGATGTCGCCCGCGAAGCCGGTGCCGGGAAACAGCGCCCGGCCGGACTCGTGCAGCGAGATCGTCAGTACCCGCGGGTCGTCCCAGAAGATGCGCTCGACGCCGTCGCCGTGGTGCACGTCGATGTCGACGTAGGCGACGCGCTGCGCACCGTGGTCGAGCAGCCACTGGATGCCCACGGCGATGTCGTTGTAGATGCAGAACCCCGCGGCGTTGCCGGCCATGGCGTGGTGCAGCCCGCCACAGAAGTTGACGCCGTGCTGGGTGCGTCCCTCCCAGACGTCGGCGCACACCTGGCGGGTGCCCTCGACCACCCGGGCACTCGCGTCGTGCATGCCGGGGAAGGCCGGGTCGTCCTCGGTGCCGAGTCCGTAGGCCGGATCGGCCGACGACGGGTCTGCCGACGCCGCCCTGACCGCCGCCACGTACTCGGCCGTGTGCACGGTCGCCAGGACGTCGTCGCCCGGCACGTCCGGGGAGAAGACCTCGACGTCGTCGGGATCGAAGACACCGAGGGCGTCGCAGAGCCGGGCCGTCAGGTCGAGACGGACCGGGTTCATGGGATGACCCGGTCCGAAGTTGTAGGCGGTGAAGCCGGGATCCCAGACCACCCGCACCTGTGAGGGCATGGGCCGACGCTACCGGGCGGGGGGTCATCGCGGACAGCACGGTCCCACCTGCAGGGACGCGCTAGCGTGAGAGGTCTCACCATCCCCGATGCCGCGGAGGACCGCAGTGGCGAAGAAGCTCTACGAGGACGACGTCCTCGTCATCGGCCTCGGCCGGTTCGGCAGTGCGGTCGCGATCGAGCTGACGAAGCTCGGGCACCACGTCGTCGGCGTCGAGCGCGACCCTCACCTCGCGGAGTCGTTCCTGGGCAAGGTGGGTCGCATCGTCCAGGCCGACGCGGCCCAGCCGCAGTCGGTCGCCAACCTCAAGGCCCGCAGCTTCCAGATCGCGGTCGTCGGCATCGGCTCGTCGGTCGAGGCCTCGGTGCTGTGCGCGATGAACCTCGTGGACGCCGGCATCCCCACCATCTGGGCCAAGGCGCTCTCCCCCGAGCACGCCCGCATCCTCGAGCGCATCGGCGTCCACCACGTCATCTCCCCCGAGGTCGACAGCGGCCGCCGCGTCGCGCACCTGCTCAACGGCAAGCTGATGGACTACATCGAGTTCGACGACGGCTTTGCCATCGTCAAGATGAAGCCGCCGCAGGAAGCCATCGGTTTCACGTTGAAGCAGAGCGCGATCCGCAGCAAGTACGGCGTGACCATCGTGGGCGTGAAGGCGCCCGGCAGCGACTTCACGTATGCCGTGCCCGAGACCAAGGTGACGGCCCACGACACGTTGATCGTCAGCGGCCCGACCGACCTGCTCGACCGCCTCGCCGCACGCCCCTAGCCAGCCGTTCCTCCACCGCCAGGCGAGGTATGCCGCGTGGCCGGCCACGCGGCATACCTGCCGGTCAGAGGTTGGGGACGCCGCGGTCCTCGCCGAGGGGAAGCACCATGGCGACCTCGTCCTCCGCGTCGTCGTCACCCTTGACCCGCATCGGTCGGCGGCTGTCGGTCGGGCGGAAGCCGAAGCCGCTGGCGAAGGCGACCGCGCGGCCGTTGTCCACCCCCACCCAGTAGGCGAGGTGGCTGCGGCCCTGCTGGCGCGCGGCGTCGGCGCCGGCCTGCACCAGCTGGGTCGCCACACCGGTGCCTCGGGCAGTCGGAGCCACCCACAGACCGAACAGCTCAGCGACCTTCTCGTTGTCCTTCTCGCCCTCCTGGCGGGCTTGGCCGACGCTGGCCACCCCCACCGGAGCCCCGTCCTGCTCGGCGATCAGTCGCTGGGAGCGGCGCATCCTGCGACGCCAGAAGTCTTCCTCGTAGCCGCGTTCCTCGTCGGCGCTCGCCACGAAGGCGTCGGGTGACTCCTCGAGCGCGCTGAGCCGCACCGATCGGTACTGCTCCCACTCGTCCTCACCCAGTGACCGCACGGTGATGTCGCTCATGGACCCACTCTCGCATGATCCACGCGGGTTCGGTCAGGTGGGTTGCTGGGTGTTCACCCAGAGCCGACTGGGAGTTCCCCGAGCACGCCGACCGTCCCCCACCCGGCCGGGTGGGTCGGTGCGRCAGTCCCTCAGTCGTTGCCCGAGGCGAGCTCGTGCGAGCGGTTGGCGGCGGCCTCCATGGCCGTGATGAAGGCGGCCCGCACCTTGTGGTCGTCGAGCTGGCGCAGCGCGGCGGCCGTCGTGCCACCGGGCGAGGTGACCTGTTCGCGCAGGACGGTCGGGTGCTGGCCGGTCTCGCGCATCATCGTCGCCGCACCGAACAGCGTCTGGACGACGAGCTCCGTGGCGGTCGGCCGGGGCAGCCCCAGCACCACGCCCGCCTCGATCATCGCCTCGACGACGTAGAAGATGTACGCCGGTCCGCTGCCGCTGATCGCGGTGACGGCGTCCTGGTGCTTCTCGGCGACCTGGACGACGCGACCGCACGAGCGCAGCAGCTCGGAGGCCTCCTCGAGGTGGGCCGCGTCGGCACTGCGACCGGGGCTCACGGCCGCCATCCCCTGGTCGACCAGGGCCGGGGTGTTCGGCATGACCCGGACGACGGCGACCCCGGCCGGGAGCCGGTGCTCGAGGTAGGCCGTGGGGATGCCCGCGGCGAGGCTGACCACGAGGTTTCCGGGCGAGACGTGGTCGCGGATCTCCTCGACGAGCCCGCCCATGTCCTGCGGCTTGACGACAAGGACCAGGGTGTCGGCGGCCTCTGCCGCCGCGATGTTCGACATGGCACGCACGCCGTACTGCTCGGCCAGCTGGTCGGCCCGGTCCGGCCGACGAGCAGTGACGATGAGGTCGTCAGCGCTGCGACCAGACCGGATCAGCCCGGACAGCAGCGTCTCGCCCATCACGCCGGCACCGAGGATTGCGACAGTTCCCATGGCGGCAGTCTTCCAGTCGCGGGAGGTGTGTGCGCCTCAGTTCTTGGTGGCGAGACCGCGCAGGAAGAACACCGTGTTGGCGGGACGCTCGGCCATCCGGCGCATGAGGTAGCCGTACCACTCCTCGCCATAGGGGATGTAGACCCGCATCTGGTTGCCCCGGTCGGCGATCCGCTTCTGCTCCTCGGGCCGGATCCCGTAGAGCATCTGGTACTCGTAGCTGTCGGCGTCGCGGTGGTGGTGCGAGGCCAGCGCGCCGGCGATCTCGACCAGCCGCGGGTCGTGGCTGGCCACCATCGGGTAGCCGTCGCCCGCCATCAGGATCTTGAGGCAGCGCACGTAGTTCTGGTCGACGTCCGAGCTGCTCTGGTACGCAACGGATTCGGGCTCCTTGTAGGCACCCTTGCACAGCCGCACGCGGCTGCCCTCGTGGGCCAGGTCGCGGCAGTCCGCCTCGCTGCGGTGCAGGTAGGACTGGATCACCGCGCCGACCCACGGGAAGTCCTGGCGCAGCTCGCGCAAGGACTCCAGCGTGGCGTCGGTCGTCGTGTGGTCCTCCATGTCGAGGGTCACCGTCGTGCCGGCGTTCGCCGCCGCCTGGCAGATCTCGCGGGCATGGTCGAGGGCGATCTTGTGACCGTCGCCGGGGAGGTACTGGCCCAGCGCGGACAGCTTGAGGCTGACCTCGCCCATGCCGTGCTGCGACAGGTCGGCGTCCGCGAGCGCCTCGAGCAGCTCGATGTAGTGGTCACGGGTGCGGATCGCCTGGGTGAGGTCGGCGGTGTCCTCGCCCAGGTAGTCGATCGTCGCGAGCCGGTTGGTGGCGCGCAGCTCGGCGGTCGCGCTGACGGCGTCCTGCGTGCGGTCGCCGGGGACGAACCGCTTGACCACGCTGCGGCTCACCGGCGCCTTCTCGATCGTCTGTCGCACAGCGCCGCTCTTGGAGAGCTGGAGCAGGCTGTTGCGCAGCAGGTCACTGGCGTCCACGTGAGTCCTTCCGACCGGGTGCCGCGGAGGTCGCGGCCGCCGACAAGGCTAACCGCCAACCAGCAGGTATGCCGCGCCGCGGGGTGCCGCGCCCGCCTCAGGCGGTGCGGCGACGCAGGGTGAGGCTGCCGAGGACCAGCGCGACCAGCACCCACAGGCCGATGACGGCAGCGTCCGCGGTCACGTCGGCGCCCGGGGTGGGACTGGACGTCACCGACTTCATGGCGTCCACGGCATACGACAGGGGCAGCACGTCGGAGAGCCAGCGCAGGACGTCGGGCAGCCCGTCGCGGGCCACGAGCAGTCCGCACAGCAGGAACTGCGGCAGCACGAACGCCGGCATGAACTGCACCGCCTGGAACTCGGTGCGCGCGAAACCGCTCGCGAGCAGGCCCAGCGCGGTCCCCAGCAGGGCGTCGAGGACGGCCACCACCACGAGCTGCCACGCGGGACCGGCGACGTCGAGGCCGCACACGTAGACCGCGAAGGCCGTCGCGATCAGGGCCTGCAGGACCGCCATCACCCCGAAGGCGAGGGCGTAGCCGAACATGAAGTCCCCCTTGCCCATCGGCGTGGTGAGCAGCCGCTCGAGGGTCCCCGACGTCCGCTCACGGAGGGTCGCGACGCTCGTGACGATGAACATCACCACGAACGGGAACACACCGAGCAGGGGTGCCCCGAGGCCGTCGAACACCGGGGTGCCGTTGAAGATCCAGGCCAGCAGGCCGATCAGCACGCAGGGGACGACGAGCATCAGCCCGATGGTCCGGTGGTCGGCACGCAGCTGGGCCAGGACCCGGCCGGCCGTGACGAGGGTGCGGTGGGCGTTCATCGGGCAGTCTCCTCGGCGCGGTCGATCAGGGACAGGAAGGCGTGCTCGGCGTCGTCGGCGCCGGTGCGGGCGAGCAGCTCGGGCAGCGTGTCGTCGGCCATGATGCGGCCCTCACGCAGCAGGAGCAGGCGGTCGCAGCGACTCGCCTCGTCCATCACGTGGCTGGAGACCAGCAGCGAACGCCCTTGGCCCGCAAGGCGTTTGAACAGCTCCCACAGGTCGCGCCGAAGCACCGGGTCGAGGCCGACCGTGGGTTCGTCGAGGACCAGCAGCTCGGGGTCGCCGACGAGCGCGGCCGCGAGGGAGACCCGTGACCGTTGCCCACCGGACAGGCGACCGACCAGGGAGTCGGCGTGGCTCGTGAGGTCGACGGCCTCGATGGCCTCGTCGGCTGCCGTCGGGGCCGCCCCGAGGATGTTGGCGAAGTAGCGGACGTTGGCCCGCACGGACAGGTCGTCGTAGACGCTCGGCGTCTGGGTGACGTAGCCGATCCGGTTGCGGAGCGACGGCGAGCCCGCGGGCTCCCCGAGCACCGTGACGTCGCCGGACTCGACGATCTGGACCCCCACGACCGCCCGGATCAGGGTCGACTTGCCGCTGCCGCTGGGCCCCAGCAGCCCGACCACCTGGCCGGCCGGGACCGACATGGTCAGGTCGGGCAACACCTCACGACCGCCGCGCACCACGCGGAGGTTCGTGATCTCGATGGCGTTTTTCATCATGCGATGAATATAGCGCTGCTCCTTCGCCCGGACAAGACCTTTGTCAGCCGCCGCCGGACGACCACGGTCGGGGGCGGGGCGACAGGCGCGAGCACGACCAAACCCGCGCACGTGCCGAGCCTGGTCGTCCGCCGGTATGCCGCGGAGTCGCCCTACGGGGCGAGGTAGCGCTGGATCGTGGGCCCGACCAGGGCGGCCAGCTCGTCGTGCTCGGCGTCCACCACGGCCGGGAACTCCACGATGTAGCGCATCATCGCCAGCCCGACCATCTGGGACGCCGCGAGACCGGCGCGCAGCTCGAGATCGGCCGGCCGGTCGCCGTCGGCTGCCATGGCCCGCAGCACCCTGCCGAAGACCTCGCGGGTCAGGAACTCGCGCAGCATCCGGGTCGCCTCCTCGTGGCTGACCGCCGCACGCATCAGGGCCTGGAAGCGCTGTCGCCCGTCCTCGGAGTCCCACACCGCCAGGAACGTCCGCACCAGCGCCTCGCCCACCTGGTCGCGTGGCCCCTCGACCACGGCGCTGATCAGGGCTGCCGGGTCTGCCGGGATGTCCATCACGGCCGCGAACAGCTGCGCCTTGCCGCCGAAGTAGTGGTGCACCAGGGCCGGGTCGACCGCAGCCCGACGGGCGATGCCACGCAGCGAGGTGCCGTCGTAGCCCTGGTCGGCGAAGTCGACCCGGGCGGCCTCGACGATGGCCTGGCGCGTGTCCACACCTCCGGGGCGGCGTCCACGGGGGCTCATGACGCGCCGACCGTCGTCGCGGTCGCGAGGTGCAGCCGGGCGAACGCCAGGGACTCGGCGAGGTCGACCTCCCGCTGCTCCTGGGTGAGCTTGCGGGTCCCCACCTCGACGACGACTGACCCCGAGAACTGTTGCACCGCAAGCATTTCGAGGAACTCCGCACAGGGCTGGGTGCCGCGCCCGGGGACGAGGTGCTCGTCCTTGAGGGAGCCCAGGCCGTCGGCGAGGTGGACGTGGGCGAGCCGGGGCCCGAGTGCCGCGGCCATGGTCATGGCGTCGGAGCCCGCCGTCGACGTGTGCGAGAGGTCGAGGGTGACGTTGTCGTAGGCCTGGGGCACCGGGTCCCAGTGCGGCAGGTAGGCCTCGAACTCCCGCTGCCGGGCGCGCCAGGGAAACATGTTCTCGACGGCCAGTGCGACGCCGGTCTCGTGCTCGCGCAGCGCCACCCCCTCGACGAACTCGCCGGCGTACTCCTTCTGCCACCGGAAGGGTGGGTGCAGCACCACCGTGGACGCCCCCACCTCCTGGGCCAGGGCGATCGAGTTGTCCACCTTGGTCCACGGGTCGGGTCCCCAGATGCGCTGCGTGAGCAGGAGCGTGGGTGCGTGCACCGACACGACGGGTATGCCGTGCAGCCGGGACAGCGCCGCGAGCGCGCCGGCCTCCTGCGAGACGGGGTCGGTCCAGACCATCACCTCGACGGCGTCGTAGCCGAGCCGGGCCGCCGTGGCGAAGGCCGACGCGCAGGTGTCCGGGTAGACCGACGCGGTCGAGAGGGCCACCGTGGCTCCTGGGATCGACACGGCTTGGGCCATGCACCGAGCCTACCCAGCGCGGGTCAGCGCATCGCGTCGAGTCGGCTCAGGATGACGCCCTCGCGCAGCGCCCAGGGGCAGATCTCGAGGCGCTCCAGGCCGAGCAGGTCCATCGCCGCCTCGGCCACGAGGGCACCGGCGAGCAGCTGTGGCGAGCGACTGGCCGAGACGCCCGACAGCCGCTCCCGCTGGTGTGCGGTCATCCCGCCCAGGTCGGCGACGAGCGAGGCGAGAGCGGCGCGCTCCAGGCTGCGCGCGGCATACGGACCGTCACTGCTCGGCGCCGCGCCGGTGACGCGCGCGAGCGAGCGCATCGTCTTGGAGGTGCCGACGGCACGGTCGGCGGTCCCGGCCTTGGCCAGGGGCCGCATGGCCGCGGCCATGCGCAGCCGGATCGCCCGGCGCGCCTCCCTGACCACCTCCGTCGTCGGCGGGTCACCGGGGAGGAGGTCGCGGGTCAGCCGCCCGGCCCCGAGGGGGAGGGAGACGGCGGCGTCGGGGTCCTCGTCCATTCCGGCGGCGAGCTCGAGCGACCCGCCACCGATGTCGACCACGAGCAGCGTGCCGCTCGACCAGCCGAACCACCGACGTGCGGCCAGGAAGGTCAGCCGAGCCTCGTCCTCACCGGAGAGCACCTGGAGCTCCACCCCGGTCCTCGCGCGCACGCGGGACAGCACCTCCTCGCCGTTCGGAGCCTCACGAATCGCACTCGTGACGAAGGCCATCACCTCCTCGACGCCCTGGTCCTCCGCAACCGTGAGGCACTCGCCGATGAACTCGATGAGCGCGGCCTCGCCCGACTCGGCGATGTCACCGCCGTCGGTCACGTGTTCAGAGAGCCGCAGCTCGATCTTGTGCGAGGTGGCGGGGAGGGGCTGGGCCCCGCGATGGGCGTCGACCACGAGCAGGTGGACGGTGTTGGAGCCGACGTCGATGACCCCGAGGCGCATGGCTGCACGGTATCGGCTGAGGTGGCCGGCCACTGGGACGGTTCACCGCGGAGGTATCACGAAGGCCTTCCCGAGCCTCCTTGCCTGCGGGGACGGGGCCGTCGGGGCCTTGTCGAACAGGGGGGAACAAGCATGGATGCAGACCTGCGTCTGGACGGGAACACCACGACGGCCCAGGGGGACGTCTTCAAGACGACCGCCGCCGATGTCGTCATCGACGCGCCGAGCCGTCGCTCCACCGGTGCTGGGCAGCGCCGCGCGATCGTGCACGACTTCAAGGACGGCATGACGCTGAACTGGGACTCGGACTACCCCGGTGGCGTCACGGTCGAGGGGTTCCGGCTGACCTGTCACCAGGCCGACGTGGTGCTCGACCACGCGGCGCGGCGCAAGAGCTCCACGCCGTGGCGACGGGCACTCGTGCACGACTTCGACGACGGCCTGACCATCAACTGGGCGCACGACTACCCGGGCGGGGTGACAATCAACGGACCCCTGAAGATCAACGGGGCGGTCGTCGTCAACGGCACGCTGACGGTGAAGAGCCCGTTCGGCCACCTCAGCCTCGAGGACACGCTGGCCCGCTACAGCGACCTCATCAAGCACCTCGACGCCAGAATCAAGAAGCTCGAGGGCTGACCCGTGGCCAGCCTTCGCCAACGCGCCGCCTGCATCGGCATCGCGACGTCGCCACTCTCGGTCCGCCGTGACTTCATGGGGCAGCTGACCAACTCGGTCCCCGTGTCGCTGAAGACCCAGCTGGACCGGCTCGGGAGCAAGTTCGTCCACGTGAACTGCATCCAGGTCGGGTCCGACCAGTTCACCTTCAACGACGCGGTGGAGATCGACCGCGCCGTCGCCAACACCCGGGACCTGTATGCCGGTGCCGGCCGGTCGATGGGGGTCGGGCGGATCCAGCACTTCGTCATCTCGACCGGCGACGCCAACGGGCGGGACGTCATCAACTCCGACGGGGAGGCCGAGACGCTCACCGACGAGTGGACCGTGCCCAACGACGCGCTGGACCTGTTCTTCGTCCGGATGTACGTCGGCAGCACCGCCGGCCTGTCCCGGGTCGACGGTCCGTGCGACAAGAACGCCAAGGGGATGGACGGCAGCGTCGTCGAGATGAACGCGGGGGGCGGGGTCTCCGACTTCGCCACCGCGCACGAGCTGGGCCACTACCTGGGCCTCAGCCACCGCACCAACTCCACGGCCCTGATGAACCCGACGATCCCCAACGGGGGCGTCATCACCACGTCCGAAGCCGACAACATGCGGGACCACTGCCGCATGAAGAACCCCTGCTAGGAGGCGACATGTCAGTCATCATCGGGTCCCGCAAGGACCGCACCGTGTCGGGGGCCATCGCGGCCCTCGCCGGCAAACCCACCACACTGACCCCCGGGGCAGCGATCGCCATCCTGTCCGAGGCGGCCGCCGCCGGCCCGGAGAAGGTCGCCGGGCGCCGGGCCACCAACGCCCTGGCCAAGCTGGTCTCGGACCATCACGAACCGCAGGTGCGCGTCGCCGCGGCCAAGGGCCTGGCACAGGTGCACTCCCCGACCTCGCTGCGCGCCCTGCGCAGGGTGGTCGACCAGGCCGAGGACGGCCAGCTCGTCGCAGCGGCGTCCGCCGGCCTCACCAACCTGGGCGCTCGCAGTGACGTGCGGCGACTGCGGACGGCGAGCGAGCTCGCTGACTGGCCGCACGCCAGCACTCGCGCGAGCGCCTCGGCACGCCTGCTCGCCCACCGGGTGGGAGCGGCCGTCGACCCGGCCGACCCCCGACAACAGCTCCCCGGTGAGACCGCTCCGGTGCTGCCGGTGACGGCGCGGGTCAAGACCCGCGTCAAGCCGGTCGAGCTCCCCGTCGCGCGGAAGGCCGCCACCGCGGACCTGCCCTGGCGGTCGCTGGTGCCCGAGGGCGCCGCGCCCGTGGGTGCGTTCAGCTGTGGGGACCGCACGCACGTGGTGCTCGCAGGCAAGGACCCGGAGTCGCTCGCGTCGGCGCCGGGCATCGCCGGCGCGCTGCTCGGCGTCAACGAGTCGATGGGCACGACCTTCGTCCGCTGGGTGGTGCTGACCCGGCCCGACGGAGACGGCCTGGCCGTCACCGTGGCGCGCCCGACCGGTGAGGTCGGCTTCGTGGGGCGGGGCACGGTCGTCGAGGGCGGGCTGTCGGTGACCGTGGACGCGGTCGACACCCCGGGCGCCACCGCGGCGCACGTCACGGTGTCGCTCGTCGGCGGCAAGCTGGAGGTCGACGGCCGCACCGAGAAGGGCATCACGACGCCGCGGCGGCAGCCGGCGCCGGTGCCCCTGCAGTTCGACCCCTCCGGTCCGGTGCCCGCACCGATCGGCTGAAGGCCCGCGCCCGGGAGGCGGTCCGGCGCCTCCCGGGGCGGCGGTCTGCCGCCTCTCGGGCACGACCGGCATACGGGCCACGCCGAGTGCGGCGCACTGCGCGACGTAAGGTTGCGAATGTGCCTGAGACCCCGCTCGACACCGCCCGCATCTGGGTGGAGTTCACCGATCCCGCCGACACGGGCCAGCGGTTCCGCTGCGACCTGACCTGGCTGACGTCGAGCTGGACGTGCATCTTCGGCAACGGCTGCCAGGGGATCTACGCCGGCCGACCCGACGACGGGTGCTGCACCCTGGGCGCCCACTTCACCGACGACGACGACGTCAAGCGGGTCAAGAAGGCCGTCAAGGAGCTCGGCGAGGACGAGTGGCAGCTGCACCCCGGCTCGACCAAGCTCGGCGCCTGGACCGAGAAGGAGGACGACGCCCTCAAGACCAAGGTCGTCGACGGCGCCTGCATCTTCCTCAACCGGCCGGGTTTCCCCGCCGGTGCCGGCTGCGCGCTGCACCAGCACGCGGTGCTCACGGGCAAGGAGCCGCACACCGTCAAGCCGGACGTCTGCTGGCAGCTGCCGATCCGCCGCACCTACCGCAAGGTGGAGATGCCTGACGGGTCGAGCTGGCAGGAGGTCACCATCACCGAGTACGACCGCCGCGGCTGGGGGGCCGGTGGCCACGACCTCGACTGGTACTGCTCGAGCAACCCCGAGGCCCACGTCGGCCGGGAGCCGGTGTTCCGCAGCAACCGCGCTGAGCTGGTCGAGCTGATGGGTGAGGACGCCTACGCCGAGCTCGAGATCCGTTGCGAGGCGCACCTCGCGAGCGTGAAGGCTGCCCGAAACGCCTACTCACGCAAGATGCTTCCCCTCCTGGTGCATCCCGCGACGCTGGCCGCGCAAGAGGCCCGCAAGTCCCGATGAGCTCGACGCCGGAGCCGCCCGGGTCGCCGGGGCAGCCGGGGTCGCTGCCCGAGCCGACGCGCAGCCCCAACATCTGGGACTCCCCCGACGTCTACGAGGTCGAGAACCTCGGCGTCGACCGCGCCGGGCTCATCGAGGCCGCGATGGCGTCGCTGCACCCGTTCGCCGGCGCGGACCTCGTCGACGTCGGCTGCGGCACCGGGTTCCACCTGCCTCGCTTCGCCTCACTCGGCTGCGCGAGCGTGGTCGGCGTGGAGCCGCACCCTCCATTGGTTTCCCTTGCGGAGCAACGCATCTCAGGTATGCCGGACGTGCGGGTCGTCGAGGGTGCCGCCCAGTCCCTGCCGCTGGCCGATGCCTCCATGGACATCGCCCATGCCCGGTGGGCCTACTTCTTCGGCGCCGGCTGTGAACCCGGCCTGCGCGAGCTGGAGCGGGTCCTGCGACCCGGCGGCACGGCATACGTGATCGACAACGACGCCACCCGCTCGACCTTCGGCAGGTGGTTCACGCGGGCCAACCCCTCCTACGATCCCGTTGCGGTGGAACGTTTCTGGGCCCGCCAAGGGTGGTCACGCGAGCGGCTGGTGATCGACTGGGAGTTCGACTCGCGCGAGGAGTTCGAGTCGGTGGTGCGGATCGAGTTCCCCGAGACGGCAGCGGAGGGCATCCTCGCGGAGCACGAGGGCACCGGGGTCGACTACGCCGTCAGCCTGTGGTGGCGCCACTACTGACGCGGTGGTGTCGACGGCCACCCGGGTGACGCCCGAGGTCTGGACACGGGCACCGTCGCGGGACAAGGTGGATGGAACCGGACACCCCGGACCCCCCAGGAGGCACCATGACCGACCACGTGGCCACTGCCAGCACCACCATCGACGCCGACCCCGACAGGGTCTGGCAGGCGATGACCGAACCCAGGCTCGTCGCCGAGTACATGATGGGCAGCGAGGTCGCCAGCGACTGGCAGCCCGGCAGCCCGATCACCTGGACCGGGGAGTGGGAGGGCAAGCCCTACCAAGACAAGGGCGAGGTGCTGCAGGCCGAGCCCGGACGGCTGCTCGAGGTCACCCACTACAGCCCGGTGACCGGGGACGAGGACATCCCCGAGAACTACCACCGCGTGCGCTACGAGCTGTCGCCGGACGGTGGGGGCACGACGGTCCAGCTCACCCAGGACGGCTGCGACAGCGCCAAGCAGGCCGAGCAGTTCTCGCAGAACTGGCAGGGCATGCTCGACGGCCTCAAGAAGGTCGCCGAAGGGCACTGAACCACTGGGCTCCGGCAGGTCGCGCGGCCGGTCCGCCGGCCTGTCGGTGCCGCGCCGTAGGTTGTCGTGCATGGCAGCGAAGACGACGACCAGGTCGAGCGGGTTCCGCTGCTCCGAGTGCGGCTGGACCGCCGTCAAGTGGGTCGGCCGCTGTGGCGAGTGCCAGTCCTGGGGCAGCGTCAGCGAGATCGGCGCCGTCACCGTGCGCACCACCGCTGCCGCCCGCGTGGAGCGGCCCGCCGTGCCCATCGGTCAGGTCGACGCCCGACGAGCCGAGGCGGTCAGCACCGGCGTCAGTGAGTTCGACCGGGTGCTCGGCGGCGGCCTCGTGCCCGGGGCGGTGGTGCTCGTGGCGGGCGAGCCCGGCATCGGCAAGTCCACGCTGCTGCTCGACGTGGCCGCCCGCGCGGCCAGGTCGGGCAACGGCCGCACCGTCCTCTACGTCACCGGCGAGGAGTCCGCCGCCCAGGTGCGGATGCGGGCCGAGCGGATCGAGGCGATGGCCTCCTCGTTGTTCCTGGCGTCGGAGACCGATCTCGCGACCGTGCTCGGCCAGATCGACGCGGTGCAGCCCGACCTCGTGATCGTCGACTCGGTGCAGACGATCTCCAGCGGCGACGTCGAGGGGTCGGCCGGCAACGTCACCCAGGTCCGTGAGGTCGCGGCCTCCCTGATCCAGGTCGCCAAGTCACGCGGGATCGCCACCCTCCTGGTCGGCCACGTGACCAAGGACGGGTCGATCGCCGGCCCCCGCGTCCTCGAGCACCTCGTCGACGTGGTCGTGCAGTTCGAGGGTGACCGGCACTCCCGCCTGCGCCTCGTGCGGGCGGTCAAGAACCGCTACGGCCCCACCGACGAGGTCGGCTGCTTCGACCTGTCCGACGTCGGCATCGTGGGGCTGGCCGACCCCAGTGGGCTCTTCCTGTCGCGGGGGACCCTCAGCGTGCCCGGCACGTGTGTGACCGTGACCCTCGAGGGTCGCCGGCCGCTGATGACCGAGGTCCAGGCGCTGGTCGCCAAGAGCGAGATCCCCACGCCGCGGCGCGCCACCAGCGGGTTGGACTCGGCCCGGGTCGCGATGATCATCGCCGTCCTGGCCAAGCGAGCCCAGGCGCCCATCGGCAACGCCGACGTCTACCTCTCCACGGTGGGCGGTGTGCGGCTCACCGAGCCCGCCTCCGACCTGGCGATCGCCCTCGCGGTGGCCAGCGCCGTCAAGGACCAGCCGCTGCCCGACAACGCCATCGCCTTCGGTGAGCTCGGGCTCGCCGGCGAGATCAGGCCGGTGACCGGCATACCCCGTCGGTTGGCGGAGGCGGGGCGGCTCGGGTTCCGAACCGCCTACGTCCCCTCGGGCGTCCTCGGCACGGCCCCGACACCCGAGGGCATGCAGGTGATCGAGTGCGACGACATTCGGACCGCGGTGCGCGCGGCGCTGCAGCCCGTGCACAGTTAGACTCGCGCCAGACCGACGCCAGCGGCACCAAAGGGGTTTGACCAGTGGATCTTCGCGAGGACGAGGTGCTGCGCGCCACCCTCGCCGCCGTGGCACCCGGCACCGAGCTGCGTGACGGCCTCGAACGCATCCTGAGGGGGCGCACCGGTGCCCTGATCGTCCTCGGCCACGACCGGACCGTGGAGCAGCTGTCCACCGGCGGCTTCCCGCTCGACGTCGAGTTCTCCGCCACCCGCCTGCGTGAGCTGGCCAAGATGGACGGCGGGATCGTCCTCGATCGTGAGGCCTCGCGCATCCTTCGGGCCGCCACTCAGCTGGTCCCCGACCCCTCGATCGAGACGAGCGAGTCGGGCACGCGTCACCGCACCGCCGAGCGGGTCGCCAAGCAGACCGGCTACCCCGTCATCTCGGTGAGCCAGTCGATGCGGATCGTCGCGATCTACGTCGACGGCCGCCGCCACGTGCTCGAGGACTCCAGCGCGATCCTGTCCCGCGCCAACCAGGCACTCCAGACCCTCGAGCGCTACAAGTCGCGCCTCGACGAGGTCACCGGCACCCTCTCGGCCCTCGAGATCGAGGACCTCGTCACCGTCCGCGACGTCGCCAGCGTGCTCCAGCGCCTCGAGATGGTGCGGCGGATCCGCGACGAGATCTCCGGCTACGTCGTCGAGCTCGGCGTCGACGGGCGCCTGCTCACCCTCCAGCTCGAGGAGCTCACCGGTGGCCTCGGCAACGACCGCGAGCTCGTCGTCCGCGACTACCTCCCCGTCACCAAGACCGACCTGACGCTCGACGAGGCGATGGCCGCCCTCGAGGAGCTCACCTCCACCGAGCTGCTCGACCTGTCCGCCGGGGCCAAGGCCGTCGGGTTCGCGGTCGGCGGCGACGCCCTCGACTCGGCGGTGAGCCCGTGCGGCTACCGCCTGCTCACCAAGGTGCCCCGCCTCCCCGGCGCGATCGTCGACCGGCTGGTCGAGCACTTCGGCAGCCTGCAGAAGCTGCTGGCCGCCAACCTCGAGGAGCTCATGGACGTCGAGGGAGTCGGCGAGGGCCGGGCCCGCGCCGTCCGCGAGGGCCTGTCCCGGCTGGCCGAGTCGAGCATCCTCGAACGCTACGTGTGAGCACCCGCACCGCTCCTGAGCACCTGCACCACCGGGTGCTGGAGTGGTACGCCGTGTCCGCCCGCGACCTCCCGTGGCGCCGTCCGGACGCCACCCCGTGGCAGATCTTCGTCTCGGAGATCATGCTGCAGCAGACTCCGGTGGCCCGCGTCGAGCCGGTCTGGCGCGAGTGGCTGGCGCGCTGGCCCACGCCGGGCGACCTGGCGGCCGACCCGCCCGGTGAGGCGGTCCGCGCGTGGGGCCGACTGGGTTACCCCCGCCGGGCCCTGCGGCTGCACGCCGCCGCCGTGGCGATGACCGAGCACCATGCGGGAGCCGTCCCCTCGACCGAGGCCGAGCTCCTCGCGCTGCCCGGGGTCGGGACCTACACCGCCGCCGCCGTCGCCACCTTCGCCTTCGGCGAGCGGACCACGGTCGTCGACACCAACGTGCGCCGCGTGCTGGCCCGCGTCGTGGCCGCCGACGAGTATGCCGCGCCGTCACCGACCAGGGCCGAGCTCACCGTTGCTGCCGGCCTCGTGCCGGTCGATGCCGCCGAGGCCCGCACGTGGAGCGTCGCGGTCATGGAGCTCGGAGCACTCGTCTGCAGCGCCCGGTCGCCGCGGTGCTCGGACTGTCCCGTGGCGGACCTGTGCGCCTGGCAGGTCGCCGGCCGGCCGGCATACTCAGGTCCGGCCCGCAAGGGCCAGGCCTGGGAGGGCACTGACCGCCAGCTGCGTGGCGCGCTGCTCGCGGTGCTGCGCGCGAGCGACACGCCTGTGCAGCGCGCCACGCTGGAGGCGTTGTCCGACAACGAGATCCAACGCGAGAGGTGCCTCGACTCACTGGTCGCGGACGGTCTGGTCGAGCCGCTCGCGGGCGGTCGCTACCAGCTGCCCGCATCGCGCGAGGCGAGCTGAGACCTCGATGTCACCCAGCGACGAGGACGAGGGCCGGGGACGCGATGTCGGTGGCGGCTCCGCGTCAGGGCCGAGCGGCGGGCCCACCGAAGGGCCGACCGCCGGGCCGACCGCCGGGCCGACCGCCGGCAGGCGAGCTGCCCACGCACTGCGCATCGGCGCCTCACGCACCGGCCGGGTCGTCGGCCGGGGCACCGTGGCGGGGGCCAGGCTGGCTGGTCGGGGCAGCAAGGCCGGTGCCCGTCGGGCGCGGGCCTACACGCACTCGGCCGGTGCGGGCGAGAGCGGCCTCGCGAGGCTGGTGGAGCTGCACTTCGTCAACCTCATGGGCGACGCCGCGCTCACCGTCTCCCTCGCCGGCACGATCTTCGCGATCCCCACCGACGAGGCACGCGGCCAGGTGGCCCAGTTCCTCGTCCTCACGATGGCTCCCTTCGCCCTGCTCGCGCCCTTCATCGGGCCGCTCCTCGACCGGTTCCGGCACGGCCGCCGCTGGGCGATCGGCACCACCCTCGCCCTGCGGGCGTTCCTCTGCTGGGTGCTGGCGGGCGCCGTCGCCAACGACTCGCCTTGGCTGTTCCCTGCGGCCCTGGGATGCCTGGTCGCCTCGAAGGCCTACGGCGTGACGCGGGCCTCGGCGGTGCCGCGACTGCTGCCGCCCGGGTTCAGCCTGGTCAATGCCAACTCCCGCAACGCCCTGGCAGGGGTGGCCGGGATGGCTGTCGGTGGAGCGCTGGCCGGTGCGGCAGCGCGCGTGGGACCCGAGTGGTCCCTGCGGCTGGCCTTCCTCATCTACGTCGCGGGCACCGTGCTGGCCATCCGGCTGCCGTCGCGGGTGGACTCCAGCAGTGGCGAGCAGGACATCGAGGACTCCGGCCCGGTGCCAGTGGGCCGGCGCGACGGCCGCAGGCTCGGGTTGTTCGAGCGGCTGCGGGCACGGGTGGCGGCCCTGCCGGTCCCGGTGCTGACCGCGCTGTGCAGCGCGGTGGGCGCCCGACTCCTCACCGGGTTCCTCACGCTGTTCATGGCCTTCCTCATGCGCGAGCACCCGCTGCCAGGACACAGCGGCACGTTCGTGCTGGCCCTCGTCGTGGGGGCAGCCGGCGCCGGCAACGCCCTGGGCACGGTCATCGGCAACGCCCTGCGCCGGCTGCGACCGGACCTGATCATCGCGGTGGCCCTGATCGCCGACGTGGCAGTCGCCCTGGCCGCGGCACTGTTCTACTCCCTGACCACCCTGCTCGTCCTCGGCCTGGTGGCGGGACTCGGTGCCCAGCTCATCAAGCTGAGCAGCGACGCCGTGGTGCAACGTGACATCGAGGAGTCGGTGCGCACGAGGGTGTTCGCCTGGTCCGAGACGGTGCTGCAGATCGCGTGGGTCATCGGTGGCGGGATCGGCATCGCCCTGCCGCTGATCCCCCGCCTCGGGTTCGGGGTGATCTCAGGTCTCCTGCTGCTCGTCCTCGCCGCGTCAGTGCGGATCAGGATGAGCCGCCACCACCGAGCCCACCCGGCCCCCCTGCCTGATTCGAGGTGAGCGCGCCGCGTCAMTCGAGGTGGATGCAGCTGGGCGTCCCCGGCGCGTTTACATCGAGTCCGCGACTGCGGTCCGGCGRAAGAGGTAGGCACCCACCGTCACGCCGGTCACCGCGGTGTTCTCCCCCGAGCCGAAGACGCGCTCGGCGCTGCTCTGACCCGTGACCGCGAAGTAGTAGCTCGCGTGCTCGAGGTGCCATCCGACGGCCTCCACCTCGGCCAGGGTCGAGGCCGAGCTCGTCATGGAGCCCGACGTCTTCACCGCACCGAACGACACTTGACCCTGCTGGTTCCGCACGTGGAGCTGAAGCTCGAAGAACTGCTCGCCGGCATCTCGGGCCGCAGTGGCTGCCCCGACGGGTGAGGCGAGGTAGGCCTGCCGTTGGCGCTCGGCCTCCTCCTCGCGGCGCTGCTGGTCCTGAGCGGCAGCCAGCCGCGCCTGCTCCGCCTCGCGCTGCTGGCGCTCGGCTTCCCTCTCCTCAGCACTCTTGAACACGGTGTCCCCCCTGAGTCGCTGGTCCGTGCGGACACCTTAGGCCGGCAGGGAGGTCCCCCGCCCCGGATCGACGCAAACGCGGAGAGAGCTCAGAGGGTGCGGAGCATCCTGGTGTTGCCCAACGTGTTGGGCTTGACCCGCTCGAGGTCCAGGAACTCAGCGACGCCCTCGTCGTAGGACCGGACCAGCTCCGCATAGACCTCGGGATCGACGGCCTGGCCCTCGATCACCTCGAACCCGTGCCGGGTGAAGAAGTCGACCTCGAATGTGAGGCAGAACAGCCGCTCCACCCCGAGCTCGCGGGCATCGGCCATCAGCGCGTCCAGCAGCATCGAACCCACCCCGCGGCCCTTGGCCTCGGGCCGGACCGCCAGGGTCCGGATCTCGGCGAGGTCCTCCCACATCACGTGCAGGGCGCCACACCCGACGACCACGCCCTCGAGCTCGGCGACCCGGAACTGCTGGAGCGCCTCGTAGTAGGTCACCGCGTCCTTCGACACGAGCACCCGGGAGTCGGCGTGCGGCCGCACGATCTCCCGGATCGTCCGGATGTCGCTGGTGCGGGCCGCCCGGACGGTGACCGACGCGGCGTCCCGAACGGGTGGCGCAGGCTCAGGGTCGGCCGACCCAACGGGCCCCGGCTCAGCCGACTCGGGCTCAGCCACCGAGACGGCCGTTCTTCATGTCGGCGAAGATCTTCCTGGCAGGGGAACCCAGCAGGACGACCGACTGGCCTTCCCGGGTGCCGATCGCGCCGGGCACCACCGTGTTGGGGACCTTGGCCGCGTTGGACAGGTAGAGGCTGGCCGACAGGTTGAGCACCTCGGACACGCTCAGGTCGGTGCTCAGGTGGGGACCCATCTTGGACAGGAGCCCCGCCAACGCGCCGGGGCCGGCCTTCTGGGCCATCACCATGCCGGCCCGGATGATCGCGCCCTGGTTGGCGGAGCGGCCGAAGTCGCCGTTGGGCAGGTGCTTGCGCTCCCTGGCGAGGGCGAGTGCGTGCGTGGCGTCGAGCTTGTTGCTCCCGGGCTTGACGATCGCCAGGCCGTCGACGCTCTTCAGCGCCTTGGCCGCCACGAACACGATTCCGCCCAGGCTCCTGACCATCCCGCGGAAGCCCTTGAACCCGGTGATGACGTAGCCGTCGATCTGCACCCCCGAGGCACGGGAGACCGTCCTTACCTGTCCGTTGACACCACCGAAGACGAGGGCAGCGTTGATCTTGCCGCTGCCACCTCCGGGCAGCGGGACCCAGGAGTCGCGGGGGATGCCGACGATGCCACCGACACCCTTCGTCGCGTTCACCCCGATGATGTGGAGGGCGTCGGCCCGACACTTGGTCACAGGCTGTGGGTTGCGGGCGTCCGACCCGATGGCGAGGACCCGCATGGTGGGGAACGCCGGCCGCGCGACCCTGAGCGAGGGCCACCAGCCACCCACGACGGTCCAGCCGGCCTTGGCCTTGACGAGCAGGGTGACGTCCTTGCCCTGCACGACCGTGGCGATGGGCGCGCCGTGCCACGTGCCGGTGGTGCCGGTCACCGCGACCGGGGTGGAGCGCGGCGTCCGCTTCGCGAGGGCGGCCGCGATGGTCGACCCTCCGGTGGCCGGCTTGCCGCCGAGATAGAGGGCGGTCATCGTCGCGAGCAGGTCAGCCGGCAGCTTGCCCGTGACCCGCGCTGGGGGCGGCGTCGACGCGGGGGTCGTCGTGGTGCTGGAGGGACCAGCGGCGGGCTTGTCCTTCGAGCAGGCGGCGAGGGTCAGGGGTGCGGCGAGGAGACCGACGAGGACCGAACGGCGAGGCAGGGGGGAATGAGACACGCGCTCCAGAGTAAGCGTTCTGCGCGCAGCTTCGTGAACTCGCCCATGACAAAGCCGAGGTATGCCGCGTGGTGACCACGCGGCATACCTCGGCTTGTGTCTGGGTCTGGCGCCCCTCAGCTGGCGTCGGCGGAGTCTGCCACCGTCTGCACGACCGGCAGCTCGATGCTGCCGGGGTGCGGCGTGCCGACGAAGGTGAAGGTGCCGCTCTTGCCCTCGCCCTCGGCGCCGACGAGCACCAGCTCGCCCGCCTTGAGCTCGCCGTAGAGGATCTTCTCGGACAGGACGTCCTCGATCTCGCGCTGGATCGTGCGACGCAGCGGTCGCGCACCGAGCACGGGGTCGTAGCCCTTCGCGGCCAACACGTTCTTGGCCTCGATGGTGAGCTCGATGCCCATGTCCTTGTCCTTGAGCCGCTTGTCCAGCTTGGCGATCTCGAGGTCGACGATGGCCACGATCTCGTCCCGCGTGAGCTGGGGGAACACGATGATGTCGTCCACGCGGTTCAGGAACTCGGGGCGGAAGTGCTGCTTGAGCTCGTCGGTGACCTTGTTCTTCATCCGGTCGTAGCCACTCTGGGTGTCCGCGCCGGCGGAGAAGCCGAGCGAGCCCTTGGTGATGTCGCGGGTGCCGAGGTTGGTCGTCATGATGATGACGGTGTTCTTGAAGTCGACCATCCGGCCCTGGGAGTCGGTGAGGCGGCCGTCCTCGAGCACCTGCAACAGGGTGTTGAAGATGTCGGGGTGAGCCTTCTCGACCTCGTCGAACAGCACCACGGAGAACGGCTTGCGGCGGACCTTCTCGGTGAGCTGGCCACCCTCTTCGTAGCCGACGTAGCCGGGAGGCGAACCGAAAAGCCTTGAGACAGTGTGCTTCTCGGAGAACTCCGACATGTCGAGCTGGATGAGGCTGTCCTCGTCACCGAACAGGAACTCGGCGAGCGTCTTGGCGAGCTCGGTCTTACCGACACCGGTGGGACCGGCGAAGATGAACGAGCCACCGGGACGACGCGGGTCCTTCAGACCGGCGCGGGTGCGACGGATCGCCTGGGACATCGCCTTGATGGCGTCGTCCATGCCGACGACGCGCTTGTGCAGCTCGTCCTCCATGTGGAGCAGCCGGCTCGACTCCTCCTCGGTGAGCTTGAAGACCGGGATGCCGGTGCTGGCAGCCAGGACCTCGGCGATGAGCTCCTCGTCGACCTCGGCCACCACGTCCATGTCGCCGGACTTCCACTGCGTCTCGCGCTCGGCCTTGGCCTGCAGCAGCTTCTTCTCGTCGTCACGCAGGTGGGCGGCCTTCTCGAAGTCCTGGCCGTCGATGGCCGACTCCTTCTCCAGCCGCACGGCCGCGATCTTCTCGTCGAACTCGCGCAGGTCCGGCGGAGCCGTCATCCGGCGGATGCGCAACCGCGCGCCCGCCTCGTCGATGAGGTCGATCGCCTTGTCCGGGAGGAACCGGTCGTTGATGTAGCGGTCGGCGAGGTTGGCCGCGGACACGAGGGCACCGTCGGTGATGGACACCCGGTGGTGGGCCTCGTAGCGGTCGCGCAGGCCCTTGAGGATCTCGATCGCGTGGCTGAGCGTCGGCTCGGCGACCTGGATCGGCTGGAACCGGCGCTCGAGCGCCGAGTCCTTCTCGATGTGCTTGCGGTACTCGTCGAGCGTGGTGGCCCCGATGGTCTGGAGCTCACCGCGGGCCAGCATCGGCTTGAGGATGCTGGCGGCGTCGATCGCGCCCTCGGCGGCACCCGCACCCACCAGGGTGTGGATCTCGTCGATGAACAGGATGATGTCGCCGCGGGTGCGGATCTCCTTGAGGACCTTCTTCAGCCGCTCCTCGAAGTCACCGCGGTAGCGGCTGCCGGCCACGAGCGCGCCGAGGTCGAGGGTGTAGAGCTGCTTGTCCTTGAGGGTCTCGGGCACCTCGCCCTTGACGATGTCCTGGGCCAGGCCCTCGACGACGGCGGTCTTGCCGACGCCGGGCTCGCCGATGAGGACGGGGTTGTTCTTGGTGCGGCGGGACAGCACCTGCATGACCCGCTCGATCTCCTTCTCACGCCCGATGACCGGGTCGAGCTTGCCCTCGCGGGCAGCCATCGTGAGGTTGCGGCCGAACTGGTCGAGCACGAGCGAACCGGCAGGAGTCCCCTCCTGCTGCACGCTGCCCGAGAGGCCGGCACCGGAGCCACCTTCCTTGCCCTGGTAGCCGGAGATGAGCTGGATCACCTGCTGGCGCACGCGGTTCAGGTCGGCGCCCAGCTTGACGAGGACCTGGGCGGCGACGCCCTCGCCCTCGCGGATCAGGCCGAGCAGGATGTGCTCGGTGCCGATGTAGTTGTGGCCGAGCTGCAGCGCCTCGCGCAGGCTCAGCTCGAGGACCTTCTTCGCCCGGGGCGTGAAGGGAATGTGGCCGCTCGGGGCCTGCTGCCCCTGGCCGATGATCTCCTGCACCTGCTCGCGGACCGACTCCAGCGAAATGCCGAGGCTCTCCAGAGCCTTGGAGGCGACGCCTTCACCCTCGTGGATGAGACCGAGCAGGATGTGCTCCGTGCCGATGTAGTTGTGGTTGAGCATGCGCGCTTCCTCCTGCGCAAGCACGACCACCCGACGGGCCCGGTCGGTGAACCTTTCAAACATCTTCTGCTCCTGCCTATCGAGATCACCTCGATGCTATCCGTGCTGTGAGGTCCCGGCGTACGCCTTTCGTCCACCGATACCCGATCGGGACGAAACAGTTCCTCTGACACGACTCGTTGGGGGGAACGTGGAGGGTTCGCCCCCTGTTCCCCGCCCTGAGCGAAGTCCGCTCATGTTCGCCGTGGGCGGACGCAAACCGCTGGGTATGCCGCGAAGCCGGCTCCCCGGCATACCTCACCTGGGGAGCGCGCTCAGGCGGTGGGGCCCTTCTTGCGCACCTCGTCGACGTGGGCCATCGCCTCGCGCAGCTCGCCGAGCCAGCTGTCGGACTTGTCGGCCACGAGCTTGACGCACCAGGCGAGCGCCTCGGAGCGGCTCTTGGCCACCCCTGCCTCGACGAGGGTGTCGAGCACCTTGCGCTCGGGCTGCCTCAAGCGCGTCATGACGGGAGCCGCGAGATGGGTGAACAGCGCCTCGGTCTCGCCCACCCGCACACCCCACGAGACCTTGCGGCCGCTCAGGTGCTCGAGCTCGCGGGCGATCTCGATGCGTCGCTCCCGGGTGTCCTCGCGGAAGGACTTGATCCGGCCCCGCGCGGCGATGGTGCGGTCGGTGTCGTCGGCGCCGTCGTCCATGGTGGGTTCTGCGAGGGTGCCGATGATGATCAGCTCGTCGCGGTCGCGGGTGACCTCGACCGGGCCGGTGAACCAGTCGGTCGGGAGGCGGCCGGCCAGCCACGCCTCCGCTGTTGTCTTCGTTGCCATGTAATGATGATTACACGATTACGGGAGGTCGGGAAGGACTGTTCGCCGTCGGCGAACGCCGCACCCCGACCCTGGTGCGGGCGCTGGTCGCTGATCCGCTTCGCCTTGCCGAGCGAACGCTCGAGGGCATGCGGTGCGAGCACGTCGACCCGGATCGTCACGCCGACCCGGTCCTTGACCCGCTTCGTGAGGTCGCGGGCCATCCGGGCACGGTCCTCCCCCGTGGAGGCCTCGGACTCCGCCTCGACCTGCACCGTGAGCTCGTCCATCCGACCGGGCCGGGTCAGCACGCACAGGTAGTGCGGCGTCAGGCCCTCGACGGTGAGCAGGTGCTCCTCGATCTGCGAGGGGAACACGTTGACGCCGCGCACGATCATCATGTCGTCGCTGCGGCCGGTGATCTTGGCCATCCGCCGGAACTGGGGGTAGGCCGTCCCCGGCAGCAAGGTGGTCAGGTCCCTGGTCCGATAGCGCACGACCGGCATCGCCTGCTTGGTCAGCGACGTGAAGACGAGCTCCCCCTCCTGGCCGTCGGGCAGCACCTCGCCGGTCACCGGGTCGACGACCTCGGGATAGAAGTGGTCCTCCCAGATGTGCAGGCCGTCCTGGGTCAGCCCGGACTCCTGCGACACCCCCGGCCCGATGACCTCGGACAGGCCGTAGATGTCGACGGCCCGGATGTTGCTGCGTCGCTGGACCTCCTCGCGCATCTGCTCCGTCCAGGGCTCGGCGCCGAAGATCCCGATCTCGAGCGAGGTCTGCCTGGGGTCGATCCCCTGCGCCTCCATCTCGTCGAGGATGGCGAGGAAGTAGGAGGGCGTGACCATGACGATCCGTGGCCTGAAGTCCTGGATGAGCTGGACCTGTCGCTGCGTCATGCCACCGCTCACGGGCACCACGGTGCAGCCGAGCCGCTCGGCGCCGTAGTGCGCACCCAGCCCACCGGTGAACAGCCCGTAGCCGTAGACGACGTGGAGCAGGTCGCCCGGGCGGCCACCGGCGGCTTCAATCGACCGCGCCATCACCTCGGCCCACATGTCGATGTCGTCGCGCGTGTAGCCCACCACGGTCGGCTTGCCCGTCGTGCCACTCGAGGCGTGGACGCGCACGACCTGCTCGCGCGGCACGGCGAACATCCCGAACGGGTAGTTGTCGCGCAGGTCCGCCTTTGCCGTGAACGGGAACTGCGCCAGGTCGGCCAGGTCGTGCAGGTCGTCGGGGCGCACCCCCGCCGCGTCGAAGGCGGCCCGGTAGTGCGGCACGTTGCCGTAGGCGTGGGCCAGGCTCCAGCGCATCCGGTCCAGCTGGAGCGCGCGCAGTTCCGGGACCGTGGAGACGACGTTGTCCATGTCCGGCAATCTACGGCCGCAACGGCATGCGAGGTATGCCGCCGTCACCAGCCTGCGCCGACGAGCCCGTGTCGCCAACCTGAGAGTTGGCCGTGAATCCCCGGCTTCCGTATCGCCGAGCCGGGATCGGACGTACGCTGCGAAAGGTGGACCGGGTGGGCTCGCCTCTGGTCGTCGAGCCACCTCGGGAGGTGGTCGACGAAACCCCGTCGCGCGTTCGCAGGCGGCTGCCGCCGCGGCGGTGGCTGGTGGCCGCGATCGTGGTGCTGGCCCTGCTCTCGGTGGCCGTGCTCGCGGCGACGTGGGGCACCGACACCGCGCCGATCACGGGCAGAGACGTGGACAAGGCCGTCCAGGACGGCCTCGCCAAGGCCAAGGAGGATGCCGCCAAGGCGCCTCCTGACGCGGCCGCGGCATACCGGGTGGCGTTGCCGTCACTGGTCACGATCGCCACGCAGCGCACCGGCAGCAGCGGTGCGGAGCGGGGTACCGGCGCGGGGGTCGTCATCAGCGCCGCGGGGGCGGTGCTGACCGCGCTGCACGTGGTCAAGGGGGCGAAGAGCATCGAGGTGACGTTCTCCGACGGCACGGAGTCGAGCGCGAGCGTCAAGGAGCAGGACCCCGCGACCGACATCGCGGTCCTCACGCCGGAGGAGCTGCCCCAGGTCGTGGTCCCCGCCGTCCTGGGTGGCGGTGCACAGGTCGGCGACCCCGTGTTCGCGCTCGGCCATCCCTTGGGGCTCAAGGGATCCCTGTCCGCCGGTGTGGTGTCTGCGCTCGACCGGACGATCGAGGTCGACTCCGATGAGACGCTCAAGGGGCTCATCCAGTTCGACGCCGCCGTGAACCCCGGCAACTCGGGCGGCCCCCTGCTGAACAAGGCGGGTCAGGTCGTCGGCATCGTCACCGGACTGGCCAACCCCTCGCAACAGAACTTCTTCGTCGGCATCGGTTTCGCCGTCCCCATCGCCACCGCCGGGGGTGTCGCCGGCAGCCCGCCGCAGTAGCCCGCTTCACCCCGCCGCACCAGCGCCACGAAAGCAACAGATCGCACCCGAGGAGAGCGCATGGATCCCCACCCCGAGCTCGGCCGACAGCACCCGCTCGAGCAGGCGCTCTACGAGGTCAAGAAGACCATCGTCGGACAGGACGTCCTCCTCGAACGCATGCTCGTCGCGCTGCTGGCCCGCGGTCACCTGCTCGTCGAGGGCGTCCCGGGGCTGGCCAAGACGATGGCGATCAAGACGCTCGCCCAGGCCATCGGCGGCGAGTTCCAGCGGATCCAGTTCACGCCCGACCTCGTGCCCGCCGACGTCATCGGCACCCGCATCTACAACCAGAAGGACGGCGAGTTCCAGGTCTCCCTGGGCCCCGTCTTCGCCAACCTCGTGCTGGCCGACGAGATCAACCGCGCCCCGGCCAAGGTGCAGAGCGCGCTGCTCGAGGTCATGCAGGAGCGCCAGGTGACCATCGGCCGGGAGACGTTCAAGGCGCCCGACCCCTTCCTCGTCATGGCGACCCAGAACCCCATCGAGTCCGAAGGCACCTACGCGCTCCCGGAGGCGCAGGTCGACCGGTTCATGCTCAAGGCGCTCGTCGGATATCCCACTGCATCAGAGGAGTTCGTCGTGGTCGAGAGGATGACGACGACCTTCGAGGCGGCTCAGCGAGTGCTCGAACCGGGACAGCTGGTGGAGTTCCAGAAGCGGACCGACGCGGTCTACGTCGACCCCGCCGTGATCGAGTATGCCGTGCGGCTGGTCGGCGCGACCCGCACACCCGGGGTGGTCGGCCTGCCCGACCTGGCGCGCTACCTGTCGTTCGGTGCCAGCCCGCGCGCGTCGATCAACCTGGTGCTCGCGGGCAAGGCGCTGGCCTTCCTCCGGGGTCGCGACTTCGCGCGGCCCCAGGACGTGCGCGACCTGGCGCGCGACGTGATGCGCCACCGGCTGGTGCTGTCCTACGAGGCGCTGGCCGAGGGCATTGCGGCTGACGACCTCCTCGGCCCGATCCTGGATGCGGTGACGATGCCCGACGTGCCCCTGCGCGAGCGCCGCCAGCAGACCCAGTCCACCTCCGAGGCGCCATGGGCCGCCGGACCCCGCTGAGCCAAGGGCCCCCGGTTCCCGGGCCGTCCGCCGCGGGGCCGTTGACCGCGGAGCGACTGCTCCGGCGGCTCGAGTGGCGCGTCGTGCGCCGGCTCGACGGGCGGCTCCAGGGTGACTACCGGACCCTGTTCCGGGGGACGGGCGTGGACTTCACCGACCTGCGCGAGTACGAGCCCGGTGACGACCTGCGGCACATCGACTGGAACGTCACCGCCCGGATGGACACCCCGTACGTGCGCGAGTACGTGGAGGACCGGGAGGTCACGGCCTGGCTCCTGCTGGACCGGTCGGCGTCGATGGGCTTCGGGCCGGTGGATCGCCAGAAGTCGCTGGTGCTGGCCGAGATCGCCACGACGCTCGCGCACATCCTGGCCCGCGGTGGCAACCGCATCGGGGCGGCGTTGTTCGACGGGAGCATCGAGACGATTCCTCCGGGGCACGGTCGCAACCAGGTGCTCCGCATCAGCCAGGCCCTGTTGCGCCCGCCGCCGGGCACCGGGTCGACGGACACCACCGACCTGTCCCGCCTGCTGCGCGCGGCACTCGGGCTGGCTCGCCGGCGCTCGCTGCTGGTCATCGTCTCCGACTTCATCACCCAACCGGGCTGGGAACAGCCGCTGTCGCTGCTGGCGCGACGCCACGACGTGGTGGCCATCCAGGTGGTTGACCCGAGGGAGTCCGAGCTCCCGGCGGTCGGGATGGTCTACGTCGAGGACGCCGAGACGGGCGAACAGATCTTCGTCGACACCAACGACCCGGTGTTCCGCGGGCGGCTGGCCGCGGCGGCCAGGGAGAGGCAGGACGCCCTGGTTGCGGCAGCACGACGGTCCGGCACCGAGATCTACCCCGTCGCCACGGACGACGACCTGGTCAGGGCACTGGCCCGCATCTCCGAGCTCCGCAGGCGGAGGCGGAGATGACCTTCGAGTGGCCGATGCTCCTGCTGTCCCTGCTCGCGGTCCCGGTCCTGGTGATCGCGTACCGGGCCCAGCTGCGCCGTCGCGACGAGCGTCGGGCACAGCTGGCGGCCGAGGGACTGGTAGCCGCCAGTCCCGGTGGCCCCGACCGGTGGCGACACGTCGCGCCCCTGCTGCTGCTCGCCGCCCTGACGCTGCTGCTCGCCTCGCTGGCCCGTCCTTCGGCGACGGTGGCCGAGCCGCGACGCGAGGGCACCGTCATCCTGGCCTTCGACGTGTCGACGAGCATGGCAGCCAAGGATCTCGCACCGACCCGGCTGGACGCGGCCAAGGCCGCGGCCCGCACCTTCGTGGCCAAACAGCCGTCGTCGATCAGGCTGGGCGTCGTCGCCTTCGGGGACTCGGCCGTCATCTCGCAACAGCCGACCAACGACCGCAAGGAGGTGCTGGCCGCCATCGACCGGCTGGCCCCTCAGGGTGGCACGGCACTCGGGCGCGGCATCGTCTCGGCCATCAGCGCGATAGCGGGCAAGCCGATCAGCGTCGACGAGACGGGCCAGGACGGCACGGCCGGGGGTGACGAGCTCGGCTACTACGGCTCGGCTGCCGTGGTGCTGCTGTCCGACGGCGAGAACACAACCGATCCCGACCCGCTCGTCCTGGCCGAGCTCGCCTCCACCGCAGGCGTGCGGATCTTCCCGATCGGGCTGGGCAGCCCGCAGGGCACGGTGCTCGAGGTCGACGGCTTCCAGATCTCGACGCGACTCGACGAGGCCACCCTCAAGCAGATCGCCGACACCACCGACGGCACCTACTACGCCGCGAGCGACACCGCCGCCCTGAGCAAGGTCTACAGCTCCATCAACCTGACCTGGACCGCCCGGACCGAACGTCGTGAGATCACGTCCTGGTTCGCCGCCGCGGCAGCCGTCCTCCTCCTGCTCGGGGCGGGCGCCTCGGTCGTCCGCTCGGGAAGGGTGGTGTGACCGTGGCCTTCGCGCTCCCCGTCGCCCTGCTCGGGCTCCTCGCCGTCCCACTGCTCGTCGCGGCATACCTGTGGCAGCTGCGGCGACGCCGCCGGGCGGCCGTCCGGTTCTCCAACGTCGCCCTGATCCGGGCGGTCCTGCCCCGCCAGCGGATGTGGCGACGACACGTGCCGCTCGCCCTGGTGCTGGGCAGCCTCGCCCTCCTCGGTCTTGCCGCGGGACGTCCCCAGGTGCGTGCGCAGGTGCCGATCTCGAGCTCTGCCGTCATCCTCGCCGTCGACGTGTCGGGATCGATGTGCGCGACCGATGTCAGCCCGAATCGCCTTGCGGCAGCTCAGGAAGCGGTCCGCGACTTCATCGACAAGCAGGACAACCGCACCCGGATCGGCCTGGTCGTCTTTTCCGGGTTCGCCCAGGTGGCGGTCGCGCCGACCACCAACCACGACGACCTCCTGCACGCCGTCGACGGACTGACCACCGGACGCGGCACCACCATCGGCGCGGCCATCCTCAAGTCGATCGACGCGATCGCCGAGATCAACCCCGACGTGGCGCCGGTCGACACGGGCGACACCGGCGCCGACGGACCGGACGCCCTGACCCCGACTCCGGACCCCACCGGCCCTCCCGGCTCGACGCCACCCAAGGGGACCAAGACCGTGCCGGAGATCGTCGTCCTGCTGACCGACGGCGCCAACACGCGCGGGGTGACACCGCAGGACGCGGCCGTGCAGGCGGCGGCCCGTGGGGTGCGGGTCTACCCGATCGGCTTCGGCACCACCGAGCCGACCCAGATGGTCTGCACCCGCGACCAGCTCGGAGGAGGGCTGTTCGACGGGCCGCCCGGTGGCTTCGGCGGCGGCCTGGGGCCGGGAGGGCGCAACTTCCTCGTCGTCGACGAGGACGCACTGCAGGCGGTCGCCCGGACGACCGGTGGCGAGTACTTCAAGGCGAGCGACGCCGACCAGCTGCAGGGAGTCCTGAACGACCTGCCCAAGCACGTCGACCTGCAGGAGCGCAACGTCGAGATCAGTGTCGCCTTTGCCGGGCTGGCGGCGCTCCTGCTGTTGCTCGGGCTCTGGCTCGCAGGACGCTGGACCGCCCACCCCCAGTGAGGGTCCTGGTTGTTAGGAGGCGCCGACCTCGGTCGTTCGGCAGTCAGCGACGGCGCTGGCAGCGACCGCACCAGAACAGGTTGCGGCCCGCCACCACCTGGGTGCGGATCCGTGAACCGCACACCCGGCACGGCTCGCCCTGACGGCGGTAGACGTAGGACGTCCGCTCCGTCAGCCGGTCGACCTCCCCCGCTGCGAGCGCAGCCCGGATCTGCTCGACCTGCTCGGCCACGGTCACGATCTTGCCGGTGACGACCCCCAGCGGCAGCAGGTCGACGAGGTCGAGCCAGATCGCGTCCCACGTCGTGCGCCGGATCTCCTTGCCCGGCCGAAAGGGGTCGACCCGCTGACGGAACAGCACCTCGCTGCGATAGACGTTGCCGATGCCCGCCAGGACGGACTGGTCCATCAGCAGCTCGCCGATCGCCTTGCCGCTGCGGGAGATCTTGCGCCAGGCGATCTCCGGATCCGGTTCTGGGTGAAGGGGATCCGGGCCGAGGCGGGCCATCACCGCCTCCACCTGGTCGGGGGTTGTCACGGCGCACAGGTTGGGACCGCGGAGGTCGGCGACGTGCTCGTCGGTCGCCAACCGCAACCGGACCTGGCCCACGATCGGCACCTCCCCGGCATACGGGCGGTCGTCGATGGTGAAGGTGCCGATGAGGCCGAGGTGCACGTGCAGCCAGGCGTCCTCCTCGAACTCGGCGAAGAGGTGCTTGCCCCACGAGGTCGCGTGGACGAAGGTGCGGCCGGACAGCAGCGCGGCGCCGGCCGCGAACCTTCCCTGCGGGCTGCTCACCGTCGGCTGCGTCCCCCTGTATGCCGCGTCGAGGTCGCGTGCGAGCGCGAACAGGGTGTGGCCTTCGGGCATGGGCCCATCATGGCCTGCGCCATGACGTCCCGCTCCGTGATGGCCTGACGGTGATGCCTGACCGTGATGACCTGATCCACTGTGGCCCCGCCTCCTACACTGCACGGCATGGCGGCCACCGAGACCAGACTGCTGCTCCTCGGCGCCGTCATGCTGTTCGAGCCGGTCAACGGGTACCAGCTGCGCCGCGAGCTGCTGTCCTGGCAGGTCGAGGACTGGGCCCACGTCAACCCGGGCTCGATCTACTCGGGCCTGGCCACCTTGGCGCGACGGGGCAACCTCGAGCGTCACGACCTGGTCGACGGCAGTCGCGAGGTGGCCGTCTACACGAGCACTCCCCTGGGCCGACGTGAGTTCGAGAAGCTGTGGCGCGCAGCCGTGGAGCGACCGGACCTCCTGTCCCCCCTGCCGTTCCACACGGGGATGGCCCTGATGCCGCTGATGAGCCGCACCGCGGTCCGTGAGGCCCTGCAGACCAGGCTGGCCAACCTCGATGCCAACGTCCGCGAACAGCTGGCCCAGGAGCGGCCGGCCGGGGCTGTCCCCCCGCACGTCCTCGCGTTGGCCGACCTCTGGATGGGCATGGGCCAGACCGAGCGTGAGTGGCTGGTCACCCTCATCGCCCGCATCGACCGCGGCGACTTCGCCCTGCGGGGTGAGCCGGTGGACTGGCAGGCCCCCGCGGACGACCCGGGCTGGCAGATGGCCAGCGACCGGCAGCGCTACGTGGAGCTCATCTCCCGCGAGCGATGAGTTGGTGTCAGCAGCCGGGTCTACCTTGGTGGCGCCGGCGGGACAGATCGGCTTGACGCCAGAGTATTCAATGTTGAACACTAGCGATATTCAAGTTTGAACAAAGGCGACCGAGCCGCCAAGGGGACGGTCCGTCAGAGGGAGTTGGGGATGATCCACGCACGAGGTCTGGTGCAGACCTTCCAGACGCGCGAGGGCAGGAAGAAGGGCGAGGTCCGTGCTGTCGACGGCGTCGACCTCGATGTCGCCGAGGGCGAGGTCGTCGGGTTCCTCGGGCCGAACGGCGCCGGCAAGACCACGACGCTGCGCATGCTGACCACGTTGCTGAGGCCCACGGCTGGCACGGCCACGGTGGCCGGCTTCGACGTCGTCAAGGAGTCCGAGAAGGTCCGACGGTCGATCGGTTACGTCTCGCAGAGCGGGGCCACGGGGCAGTTCGCCCGCGCCGGTGACGAGGTCGTCGACCACGGGATGCTCTACGGCATGTCGGCCGCCGACGCACGCCGTCGGGGCCAGGAGCTGTTCGGCCAGCTCGACCTCGAGGGACTGTGGGGGCGCCAGCCGAAGACCATGTCAGGTGGCCAGCGCCGCCGCCTCGACATCGTCATGGGGCTGATCCACGAGCCGACGCTCGTCTTCCTCGACGAGCCGACGACAGGCCTCGACCCGCAGGCCCGGGCCAACCTATGGACCCACATCGCCGACCTGCGCAAGCGACGCGGTGCGACGGTCTTCCTCACCACCCACTACCTCGACGAGGCCGACGCCCTGAGCGACCGGATCATCGTGATCGACCACGGCAAGATCATTGCCGCCGACACCAGCGACAACCTCAAGGCCCAGGTCTCCGGCGACCTCGTCGACCTGGAGGTGGCCGACCCCGACCTGGTGGCCGAGGCAGCCAAGCGACTCGACGCGATCGCCGAGTCCGGCAGCGACGGCCGCGACGCCGTCGAGATCGACGGCAACCACGTGCGCGGGCGCGTGCAGCGCGCCGGCAAGGCGGTACCCGGCCTGCTGGCCGACCTGCGCGGCGCCGACATCGACCTCGAGTCGATCGAGGTCCTGCGCCCGACCCTCGACGACGTGTTCCTCACCCTCACCGGCCGCTCGCTGCGCGACGCAGAGGCCACCACGCCGGCCGACCCGACCTCGAAGGAGAAGTGACATGCAGTTCCTGCGTGAGTCCTTCATCGTCTTCCGCCGCCAGCTCCGGATGAACCTGCGCAACCCCGCGTGGGTGCTCATCGGACTGATGCAGCCGATCCTCTACCTGTTCCTGTTCGGACCGCTGCTCAAGCCGATGGCCGCTCAGATGGGCTACGCGAACAGCTGGACCTTCTTCGTGCCCGGCATGCTGATCCAGCTCGGCATGTTCGGCGCCTTCTTCGCGGGCTTCGGGCTGATCTCGGAGTGGCGTGATGGCGTCATCGAGGCCGAGCGGGTGACGCCGGCCAGCCGGACGGCCCTGCTCATGGGACGGCTGTGGCGTGACCTGCTCCAGCTGTTCGTCCAGGCACTCGTGCTGGTCGGGCTCGGTTACTGGGTCGGCATGGAGGCGCCCCTGCGAGGGGTCGTCCTCGGCGTCGCGCTCACCCTGCTCGTCGGCGGCGCGTGCGCGGCGGCCTCCAACGCCCTGGCACTGACCACCAAGAGCGAGGACGTCATGGCACCGGTCATCAACGTCGTGATGATGCCGGTCCTGCTCCTGTCGGGCATCCTCCTGCCGATGACGCTCGGACCGGACTGGCTCCAGCGCACCAGCGACTTCATGCCGTTCCGGTGGATCACCGATGCCGTGCGTGGTTCGTTCCTCGGCGACTTCGGGACGAACGCGATGCTCTGGGGCTCCCTCTGGGCGGTGGGCCTGTTCGCCATCGCGCTCTGGTGGGGCACCTCGACCTTCCGCAAGGAGAACGCCTAGCCGTCGGGGCCGGCCAAGGGCCTCAGCTGGCCTTCTTCGCGGCCTTCTTGGTCGCTGTCTTCTTCGCGGCGGTCTTGGTGGCCGGCTTCTTCGTCTCGGAGGTGGACTCCCCACGCGACGCCTTGGCTTTGTCGACGGACTTCTTGAGGGCGGCGAGCAGGTCGACGACCTCGCCCGACTCGTCCTTGGACTCGGGTGCGAACTGCACCTCGCCGCCTTCGACCTTGGCCTTGACGAGCGACTGCAGGGCCGCGGCGTAGTCGTCCTCGTAGTCATCGGGCTGGTAGTCCCCCGCGAGCTGCTCGATCAGCAGGTCGGCCATCGCCAGCTCCTGCTTGGTCGCCTTGGCGTCGTCGTCGAGGGAGGCGAAGTCGGGCTTGCGGATCTCGTCGGGCCACAACATGGTCTGCATCAGGATCACGCCCTCGTGGACGCGCAGCACCGCCATCGTCATCCGGGTGCGGATGGAGACCGTCACGACCGCGACCCGGTTCTCCTTCTCGAGGGCGTCCCGCAGCAGGATGTACGGCTTGGTGGAGGCCTTGTCGGGCTCGAGGTAGTACGACTTGTCGTAGAGCATCGGGTCGATCTGCTCGGCGGGGACGAACTTCTCGACCGAGATCTCCTTGCTGCTCGTGGCCGGCAGGTCCTTGAAGTCCTCGTCAGTGAGGACCACCATCTCGCCGTCCTCGGTCTCGTACCCCTTGGCGATGTCGTCGTACGACACGATCTCGCCGTCGATGCTGCAGATGCGCTGGTACTTGATCCGGCCACCGTCCTCGCGGTGCACCTGCCGGAACTGCACGTCGTGGTTCTCGGTGGCGGAGTAGAGACGGATCGGCACGTTCACCAGGCCGAAGGACACCGCGCCCTTCCAGATCGCTCGCATGCTTGTCGTCCTTCCGTCTGCCTGCCCGCGGACAGGCACCCATCCCTGACGAGGCGCCTCGGGCCTCGCGCGTGGAAACCAGCCTATGCGTCAGGATGGCCCCATGCGCCCCATGCTGGCCAGTCCCGCCACCAGCATCCCCGACGGGGACGACTGGATCCACGAGGTGAAGTGGGATGGCATGCGCGTGCTCGCGGACGTGCGCGACGGCGTGCTCACCCTGACCTCGCGCATCGGCAACGACGTGACGGCCAGCTACCCGGAGCTGGCCGACCTCGCGGCCTCCTACGACGACATGCTGCTGGACGGCGAGGTCGTCGCCCTCGAGGGGGGTCGCCCCTCGTTCGGGGCGTTGGCCGACCGGATGCACGTGCGCGACCGCCGCAAGGCCGAGCGCCTGGCCGCAGTCCGCCCGGTGACGTTCATGATCTTCGACCTGCTGCGGCTCTACGGGTCCGACCTCACCGCCCAGCCGCTGTCGGCCCGGCGCGAGCTGCTGGAACGCCTCGACCTCTCGGGTCGTCACTGGCAGGTCCCACCGGTCTACGAGGACGGTCAGGAGCTCTACGCAGCGACCCTCGAGCAGGGTCTGGAAGGCGTGGTGAGCAAGCGCCTCACTGCGCCCTACCTCCCGGGCCGCCGCTCGGCCGACTGGCTCAAGTCACCCCACCGGGCAACCCTGTCCGCCGTCGTGGGCGGCTGGCGAGCGGAGAAGACCAACGACTCCGGGCGGCTCGGGGCGGTCCTGCTCGGGGTGCCCGACGGCAACGGAGGATGGCGGTTCGCCGGGCGGATGGGCAGCGGCATCGCCGGACGCGCGGCCACCCAGCTCGCCGAGGCCCTCGCCCCTCACACCCGCCCGGACTCGCCCTTCAGCGACGAGGTACCCCGCATCGACAGCGTCGGGGCGACGTGGGTCGACCCTGCGGTGGTGGTGGAGGCTCGCACCCTCGAGGTGACGCGCGACGGCAGGCTGCGCCAGCCGGCATACCTCGGCATCCGCACCGACCTCACGCCCGAGGACCTGCAGGAGATGGACGATGCCTGAGCGCTACGTCCCCCAGGCAACGCGCGTCGAGGTGGGCGGCCGCAGGCTCAAGCTGACCAGCCTCGACAAGCTGCTCTTCCCCTCGACCGAAACCACCAAGGGAGAGGTGCTCAACTACTACGCGCAGGTCGCCGACGTGATCCTGCCCCATCTGGCCGACCGGGCGCTGACGCGGGTGCGCTGGCCGCACGGGACCGGCGACCAGAGCTTCTTCGAGAAGAACCTGCCGTCGGGGGCCCCGCCATGGCTGCCCCGGGTCACGGTCGACACGGTGACCTACCCGATGGTCGAGGACCTGGCCCAGCTGACCTACCTGGTCAACCTCAACTCCATCGAGCTGCACATCCCCCAGTGGCGGGTCGTCGGCGGCGAGCGGGCGCACCCCGACCGGTTGGTCATCGACCTCGACCCGGGGTCGCCCGCGGGCCTGCGTGAGTGCGCGCGGGTCGCGATCATGGTGCGCGACCGGCTCGGCGCCCTGGGCCTGGACCTCTTTCCGGTCACCAGCGGCAGCAAGGGGCTGCAGCTCTATGCCGGGCTGCCGGGCGACCTCACCTCCGACCAGACCCGCGACCTCGCCATGCAGCTGGCCCAGGAGCTCACCAAGAAGCACCCCGACCTGATCGTCTGGAAGATGACCAAGTCGCTGCGACCCGGCAAGATCTTCCTCGACTGGAGCCAGAACGTCGCAGCCAAGACGACCATCTGCCCCTACTCCCTGCGCGGCAAGGAGATGCCGACGGTCGCGGCGCCCCGGTCGTGGGACGAGGTCGAAGCCGGAGCCGACGGCGCGAAGTTCGAGCAGCTGATGTTCGACGAGGTGCTCGACCGGCTCGAGTCCGACGGGGACCTGCTCGCCGATCTGCTCACCTAGCCGCGCAGCTGACCGCTGGTCTGTCCCCGGCCGGCCGCAGTCGCGAGCCGGGGGCAGCCGGAGCACTCGTGCACGCCGGGCAGCACGTAAATGAAGCAGCACGAGCCGCGCCGCGGAGGTCGCTGGCCGCTGGCTCGCGCCAGGGTCATCGCCCAGACGTCGTCGACCATCGCCCGTCTCGTGTGCTCACCCAGCTTGGCGTCGGACCGATAGCCCAGCGCCAGCTCGAGCCCCGCCACCCGGTATGCCGCCCGCGCAGCTTCCAGCCGGTCGTCGAGGCCCGCCTCGGTGACCGTGGGGTCACGGAACTGGGCTGCGACGGGGTAGAGCTGCGTCGGTTGCAGGGCGAAACTGAGGCCGGAGTCCTCGGGGTGCAGGACCCCTGAATGGTGCCGGGCGGCATGCACCCCGACTTCCGCGGCCACCTCGAGAGTCCACTGAAGGACAAAAGCCGACGGCATGGAGGCCGGGACGACGGTGGCGTACTGGTGGTTCGTCGAGATCGTCAGCCGCCGACGCCATTCACGTAATGGATCCTCACCCCTGCGCTGACCAGCAAGAATTGCCCGCCAGTCCCAGAAAAGGTCCGGAGTGCCTTCTGGGACGCGGCGGATATCCAGCGTCAGTGCGCCTTGTCGTAGGCGGCCTGGACCTCGGCGGAAATGCGGCCGCGATCGCTGACCTTGTGCCCGTTGGAGCGCGCCCACTCGCGCACGTCACCGAGGTCGCGCTTGCCGGTGCCTCGGCCACCGGCAGCAGGTCGACCCGCGGTGCGGCGGCCCGCCGAGCGCCGTGCATGGCCGACATAGGGCGCCAGCGCATCACGCAGGGCCGCGGCGTTCTTGCCGTTGAGGTCGATCTCGTAGGTGACCCCGTCGAGGGCGAAGGTCACCGTCTCGTCTGCAACCGAACCGTCGATGTCGTCCTCGAGCACAATGCTCACGCGCTGGGCCATGGAGTTTCCTCTCGGCAAACAATGAATGGGGCAGGAGGCCAAAGATAGTGGCCACGCCAGTTCATTCTCAAATGCCCGTCAGAAAGGCCCCTCAGGAAATCTTCTCGCCATTCGCAGAATGCCCTGAATTGTCCTTCGCACTCTCGTCCCCGGCGTTCGCCGCCTCCCATTGGGAATGCGCCAAACGCTCCTTGCGGTCGCCCTCGATCATGTTCTTGATGACCAGCCAGAAGAGGAATCCCACTCCGGCCGAGGGGATCAGTGCGGCGATGTAGGGCCAGATACCGCTCATCGGGAAACCTCCGGCTTGAGGTGCGGGAACAGGATCGTCTCGCGGATGCTGGCGTCGGTGAACAGCATCACGAGGCGGTCCACGCCGAAGCCGAGCCCGCCCATCGGGGGCGCGCCGTACTCCAGGGCCCGCAGGAAGTCCTCGTCGAGCTGCATGGCCTCGGGGTCACCTCCGGCAGCCTTGACCGACTGGGCCGTGAGCACCTCACGCTGGACCACCGGATCGACGAGCTCGGAGAAGCCCGTCCCGCGTTCGACCCCAGCGATGATGAGGTCCCAGGCCTCGATCAGCCCCGGCTCGCTGCGGTGGGGGCGGGCCAGCGGCTGTGCGATCGCGGGGTAGTCGCACAGGAACGTCGGCTGGAGCAGCCCCGGCTCGACGAGCTCACCGAGCAGCTCGAGGAACACCTTGTCCTTGTCCCAGGCCGGGTCGATGGCCACGTCGTGCTTCGCGGCATACCCGCGCAGGGTGTCGACGTCGGTGTCGATGGTGACCGTCTCACCCACCGCCTCGGAAACGCCCTCGTAGACGGGCAGCCAGCGCCACTCTCCGTCGAGGTCGACGGTGCCGGCCGCGGTCTCGACCTGGCGCGAGCCGAGCGCGTCGGCGACGCCGAGGAAGACGTCGCGCATGAGGGCGGCGATGCTGGTCTGGTCGCCGTAGGCCTGGTAGGCCTCGAGCATCGTGAACTCTGGGCTGTGGGTGGCGTCGACGCCCTCGTTGCGGAAGATGCGGCCCATCTCGTAGACCCGGTCGACTCCCCCGACCACGGCCTTCTTGAGGTTGAGCTCCAGGGCGATGCGCAGGGTCATCTCCTGGTCGAACGCGTTCATGTGGGTGCGGAACGGACGAGCCGCCGCGCCGCCGTGGACGAGCTGGATGATCGGCGTCTCGACCTCGAGGTAGCCCTGGGTGTCGAGGACCCCGCGGATCGCGGACAGCGCGCGAGCCTTGGTGCGCACCATGTCGCGGGCCTCCTGCCGGACGATCAGGTCGGCGTAGCGCTGGCGCACGCGCGACTCCTCCGACAGGTCCTTGTGCAGCACCGGCAGCGGGCGCAGCGCCTTGGACGCCATCTCCCACCGCGTGGCCATCACCGACAGCTCGCCGCGGCGCGAGGAGATGACCCGGCCTTCGACGAACACGTGGTCGCCGAGGTCGACGGTCGACTTCCAGTCGGCCAGGGCGTCCTCGCCGACCTCCGCCAGGCTGAGCATGACCTGCAGGCGGGTGCCGACGCCCTCCTGGAGCGTCGCGAAGGCGAGCTTGCCGGTGTTGCGGATGAAGATGACGCGGCCGGCGACACCGACGACGTCCTGGGTCTCCTCGCCGGTCTCGAGGTGCCCCCACTGCTCACGGACCTCACCGAGGGTGTGCGTGCGCGGCACCTGGACCGGGAAGGCCTGCTTGCCCTCGGCCAGCAACCGGTCCCGCTTCTCGCGACGCACCTTCATCTGCTCGGGGAGGTCGGCGTCGGGCTGGGTCGCCACGTCAGTGGCGTCGGTCGCGCTGGGGGTCTGGCTCACCCGCAAAGGGTACCGACCGGCACACGGTGCCTCGCAGGGCGGACTGCGCCGGCCTCTGTTGGAAGCGGCGGGCGGGGCGAGGTCAGTCGGCGAGGTCGAGGGCGAGATCGAGGATCGGGGAGGAGTGGGTCAGCCCGCCGACACTGAGGTAGTCGACACCGGTCTCGGCATACTCGCGCGCCACCTGGAGCGTGAGCCCTCCCGTGGCTTCGAGCTCGACGTCCTCACCGGTCGCACGCACGGCCTGCACCGTTTCGCGCAGCCGCTGTGGAGACATGTTGTCGCACAACAGGAACCGCGCCCCGACCTCGACCGACTCGAGGGCCTCCTCCGTCGTGGTGACCTCTACCTGGATCGGGACCTCGGGGAACTTCGCCAGCACCGCGGCATACGCCTTGCTGAGCGAGCCGGCGGCGAGCTTGTGGTTGTCCTTGATCATGGCCACGTCGAACAGGCCCATGCGCTTGTTGGTGCCGCCGCCCGCGCGGACCGCGTACTTCTCGAGGGCGCGCAGCCCTGGGGTGGTCTTGCGGGTGTCGAGGACGGTGGCACCGGTGCCTTCGAGCCGCTGCGCCCAGGCGTGGGTGTTCGTGGCGATGCCGGAGAGGCGGCACACGAGGTTGAGCATGGTTCGTTCGCCGACCAGGGTCACCTGGGTCGATCCGGCCAGCGTGGCGACCACGTCGCCCTTGCCGACGAGGTCGCCGTCGCGGTGCTTCGTGGTGATGCGCAGCGGCTCGGCGCCCATCCGCCTGGCCATCTCGTCGAAGACCATCGCAATGACGGGTATGCCGGCCAGCGCGCCGTCCTCGCGCGCCACGACGTGCGCCGTGCTCACCTGCTCGACCGGGATGGTGGCCRTCGTCGTGACGTCGACGCCGTCCGGCCCACCGAGGTCCTCGTCGAGGGCGGTGCGGATGACGGCCAGGGCGTCGGCCTCGGGGAACCGCAGGTCTGCGAGGTCGACAGGGTCGGCCGAGGGTGCGTCGGTCATGCGAGGTCCTGTTCGGGAACGGGTTCGAAAGTGGTGGAGAGCGTGCCGTCGGCGCCTCGGAGGACCAGGGTGTGGCCGCGCCAGCGGGGATCGACCTGGTCGGGATGGTCGCTGCGGACGTGACCACCGCGGGTCTCCTCGCGCAAGGAGGCCGCCAGCGTCAGGACCTGGCCGATGTGGAGCAGGTTGGTGGTCTCCCACGACTGCGGACCGGACTCGGTGGACGTGGCGGCCAGCGCGAGGTCGTGGAGGGCGAGCGCGGTGCTCGCGAGCGAGGCGGCCGACCGCACCGCGCCGGACCCGGCCGTCATCGCGGCCTGGACCTGCACCCTGGCCGAGCCGTCGAGCAGCGCGCCCTCACCACTGGGCGCGGCCGGGACGGCCTGGGGGAGCTCACCCCGCGCCAGCCGTTCGCTGATGTCGTCAGCGATGCGGTGGGCGAAGACCAGACCCTCCAGGAGTGAGTTGGACGCGAGCCGGTTGGCACCGTGGACCCCCGTGCAGGACACCTCGCCGCAGGCGTAGAGGCCGTCGAGGGACGAGCGTCCGACGAGGTCGGTGCGCACGCCGCCGCTGGCGTAGTGCTGCGCCGGGGCGACCGGCAGCAGCTCGGTCGCGGGGTCGAAGCCGAGCTCGCGACAGCGCGCCACGATGGAGGGAAAGCGCTCCTCGAGGAACTCCTTGCCGAGGTGGCGGGCGTCGAGGTAGACGTGGTCCTCCCCCGTCTCCTGCATCCGGTCGACGATGGCCCGCGAGACCACGTCGCGCGGAGCGAGGTCGGCCAGCGGGTGACGTCCCTGCATGAACCGCTCCCCGTCGCGGTCGACGAGGAAGGCCCCCTCACCGCGCACTGCCTCGGAGATGAGCGGCTGCTGACCGCTGGAGCCCGGCCCCAGCCACAGCACCGTGGGGTGGAACTGCACGAACTCGACGTCGGCCATGACGGCACCGGCGCGCAGCGCCGCCGCCATGCCGTCGCCCGTGGCGACCGACGGGTTGGTCGTCGCGGAGTAGACCTGTCCCAGCCCGCCGGTGGCGAGCACCACCGCACGGGACCGGGCTGCTCCGACGCCGTCCATCTGCCCCTCGCCGATGACGTGCAGCGTCACGCCACAGACGCGGGACTCCGTGTCCTGCAACAGGTCCACGACCAGGGCGTGCTCGATGACCTCGATGCCGGGGTCGTCCTTGACGCGGTGCAGGGCGGCGATCAGGGCCCGGGAGATCTCCTTGCCCGTGGCGTCGCCGCCGGCATGGGCGATCCGGTCCTTGTGGTGGCCGCCCTCGCGGGTGAGCTTGAGCCCTCCCGCGTCGTCGAGGTCGAACTCGGCGCCCAGGGCGACCAGCTCGTGGACGCGCGCGGGACCCTCGTGGACCAGGGCCGTCACCGCGGGGACGTCGCAGACCCCGCACCCCGCCACCAGGGTGTCGTGCAGGTGCTCCTCGGGGGAGTCCCCCGGGTCGAGGGCCGCTGCGATGCCGCCCTGGGCCCACTGGGTGGACCCCTCGTTGAGCACCGTCTTGGTGACCAGCAGCACGCGGTCCACGCGCTGCCGCAGCCGCAGGGCGGTCGTGAGGCCGGCGATGCCCGAACCCACCACGATGACGTCCGCCGACGTCGTCCACCCGGGCAGGCCCGCGACCAGCCGGCGCGGGATGGTCGGTCCGGGCTGGACGGTCGCGGCGGGGCCGGCGACGGGGGCGTCAGTCATGGTGGCGCCGCGTCACGGCCGAGGTCTTCAGTCCGAAGCCCTCGGGCACGTCCCCGCCGTCGTGGCCGATCTCGACGATCTTGTTGTCCTTGTCGACGAAGACGACCTCCGGCTCGAAGGTCCTCGCCTCCTGGTCGTCCATGGCGGCGTACGCGATGATGATGACCGTGTCGCCGGGTGAGATGAGCCGAGCCGCCGCACCGTTGATGCAGACGATGCCGGACCCCCGCTCCCCCTCGATCGCGTACGTCGTGAGGCGGTTGCCGTTGTCGACGTCGACCACGTCGACCTGCTCCCCCGGCAGCAGGCCGGCGGCATCCATGAGGTCGCGGTCGATCGTGAGCGACCCGACGTAGTGCAGGTCCGCCTGGGTCACCGTCGCCCGGTGGATCTTGGCGTAGAGCATGAAGCGCTGCATGTGCTCGTTCCTCGGTTACTGCGTGGGGTGGTTGCCTTGGGTGTCAGCTGCCGGCGGAGTCGACGTCGGAGAAGACCTCGAGAGCCCCTCCGCCGGGTCCCACCGAGATCGGCAGGTTGTCGATCAGCCTCGTGGTGCCGACGCGGCCGGCGACCGCAAGGAGGGCCTCGCCCCGGTACCACTCCGGCACGTCCTCCAGCGTCGAAGGGTGCACGAGGACGAGGTAGTCGATCAGCGCCAACGGCTCGCGGACCAGCACCGTGCGGGCGGCCCGCCGGATCGCCGACGGTCCCTCGGCCGCCGCCGCCGCACCGGCACGCAGGGCCTGTGACAGGCACAGCGCCGTCTCGCGGTCGGAGTCGGTGAGGTAGGTGTTGCGGCTGCTCATCGCCAGCCCGTCGGACTCACGCACGGTGGGCACCGAGACGACCTTCACCGGGAAGTCGAGGTCGCGCACCATCCGCCGGATCAGCAGGAGCTGCTGGGCGTCCTTCTGCCCGAAGTAGGCGGAGTCCGCGCGGGTCAGGTGCAGCAGCTTGGCGACGACCGTCAGCATGCCGTCGAAGTGGCCGGGGCGGGCCTGCCCCTCGAGCACGTTGCCCAACGGCCCCGCCGAGATGCGCACGGCGGGATCGCCGTCCTGGTAGATGACGTCCGGCGTCGGGGCGAAGACCAGGTCCACCCCTGCCCGACGGCAGATCTCCATGTCGTCGTCGAAGGTCCGGGGATAGCGCGACAGGTCCTCGCGCGGCCCGAACTGAAGGGGGTTAAGGAAGATCGTGACGACCACGTGGGCGGCAGCCTGCCGAGCCGTCTCGATGAGCGTCGCGTGCCCCTCGTGGAGGGCGCCCATCGTCATGACCACCGCGACGTCGCCGTTCGTGAGGGTGCGCCTGGCCGCGCGCAGCTCGTCGCGGGTCCGCGCCACCACGGGTTCGCCACCCCCGAGAGGCCTCGGGTCGGTGAGTGCCGTGGCCGCGGAGGCGGACGGCATACCGGAGTGTTCGCTCACTTATCGCTCCTGGTCGGTCGCGAGGATGTCCAACAGGGGTTCGGCCACGTGTGGCTTGAGCCGACCGCTGGCCAGGGCTCGTTCGGCGGTGGCCCGCGCGAGGGCCAGGTAGGTGGGTCTGATGTCAGGGCTGAGGCTCTGGAGTTGTCGCAGGTGCTCGGCAACGGTACCCGCATCGCCGCGCGCGACGGGCCCGGTGAGGGCAGCGTCACCCGCGCGCAACGCGTTGTCGAGCGCGGCGGACACCAGGGGCCCGAGCACCCTGGACGGCGTCTCGACGCCTGCTGCCCGCAGCGCCTGCAGTGACTGGGCGATGAGGGTGACGAGGTGGTTGGCCCCGTGCGCCAGGGCTGCGTGGTAGAGCGGCCGGGCCGACTCCTCGATCCAGACGGGCTCGGCGCCGATCTCGAGGACCAGCGCCTCGGCGACCGGGCGGAGCGGCTCGGGAGCCGTCACTCCGAAACAGCACTCCACGAGGCGTTCGAGGTCGAGCCCAGTGCCCGTGAAGGTCATGGCCGGGTGCAGCGCCAGCCCGAGGACGTGCTGCTCGAGGGCCGGGGCATAGACCTCGAGCCCGTGTCGACCCGACGTGTGCGCGACGAGCTGGCCCGCCTGCCACGTCCGGGTCGCGGCCAGCCCGGCGACGAGGTCGGCCAGCGCGTCGTCAGGGACAGCGAGGAGGACGAGCTCGGACCGCCGCACCACGTCCTCCGGGGAGACGACGGGTATGCCGGGCAGGAGCTGGGCGGCGCGGCTGCGGGACTCCTCGCTGACGCCCGAGACCGCGACCACGCGATGGCCGACCCGCTGGAGCGCCGCCCCCAGGACCGCACCGACGCGACCGGTCCCGACGACGCCGACGTCGAGTCGCGCTGGACGCTCGTCGGCCGAAGTCACCTGTCCAACCTATCTCGCGGGTTCTGCACCCGACGCAGCGCTCCTGCGTTGATTGCGCGAGTGCTGACCAACCTGGGTCGGCATAGGTTGGCTGGGTGACCCTCCTCGACTGGCAGGCGGCCTGGCAGGGCGCCCTCTACGGTCCCGATGGCTTCTACCGCGCCGCTCCGGGGCCGGCGGGTCACTTCACGACGGCCACGCACGGCGCCCTGGGGGAGGTCCTCGCTGCCGCCGTGGCACGGCTGGCGCGGGAGAACGGCCTCACCCACGTGGTCGACGTCGGCGCCGGCCGCGGCGAGCTCCTCACCCAGGTGCAGGCCGCGGACCCTGCACTGCGCCTCACCGGGGTCGACGTCGTGGCGAGACCCGAGGCTCTCCCCCCGTCCGTCGGTTGGCAGGTCTCGCCGGGGGGTCCAACACTGCCGGCGGAGCTGCGCGACCTCGACCGCGCGCTCGTCTTCGCCCACGAGTGGCTCGACGTCGTGCCGTGTCCCGTGGCCGAGGTGGACGATGACGGAGTGCTTCGGGTGGTTCAGGTGGACGTCCACAGCGGTGAGGAGACCCTCGGCGCGACGGTTGACGGCGACGACCTCGCATGGGCCGAAACACACTGGGAGGCAACGGAGAGCGGCGACCGGGTCGAAGTCGGGCTCCCCCGCGACCGGGCGTGGGCCGAGCTCGTCAGCCGGGTCGACCGCGGCGTCCTCGTGGCCGTGGACTACGGCCACCGCGGCGGTGACCGGCCGCGGGCAGGCACGCTCGCGGCATACCGGCGCGGTCAGCTGGTCCCGGCCGTCCCCGACGGGACGTGCGACCTGACCGCCCACGTGGCCATGGACACCCTCGACCACGACGAGCTGCTCGACCAGCGCACGGCGCTGCGCGGGCTGGGGGTGGACGGACGGCACCCACCCGTGGAGCTCGCGGGTCGCGACCCGCAGGCCTACCTGCAGGGGCTGGCCGCCTCGTCAGCGGCGGCGGCCCTGACCGCGGCCGGTGGCTTCGGCGACTTCCTGTGGGCGGTCAAGCGCGTGGGCTGACGACCAGTCGCTCGAAACCGCGCAGCACGAACGTCGGGCGACGTCGCGCCTCGACGACCACGAGGTCCGGGAAGCGGGCGAGCATGGTGCGCACCGAGATCTCGAGCTCCAGCCGCGCCAGTGGCGCACCGATGCAGAAGTGGATCCCGGCCCCGAACGCCAGGTGCGGGTTGGGGTCACGCGTCGGGTCGAAGCGGTCGGGCTCGGCGAACACCGCGGGATCGCGGTTGGCCGCACCGAGCAGCGCCGCCACCTTGTCTCCGGGCTCGAACGCCACCCCGGCCACGTCGGCGGGTTCCTTGGCGGTTCGCTCGAACAGGTGCAGGGGGGAGTCGTGGCGCAGGAACTCCTCGACGAGGCGCGACACGGCAGCATCGTCGGCGACGTCCACTGCTGCATGGTCGGCGGCGGTCAGCCACGAGTGCAGCCCGTTGCCGAACCCGTTGACACTCGCCTCGTGACCCGCGTTGAGCAGCAGCACCGCCGTGGCCACGAGCTCGTGCGCCGACAGCCGGTCCGACCCGTCACGAGCCGTGACGAGGTCCGTGAGCAGGTCGTCACCCGGCGCCTCGGCGCGGTGCGCCGCAAGGTCCTCGACGTATGCCGCGAACGCCCCGCAGGCCTCGCGCGCCGCCTTGTCGTCCGCCGGCGTCCGGCCCACCTCGTACATGCGGACGATGGCCTGGGACCACGGGCGCAGGTGGTGCCGGTCGGCCTCGGGGACGCCGAGGAGCTCGGCAATCACGAGGACGGGCAACGGCTCGGCGTAGTGCTCGATGACGTCGAACTCACCGTCGGGCAGCTCCGCGAGCAGCCCTTCGGCCAGCTCCTGGATGCGGGGCGCCAGCCGCTGCACGTGCCCCCGCCCGAACGCGCCGGCAACCAGGCGGCGCAGGCGGGTGTGCTTCGGCGGTTCGCTGTCGAGGATCGAGTCGGCGTGCAGCCAGTTGAAGGTGTCCCAGTCGGCGTCCGGCGTGCGCGGCGCGAAGACCCGGCCCAGTCGTCGGTCGCGCAGGACGGCGCCGGCTTCGGCGTGCCCACTCGCGAGCCAGACACCCAGGCCGCTGTGCCAGGCCAGCGGTGCAACGGCACGCAGTGCGGCGAGGTGCGGGTAGGGGTCCGCGACGACCGCGGGGTCGCCCAGATCGAGGAAGTCGGCGGCGTCGACAGGGGGCTGGGCGGGCACAGGAGCAGCCTGCCGCAGGTTGCCCGGTTTTGTCAGGCGCTGCTTCGAGGGCAAACTTGACTGTTGCTGTCACTCGAAAGGACCCCTGTCCCCATGAAGCACCAGCACCACCTGCGCGCGACCACCGCCGCGATCCTGGCCGCCTTCGTGGCTGGTGCTCTGCTGTCCGCGTGTGGGTCCGACTCTCCTCGCACCGGTGGCGACGTCACGGTGACGGTGACGCCGACCGTGACCGCGACGCCTCCGGCTGACAAGACACCGACCACGCCCAAGGCCCCCAAGTCGGACGTGAAGGGCCGCGCCTTCGACTTCGGCCTCGTGACCAAGGTGAGCTCCGTCGCCGGCACAGCCGTCATCGAGCTGGACCGCGTGACGTGGAACAAGCTGGACGATGCCAAGCTGGCGAAGAACGGCGTGCCCACGGGCCCGTTCAAGGGGGCGGTCCCCTACACGAACCAGAACACCAAGCTGACCTACACGATCCCGGTGGCTGCCGGGGCTCGGATCCTCTACAGCCACTGCATCGCCGCCGACCAGCCGCTGCAGATCAAGTCCGTGCCTCCCTCCGGCCTCACGGGGCTGGCAGACCGCGAGAACACCGTGCTCGTCCAGATCGACGCCAAGGGCTACGCCACCTCGATGCAGAACATCCCCGGCTGCCCCGGCTGACCTGCGTCACCGCCTGACCTGCCTGACCTGACGCCCGTGCACCGCGGCGACCACGCGGCATACGGCAGACTGGCGCCGTGACCACGACGGAAGGCCGACGCGAGCTCACCGTCGGCATGGGCGCCGGCGGCCTGGCCACGGCGGACATGGTCCTCAACATCGGCCCGCAGCACCCGGCAACGCACGGCGTGCTGCGGCTGCGCATCGTCGTCGACGGCGAGCGCATCGTGTCGGCCGAGCCGATCGTCGGGTACATGCACCGCGGCGCGGAGAAGCTTTTCGAGGTCCGCGACTACCGCCAGATCATCGTCCTGGCCAACCGCCACGACTGGCTGTCGGCCTTCTCCTCCGAGCTCGGCGTGGTGCTGGGCGTCGAGCGGATGCTCGGCATGGAGGTGCCCGAGCGGGCGGTGTGGGCCCGGACCCTGCTGGCCGAGCTCAACCGGGTGCTGAACCACCTGATGTTCCTCGGCTCCTACCCGCTCGAGCTCGGCGCCATCACGCCGATCTTCTACGCCTTCCGCGAGCGCGAGGAGCTCCAGGCGGTCATGGAGGAGGCGTCGGGCGGGCGGATGCACTACATGTTCAACCGGGTGGGTGGGCTCAAGGAGGACCTCCCAGCCGGCTGGCTCGACCGCGTCGCGTATGCCGTGTCAGCAGTTCGTGGGCGGCTGCCAGACATCGAGTCGCTCATCGTGGGCAACGAGATCCTGGAGGCCCGCACGCGCGGAGTAGGCCTGGTGTCGCCGGAAGTGATTGCGGCGTATGGGGTCTCGGGTCCCATCGCGCGCGCTGCCGGCGTCGACATGGACCTGCGGCGCGACGAGCCCTACCTCGCCTACGCCGAGCTGTTCGCCGAAGGCGGCCCCGGTCGCGTGGTGACGCGCACGGCCGGCGACTGCCTGGCCCGGCTCGAGGTGCTCCTCGAGCAGGTGCACGTGAGTCTCGACCTCGCGGAGGCGTGTCTGGACCGCCTCAGGTCGCTGCCCCAGGGCCCGGTCAACGTCAAGCTGCCCAAGGTGCTCAAGGTCCCCGAGGGCGACCTGTACACCGCGACCGAGAACCCACTCGGCTTCAACGGCTACTACCTCGTCTCACGCGGGGAGAAGACACCGTGGCGGCTGAAGCTCCGTTCGGCGTCGTTCAACAACGTCGCCGTGCTGGCCGAGGTGCTGCCCGGCAACCTGATCGCCGACATGGTGGCGATCCTCGGCTCGATGTTCTTCGTCGTGGGCGACGTCGACAAGTAACCCCCTCCCACCCTGCCCGCGGCGCCCGCGTCCCCCGCGCCCCCCGTCCACGCACAACGGCGGTTGCGGGTGGTCAGGTGCGGGAGTCGCGGTCCGCGTCTCCGCGCGGGTCGACCCGGCACATCCGCTGGGTCAGCATCCCGGCGGTCGTGAGCACCAACGACGCCGCGCAGAGCGACAGCAGCCGCCAGAGCAGGTCGCGGTAGCCGGGCAGGTCCACGTCCGCCACCGCGTGAGCCGCCTGCGCGGCATACCACCCCAGCACGCCTGAACCGGTGAGCGCGGCGGCCTGGGCGAGCACCAGTGTGCGGGCCGCCCGGATCGGGCTGAGCGACTTGCGGGCCTCGCCGCGCAGGAAGCGGCGCACCGGCAGCCCGGCCCCGATGACCAGGACCGCCATGGCGACGAGCATGACGGCGGAGACCCAGGACGCCGGTCCGAGCAGGTGGCCGGCGTTGAGGTAGAGCCGCCAGCCCAGCCACGACAGCAGCCCGACGACAAGGGCGATCGCGCCGAGCTGCGCCCAGCGCAGGCCGTGGCCCTGGTTCACCACGGCCCCTCCAGCAGGTCGATGTCAGGCCCCGGGCGCACGCCGGACACGTCCATCCCGCTGACCAGGTCGGCCACCCGCCGGACCTGGCCGCCCACGCGCAGCACCGCCTCCGAGTCGGCCTGGAGCCACGGCACGAGCACGAAGCCGCGCTCGTGCGCCCGCGGGTGCGGCAGGGTGAGGGTCGGGCTGTCCATCACGATGTCGGTGTCGAACACCGGGTCGCCGTACTGGACCAGGTCGAGGTCCAGGGTCCTCGGGCCCCAGTGGACCTCGCGGGTGCGGCCGTGCGCCCGCTCGATGTCGTGCAGCCCGGCCAGGAGCGAGGACGGCGCGAGGTGGGTCGTCCCCGTCACCACGGCGTTGAGGTATGCCGGCTGGTCGGGACCACCCACCGGATCGGTCTCGACGACCGGGGACACCTCGATGATGTCGATCAGCCCGTAGAGCGCGATGGCGGCGTCGTGCAGGGTGTCGAGGGAGTCGCCGACGTTGGAGCCCATCGCGATCACGACGTGCGACTGGCGCTCTCGGGTGACCCGCACCTGCACGTCGGTGAACGGGTGTCCCACGGGGGCTTCGGGCTTGTGGACGACGACCTCGACCGCCTCGACGAGGGGCCGTGCGAGGACGCGGTCGGCGATGCGGGACGCAAGGGCCTCGATCAGGTCGAGGGAGTCGCCCTCGATGAGCGCCACGACGTCGCCCGCGACCTCGGCGTAGTTGACCGTGTCGGCCAGGTCGTCGCTCGTGCCCGCGGGCCCGAGGTCGACATGCAGCGTCACATCCACGACGAAGGTCTGTCCGTCACGCTTCTCGAAGTCGAGGACGCCGTGGTAGCCCTTGGCCGAAATCCCTTTGAGGACAATCTGGTCCGTCACTGATGCACCTCTGCTGATGTTGCCGGCGTCACTGGGCGTCCCGGATGGCGCGGGCGACCCGCATGGCGTCGAGGGTCGAGGGGACGTGGTGGACGCGCACGCCCCACGCCCCCAGCTGCGCGGCGTGCACGGACGTCGCGGCCGTGGCCACGTCGCGATCCAGTGGTGGCCGCGGCTCAGCCCCCGCGGGCACGCCGATCCGGCCGAGGAACGTCTTGCGGGAGGTGCCGACCAGGACCGGGTGGCCGAGCTCGACCAGCCGGTCGAGCCCGCGCAGGAGCGACCAGTTGTGCCCGGTCAGCTTGGCGAACCCGAAGCCGGGATCGAGCACGATCCGGTCGGCCCCGATCCCAGCAGCCGCGAGCTCCGCTGCCCGCTGGGACAGCTCGGCCACCACGTCGGCCACCACGTCGTCGTAGACCGCCCGGGACTGCATGTCGACGCTGTGCCCACGCCAGTGCATCGCGACGAACGGCACCCCTGCCGACGCGACGACGCCGGCCATCTCGGGGTCGGCCATCCCCCCGCTCACGTCGTTGACGATGGCCGCCCCGGCCGCGAGCGCCTCGGCAGCGACCTCCGCGCGCATGGTGTCGACCGACACGACGGCGCCCGCTGCGGCGAGGGCGGCCACGACCGGGAGCACCCGGCGCTTCTCCTCGGCCACCGACGGACGCTCGGCACCAGGTCGCGTCGACTCCCCGCCGACGTCGAGGATGTCGGCGCCCTGGGAGATCAGCTCACGGCCGTGCTCGACCGCCGCGGACGGCTCGAACCACTGGCCGCCGTCGCTGAACGAGTCGGGGGTCACGTTGACCACGCCCATCACGACCGGGAGCCCGTCGGCCCGGCGCAGCGGCCACGAGACGTTCCCAGCCGGAGTGGTCACGCCCCACCGCCGAGCCGGCCCAGCGTCGGCCAGGTGAGGAAGGCCTCGGCCTCCAGGGCAGCCAGTCCGACCCGTGGCAGGTCCGATCCCGAGGGGTAGACGAGGAACCGTGGCTGCCACTGCGGCTGGAACTTGGCGTTGAACCGGTAGAGGCTCTCGATCTGCAGCCACCGCGACGCGAACAGCAGCACGCGCCGCCAGGACTTGAGGATCGGCCCGGCTCCCAGCTTGCCACCGCGCTCCAGCACGGAGCGGAACGCCGCGAAGTTCAGCGAGACCCGCCGCACGCCCAGACCCGGCGCCGCCGCGAGCGCCTCGGTGATCATCAGCTCGTTGACCCCCGCGTCGGCGCTCGAGTCACGCCGCATGACGTCGAGGGACATCCCGTCGGGACCCCAGGGGACGAACTGCAGGAAGGCTCGCACGACCCCATCCTGCCGTGCGGCCACGAACACGCACTCGGGGTCGCCCTCGTCGAGCAACCTGCCGAGCGCCATCGAGAACCCGCGCTCGGTGGCGCTGGACCGCCATGCGGAGGCGTCCGCCATGGCGCGGTCACGCACGTCGGTGGTGACGTCGCGGACGCGGCAGACGTCCACGGCATACCCGGCCCGCGCGACCCGGCCCACCATCTGTCGCACGTTGCGCATCGGGCGGCCCTCGAGGGTGAAGGTCGAGGCGTCGACGACGGCTTCGTCGCCGAGCTCCAGCGCCGTGTAGCCGGTCTCGCGCACCCAGATCGTGCCGGCGTGCTCGGAGCAGCCCAGCACGGCGGGCGTCCACGCATGGGCAGCTGCCTCCGCGAGGAAGGCGTGCATCGCACCGGGCCAGGCCTCGGGGTCTCCCACGGGGTCACCGCTGGCCAGCATCACGCCGGACACCACGCGGTAGGCGATCGCCGCCTTGCCGGACGACGACCAGATCACCGACTTGTCGCGCCGGGTGTTGAAGTAGGCCAGGGAGTCGCCGTGCCGGTCGACGAGGGCACGGAGGCGGGCTTCGTCGTCATCGGTCAGGGACGGCACGGGCTCGGCGGGACGCAGCGCGAGGTAGACCGGCGTCAGCAGCGTCATCAGCCCCAAGCCGAGCAGCAGCGACCCGACGATGTCGGCGGACCTGTCCTGCGTGAACGTCAGGGGGCCGTTGGCCCCGACCATGCCCAGGCCCAGCTCCCGCACGAGCTCCCCCGGCCCCGGGAAGCCGCCCACGATGTCGCGCCGGTTGAGCCAGATGACCAGGCCGCCGGCCAGCACGGACACGACGAGCAGCACCACGAAGGCGCGAACTGCGCGCCACCGCGTCGTCGGGTCACCGAGGGCGCGGAACTCGGTGCGGTACCGCACGAGCAGCCCGAGACCGACGAGGGAGATGACTGCAGAGGCGGGTTCGGTCTTGATGGCGTGCAGGACCACCGACAGGGCGAGTAGTCCGACCGCCGCCCGCCAGGCGCGCCGCTTGCGACGCTTGAGCGAGTGCCCCAGCACGATGAGGAAGATCCCGGACACCACCGTCGCCGCCGCTGCCGCATCGGAGAGGGCACCGGGCAGCACCTCGGTGAGCCCCTGGAGGTGGACCCGCCAGGAGTGCAGCAGGCCGGTCAGCAGGTCCAGCGTGCCGACGAGGTAGGTGAGGTTGCCGAGCAGTCGGGGCGCCTTGGACGCCGCGAGCATGCCGGGGAGCCGGCTGTTGGGCTTGGCAGGGGTGGTGGGGCGCGCGAGTTCGCGTCCGGTCACCGCTTGCCCCCCAGAAGTAGCGCCATGGCCTCGGCACGGGTGGCCGCGTCGCGCAGCTGGCCCCGGACGGCCGAGGTGATCGTCCGCGACCCCGGCTTGCGGATGCCGCGCATCGACATGCACAGGTGCTCGCACTCGACGATGACGATGACGCCCTGGGCGCCGAGGTGGGTGACGAGCGAGTCGGCGACCTGGGTCGTCAACCGCTCCTGCACCTGCGGTCGCCGGGCGTACATCTCGACGAGCCGGGCCAGCTTGGACAGTCCGGTCACGCGGCCGTCCTTGGCCGGGATGTAGCCGACGTGGGCCACGCCGTGGAAGGGCACGAGGTGGTGCTCGCACATCGAGTAGACCTCGATGTCGCGCACCAGGATCATCTCGTCGTGCTCGATCTGGAACGTCTTGGCGAGGACCTCCGCGGGGTCGAGGGCCAGCCCGGCGAAGAACTCGCCGTACGCCCGCGCGACCCTCGCCGGGGTCTCGACCAGGCCCTCGCGGTCGGGATCCTCGCCGATGGCGATCAACAGCTCACGCACGGCAGCCTCCGCACGCGGCTGGTCGACCACGTGAGGCTTGGCCTCAGTGGCCATTCGGATCGACCTGGCCACCCTCGGGGACCTCGATCACCTGGGTGGGCGGGTGCTCCTCGTGGGCCTTCACGGCGCCGGCCTCGGCCGCCTTGTCGATCGCCTCGGCGGTCTGGCGGTTGGTGCCCGCAGACTCCAGCGCGGGGGCCGAGCCGTTCTGGGCGGCCTTCTCGGCCGGGGTCAGGACGGGCGGCTGGTCGGAGAGGAACCGGGTCTCGCTGGAGAGCCAGGTCGGGCGCACGGGACGCTTGCGGATCGGCTCGAAGATGGCCGCGAGCTCCTTGGCGTTCAGCGTCTCGTGCTCGAGCAGGTCCAGGACCAGCCGGTCGAGGATGTCGCGGTTGTCGTTGATCACGTGCCAGGCCTCGTCGTGGGCGGCGTCGATGAGCTTGCGCACCTCTTCGTCGACGATGCTGGCGACCTCTTCCGAGTAGTCGCGTTGGTGACCCATGTCGCGACCGAGGAAGACCTCACCCTGCGACTGGCCGAGCTTGATGGCGCCGACGCGCTCGCTCATGCCGTACTCGGTGACCATCTTGCGGGCCATGCCGGTGGCCTTCTCGATGTCGTTCGAGGCACCGGTCGTGGGGTCGTGGAAGACGACCTCCTCGGCGACCCGGCCACCCATCGCATAGGACAGCTGGTCGAGGATCTCGTTGCGCGTCGTGGAGTACTTGTCGTCGGTCGGCATCACCATCGTGTAGCCGAGCGCCCTGCCGCGGGGCAGGATCGTCACCTTGGTCACCGGGTCGAGGTGGTTCATCGCTGCTGCCACGATCGCGTGCCCGCCCTCGTGGTAGGCCGTGATCTTGCGCTCCTTGGCGGACATGATCCGGGTGCGCTTCTGGGGGCCGGCGATGACCCGGTCGATGGCCTCGTCCAGCGCGGCGTCGTCGATGAGCTTGCCGTCGCTGCGAGCCGTCAGCAGGGCCGCCTCGTTGAGCACGTTGGCGAGGTCGGCACCGGTGAAGCCGGGCGTCCGGCGGGCGACCGCGAGCAGGTCGACGCCGGTGGCCATCGGCTTGCCCTGCGAGTGCACCTCGAGGATGCGGTGCCGCCCGATCATGTCGGGGGCCTCGACCGCGATCTGGCGGTCGAAGCGGCCGGGGCGCAGCAGGGCCGGGTCGAGGATGTCGGGGCGGTTGGTCGCCGCGATGAGGATGACGTTGGTCTTGACGTCGAAGCCGTCCATCTCCACCAGCAGCTGGTTGAGGGTCTGCTCACGCTCGTCGTGGCCACCGCCGAGGCCCGCACCACGGTGCCGACCCACGGCGTCGATCTCGTCGACGAAGACGATCGCGGGGGCGTTGGCCTTGGCCTGCTCGAAGAGGTCGCGGACCCGGCTCGCACCGACACCGACGAACATCTCGACGAAGTCTGAACCCGAGATCGAGTAGAACGGCACCCCGGCCTCACCGGCAACGGCCCGGGCGAGCAGCGTCTTGCCCGTGCCGGGAGGGCCGTAGAGCAGGACGCCCTTGGGGATCTTGGCACCCACCGCCAGGAACTTCGCCGGCTCGGCCAGGAACTCCTTGATCTCGTGGAGCTCCTCGACCGCCTCGTCGGCCCCCGCGACGTCCGCGAAGGTGACCTTGGGCGTGTCCTTGCTGGCGAGCTTGGCCTTGGACTTGCCGAACTGCATGACGCGCGAACCGCCACCCTGCATCTGGTTCATGAGGAACCAGAAGAGGCCGAGCAGGATGATGATCGGCAGCAGCGAGCCCAGCAGCGACAGCAGCGGGTTGGTGTCCTTGATGACCTGGTTGATCCGCCCGGGCGGGGTGTTGTCCTCGAGGAGCTTGATGAACGACGGACCGGCGGCCTCGACGTACTGCGTGCGGACCTTCGTGGCGTTCTTGACGTTCTTGCCGTCGGAGTAGGTCACACCCTTCTTGAGGTCGAGGTCGACCACCTCGTTGTTCGTGACGACGGCGCGCTCCACCTTCTTCTCGGTGATGAGCTGCTGTGCGGCGGAGGTGTCGATCCGCGTGTAGCCACCGGCGTCGCTGAGGCTGAAGACCATCAACGTGATCGCGATGACGGCGACGACCCAGAACAACGGGGCCCGAAGGATGCGCTTGAAATCCATGTGTGTAGCGGGGCTGGCCGCCCCGTTCCTCCTGCTCGCTGACGCTGGGTGCCGTTGCCCGGCCTGGGCTCGGCTCTACCACGACGGTACTACGCAGTGCTCCGGTGGCTCGTGCTGGACAACGACCCGGATCGGCCCTGTGTTCCGAGTACGCCTCAGGCGTAGACGTGGGGGGCGAGCGTGCCCACCTCGCGCAGGTTGCGGTAGTTCTCGGCGTAGTCGAGGCCGTACCCCACGACGAACTCGTTGGGGATGTCGAAGCCCACCCACTTCACGTCGATCTCGACCTTCGCGGCCTCGGGCTTGCGGAGCAGCGTGCAGATCTCCACCGAGGCCGGCGAGCGGGACTCCAGGTTGGCCTTGATCCACGAGAGCGTCAGCCCGGAGTCGACGATGTCCTCGACGATGAGGACGTGCTTGCCGGTGATGTCGGTGTCGAGGTCCTTGAGGATCCGGACCACACCCGAGGACTTCGTGCCCGAGCCGTAGGACGACACGGCCATCCAGTCGACCGGGGCCGTGCCGGGCAGCGCGCGGGACAGGTCTGCCATCACCATGACGGCGCCCTTGAGGACGCCGACGAGGAGCAGGTCCTTGCCTTCGTACTCCGCCCAGATCTCGGTCGCGAGCTCGTCGAGCCTGGCGTGGATCTCCTCCTCGGTGATGAGGACCTTCTCGAGATCGGCTCCCATATGGGCAGCGTCCACGGCTCAAACTCCCTCAGTTGTCGGCGGGTGCGGGGCTATTCAACCCGAGCAGGTGGGGCGATGGATACCCGACCGCCAGATCGGGTCGCCTGCAGCGGGCCGGGCAGGCTCACCGGACCCTGTCCGTGCCACTGCGTGAGGAGGGCGTCACACGCCTCGGTATGCCGGGTGCTCACCTGCCCGGCCGGCGCACCGGCCGCGACCGCGAGGCGGCGCCAGACCCGCGTGCGCACGGCCCGCGGCAGGGCGGCCAGGTCCCCGGTCGTCCAGGGCCCGGCCCCCAGCGCCACGACGGCCGCGTCGGCGAGGTCGTCGAGGTGGTCGGCGTCCTGCCGCAGGAGGTCCGCAGTGCGTGCGAGGGCGGCTGCGACACCGGGGCCGAGGTCGCGCTCGAGGTCCAGGAGCGCCCGGCGGGCGCGGACCCGGGTGAAGGCCGGGTCGTCGTTCATCGGGTCGTCCCACCGGGTGAGGCCCTCGGCGGCGCACGAGGATCGGGTCTGTGCCCTGGTGACCCCCAGGAGGGGACGCCGGAAGCGGTCGCGAGCCCGCGGCATACCGGCTAGGGACCTGGCGCCCGCACCCCGCGTGAGGCCGAGCAGGACCTGCTCCGCCTGGTCGTCGAGGGTGTGGCCCAGGAGAACGAGGCGCGCGCCGTGCCGCTCGGCGGCTGTGTCGAAGGCGGCGTAGCGGGCGTCGCGAGCGGCGGACTCGAGGCCGTCGGGGCCCTGGACGACCTCGACCACGGCCCTGCTCACCGGCGCCAGCCCGAGGGTCTCGCACTGCTCGGCCGCCCGGCGGGCAACGTCCGCGGACTCGGCCGAGAGCCCGTGGTCGACGACGACCGCGCCGCCCCGGACAGCCAGCTTCGGCGCCTCGAAGGCGACCGCCGCCGCGAGCGCGAGCGAGTCCGCTCCCCCGCTGCACGCGACGAGGACCAGGTCGCCGGGCCGGCACTCGGCCAGGGTCACGCGCACAGCGACGCGGATGGCCGCGCTGGCCGGGTGGGGGCCGGTCACGTCAGGCCTCCGGGAGCACAGTGCGAGGGTGTGCGGCCACCGGTCAGCCGTGGACCCGGGACACCCAGGCCGAGGGCGTGGCGATCTCGGCCGGCAGCGGCAGCGTCTCGGGGGACTCCCAGATGCGGTTGAAGCCGTCGGTGCCGACGGCCGCGGTGACCTCGCGGACGAAGATCGCGCCGTCGCGGTACTGCCGCATCTTGGCCTCGAGCCCCAGCAGCCGGCGCAGCACCCGGTCGAAGGCGCCGACGCCCTTGCGGCGCTCGTTGAACTTGCTGCGGATGTGGGCCACGGAGGGGATGATCTGGGGACCGACCTCGTCCATCACCACGTCGGCGTGCCCCTCGAGCAGCGACATGACCGCCGTGACACCGGCGAGCTCGGCGCGCTGCTCCGGCGTGGCGATCAGGTCGGTGAGGCCGGCGCCGCCGCTCTTGAGTGCGTCGGGCAGCTGCTTGGTGAGGCGCGAGAGCGTCTCCTGCAGCGACTCGGGGTCGGGGACCAGGTCGGACGCCAGGGTGCGGACGCGCTCGACCATGTGGTCGCGCAGCCAGGGCACCGCCGTGAACTGCACGCGGTGGGTCTCCTCGTGCATGCAGACCCAGAGCCGGAAGTCGGCCGGGTCGAGGCCGAGCTCGCGCTCGACCTGGACGAGGTTGGGGGCCACGAGCATCAGCTGTGGCGTGCCACCCGGTGCCAGGTCGTACTGACCGAGGACCTTGCTCGACATGAAGGCCAGCAGCGCCCCGGCCTCGCCGCCGGTGACCTTGCCGCCGATGGCCTGCATGGTCTGGTTAGGGGCGCTCTTCTGGCTGTCGACGAGCTTGCCGAAGACGGGGTCCATGAGCGCCGACATCGAGTCCGCGTTGAGCGAGATCCAGGTGCGGCGGTCGACGACGACGGGCCCGGGGGCGTCCCCGGGGGCGTGCAGCCGAGCAGTCTCGGCGACGGGTTGCTGAGCGCGGTGAGCCGCCGCCCGCACCGACGCGACGACCTCGGCAGCCTCGGCCACCGTCACCTTGGGTCCGGCGGGCACCAGCCGCGTCCCGGTGGTCTTGGCGAACTGCCAGTCGACGTAGCGGGTGGTCTTCGGAGCTGCTGCCTCGAACACGGTCATCCCCTCACGGTAGGTCAGGGACACCCGCAGGTCGCGAGCACCGCCACGAAGCGGTCCAACGCGGCCCGGGCGTTCAGCGTTCCGGGGCCCCCGGGGAGCCCGTCGGCCTGGACGACGAAGGACAGCACCCGCCCGTCGGCGTCGATCACGGTGCCGGCCATGGCGCTCACGCCGGTGAGCGTGCCGGTCTTGGCGCGGGCCAGGCCAGCGACGGCGCGCGTGTTCCTCGCGTGGAACCGGGTCGCCAGGGTGCCCGACAGGCCCGCCACGGGCAGTCGCGCGATGGTGTCCTGCATGGCGGGGACCGAACCGTCGGCTCCGAGCTGAAGCACGTCGGACAGCACCTGCGGAGGGATCGCCTGACCCGAGGTGAGCCCGCTGGTGTCCTTGAGGACCACCCCCGTCAGGTCGACACCCCGGGCGTGCACCGTGGTCGTCACGAACGAGACGGCGGCCGCGAAGGTCGCAGGGTCCCCGGCCTTCACGGCTGCCATTCGCGCGAGCCCCTCGGTGAGCGCGTTGTCGCTGTCGTCGAGGGCGAGGGCGAGGAGGTCGCCGATCGGGGCCGACTCCACCCGCCCCAGCTCGGTGGCGCCCTCGGGCACCTTGGTGGACCAGGTGGCCTCCGGGGCGAGGGTCGCCGTGATGCCGACCTTGGCCAGGGCGGCCACGAAGGCGGCGCCCGTGGCGGCCTCGGGGTTGCGTGGTGCCGGCTTGAACGGCACGGCCCGCTGGCCTGCCAGGCCCAGCATCGAGACCCCTCCGGTGTAGCCGGCGTTCACGTCCGCCTGGTTCCAGCCCGGCGCCCAGCGCGGACCCTTGGCGTAGGTCGTGTCCAGCCGGAGGCTGACCTGGGTCTTCCCTGCGGCCTGCAGCGCCGAGGCGACCTGATCCGCCAGGTCCGCCAGCCCGGCGCGACCCTCGACGGCGGTGGGCGTTCCCTTGCCCCTGGCCAGCATCGTGTCGCCGCCCGCGACCAGGACGATCTCGTCGGGCGTGGTGCCCTGCACCACGGTCGTGGGGAGGGTGGACAGGGGGTCGAGCGTCGTGTCGACCGCCAGCGCCGTCAGCAGCTTGGCCGTGGACGCGGGCACCCGGGCCCTCGTGGCGTCCTTGGTCAGCAGGGTCTGGCCCGTGAACGCGTCACGAACCACGATGCCCGGCCCGGGACGCAGAGCCGGGTCGGACACGACGGTCGAAAGCGCCTTGGCCAGCGCGGTGGGGTCCGGGATCGGAGCACTGGCGGACGCTGGCTGGAGCGGTTGGGCGGCGGCGTCGATGGTCGGGACCGCGGCGGTCGTGGGCGTCGCCGTGCCCGTGGGGGTGGTGGTCGTCGGGGCGACCCGGCGCTGGTCACGCGTCAGGATCCCGGGCACGATGTCGAACACGTCGAGCGCTGCGTAGGCCACCCCCAGCACCACCACGGCCAGCAGGGCGGCGAGGATGCGACGCACTCGACCCCCTCAGGCGCTGGACTTGCGTCATACGGAACACTTAGCCGCGAGCCTAGGTCATAGGCGCGCGCACCAAGTCTCAGGCATGCGCACAACGGAAGGGACATCGTCGTGGAGTTCGACGTCACCATCGAGATCCCGCAGGGGCACCGCAACAAGTACGAGGTCGACCACGAGACGGGCCGGATCCGGCTCGACCGCCTGCTGTTCACCTCCACCCGCTACCCGGCCGACTACGGCTACGTCGAGGACAGCCTCGGCGAGGACAGCGACCCCCTCGACGCCCTCGTGCTCCTCGAGGAGCCGACCTTCCCCGGTTGCCTCGTGCGCGTGCGCCCGATCGGCATGTTCCACATGCGCGACGAGGCGGGCGGCGACGACAAGATCCTCTGTGTGCCCGCAGGCGACCCGCGCCAGGCCCACATCACCGAGCTCGAGCAGGTCAGCAGCTTCGACCGCCTCGAGATCCAGCACTTCTTCGAGACCTACAAGGACCTCGAGCCCGGCAAGTCCGTCGAAGGCGCCCACTGGGCCGGCCGTGAGGAAGCCGAGAAGGTCGTGCGCGAGGCGATCCAGCGCGCCAAGGACGCCGGCATGACGACCGCTCGGTGGCGCATGCCCGACGTGTCCGCCGAGCCGATGTCCGAGGCCAAGCCCCCCACCGACTGAACCCGCGCGCGGCGGCGAGCACCCGGCATACAGGAGCTAGGGACGGCCGCCGTAGGACACGAGGTCCGACCGGTAGATGGAGGCGTAGCGGACGTCGGCGCCGGTGTAGGGAGCCTCGATCATCTGGCCGTCGCCGACGTAGAGACCCACGTGGTGGCTGGTCGGGCCGGAGCTGCCGAAGAAGACGAGGTCACCGGCGCGCAGGTCGCTGATGGCGACCCGTGAGGTCTCGTCCCACTGCGCACCGGTGTAGTGCGAGAGGCCGACCCCGGCTCGCTGCCAGGCGCGCATCGTGAGACCGGAGCAGTCGAACGTGTTCGGGCCGTCGCCACCCCACTCGTAGGGCTTGCCGATCTGGGCGCGCGCGTACGCGATGACCGCGGAGACCCCGCCGTTGGTGGACGGCGGCGGCGGGGGCGGGTTGTCAGGCTGCTGCCTGGGCTTCGGCTGGTTGTGCTGGGCGGCGTCGCGAGCAGCCTGCTCGGCGGCTTCGGCAGCGGCCTTCTGGCGAGCCGCTTCGGCTGCGGCACGAGCCGCGGCCTGCTGGGCCGCCTTCCGTGCGGCAGCCGTGCGGGCGGCCTTGGCCCGCTCGGCGGCGAGGCGAGCCTGCCGGGCCGCCTCGGCCGCGGCGG